>CAADGM010000161.1 GCA_900696535.1 uncultured Planctomycetota bacterium
GCGCGGGTCGCCGATCACCTCGCTGATGCCCGCCACGTCGCTGGCGATCACGGGCGTGCGGGTCGCCAGTGCCTCGAGCACTGTTTGCGGCAGGTTCTCCGGCCAGGTGCTGGGCACGACGAGCAGGTCGAGGCCGGCCAGCAGCGCGGGCATCTCGCCGGTCGGCACGCGCCCAAGGAGCGTCACGTTCAATCCGCGGGCCAGCTCGCGCAGGCGGTGCTCGTAGCGTGCGTCCGTCCCGCCTCCTGCCACCAGCACGCGCGTCTCGCGCCAGCCGAGCTGGTGCAGCGCCGCCAGCAGCAGGTGCGGCCCCTTATGCTCGGCCAGGGCCCCCACGAACCCCAACGTCACGTCCTGCGGCCGCCGCGGGGTCGAATCGATCGGCGGCCGGGCACCGGCGCGCCAGCGCGGATCAAGGCCGACGAGGATCGTCGTCGAGCGCGCCTTCTTCAGCCGGGGAGCGAGCAGCGTGCGCCCGCCGGCGGACAGGAAGATCACTATCGCGGCGCGGTCCAGCAAGTCCAGCGCGTACTCCTGGCGCCGCGTCCACCGGCGCAGCTCGTCCACTGGCGTGCCGCGGAGCATGGCTTTCCCGGCGTAGAGCACCGGCAGCGCCACGCTGCGCAGCCCCGGCAGCGCCGCCACGCCGCGCACCAGCGGCCGCGCGTCCGTCGCGGCCAGGCACCGCAGGCACTCGGGCCAGGTGACGTTGGCATCGCAGACGCCTCGCTCGAAGTGCTGGAGCGTGTGCTTGGGGCAGAGCCACCAGAAGTCCACGATCGTGATGACGAGGGGCAAGCCAAGCTCAAGCGCGGCTTCGGCCACGCCACCGCCGATGTGCGCGGGGTTGACCACGTGCACGACGTCGGGGCGCTCGCGCTGGAGCAGGGGGCGCCAAGCGGCGGGCGGCAGGCCGCGGACCGCGTTCCAGCCGCGGGTGGGCACGAACAGCGTACGCGGTGTGTCCTGCGTCAGCGCGCCCAGCTTGAGCCGCGGGCCGCGCCGCTCGGGGTCGCCGGCGGCCACCACGACGTCGTGGCCGCGCGCCGCCAGGCCCTCGCAGAGCAAAGCGACGTAGCGCTCCGTGCCCTGTCCGTAGCCGCGGGCGAACTGCATCGTGGCAAAGAGAATCTTCATCCGACCGCACTCGCCGGCATGGTAGCACCGCGGACGGGTTACGGCGCCAGCGCGGCCCGGTAGCCGGCGAATGTCTGGTCCGCGCAGCGCTGCCAGGAGAAGCACGCCGCCCGCGCCGTCGCTCGGGCGCGCCAGCCCGCCCGCCACGCGTCGTCCTCGATCGCGCGGCGGAGTGCCTCGGTCCAGGCGGGCGTGTCGTGCGGATCGAGCAGGACGCCTGCGTCGCCAACGACTTCGGGCAGCGAGGTCGTGTTCGAGGTGATGACCATCGCGCCGCAGGCCAGGGCCTCCAGCGGCGGCAGGCCGAAGCCTTCGTAGAGCGTCGGCCAGGCGAGCGCCGTGCAGGCCGTGTAGAGCGCCGCCAGTCTCTGGTCGTCCTGGTAGCCGACGAGTCGCACGCAAGCGCGCAGCTCGGGGGACTGCACAGCCGTGCTGATCTGCTCGGTGTGCCATCCCCATCCACCGGCCAGGACTAGCGGCACGCGCGCGCGGAGGCTGCCGGGCAGCGCGGCGTAGGCCCGGATCAGCCCGTTGACGTTCTTGCGCGGCTCGAGCGTGCCCACGAAGAGCAGGAAGTCGGCCGGCAGGTCGGGCGCGGCGCGCGCGCCCGCGACAACCTCGGGCGGTTGCGGGCGAAACAGGGCCCGCGGTGCCTGGTAGGTGACGCGGATCTGCTCGGGCCGTGTTCCCAGGTGCGTGACCATCTCCCGACGCGTGGCCTCAGAGGCGGCCAGGAACACGCGCGTCTGGCGCAGGCCGGCCGCGAACTGACGCTCATACCAGCGCACGCGGTCGGCGGGGTGCCACTCGGGGTGGAGCAGGACGGACAGGTCGTGAATCGTCGTGACGGTCGGGCGGCCGCAGGGAACGGGGATGTGGTTCGGCTCGTGGTAGAGGTCGCAGCGGCGCGCAGCCCACCGCAGCGCGGCTCGGTATGGCACCTCGAGCAGGCCGCGCAGGACGCCGGGAATGCGGCGCGACGTTGAGCGCGGCGGGGCGGTGGGCGTCGCGTCGGCAGCGCCGGTGACTGACCGGGAAACGGTCGGACGCGCCCGGCTCACGAGTGTGCGTAGCTCGACCTCGGTGTGAGACCGAAGCGCGCCGAGCAGCTCGCTCACGTAGTGCCCCACGCCCGTCAGCGGCCGAAGCAGCACGCGATCGTTGAGCAGAACGCGCATGGGGTCGTGCTCGGCCGGGTGCCGGCGCCGCTTACGGCCAGTCGCGTGGGCCGCAGGACACCAGGAGAGACTCGCCGGTGATCGGATAGCGCGCGAGGTAGTCCTGGATCGTCCGGGCCGAGACGGCCTCGACCGCGGCCAGGCGGGTGTCGGCGCCGCGCGGGTAGCCGCGCAGTTCGACGTCGTCGACGAGCTGCATGAGGCGGGTGCGCGGGTTCTCGGCCTCGAGCGCCAGGTGCGTACGGCGCTGGTTCTTGACGCGTTGAACCTCGTCCTCTCGCAGGCCCTGGCTGACGACCTGCTCGGCCTGTTCGCGCAGGGCCGCGAGCATCTGCTCGCAGCGCTCCGGCTCGCCGTCCGCGTACAGCGCCATCAGGCCGCAGTCCTGGTAGGCAATCCACGCGGCGCCGGCGTGCGTGGCGATGCCCTTCTGCACGATGTTCCAGTAGCAGCGCGAGTTGTGCCCGCCGAAGAGGTGCGTGAACGCCTCGATGGACTCCTCGTCCGCATGCCCGGCTGGCACGCCCGGATAGACCAGGATGACCGTCTGCTGCTTGAATCGCTCGAGACGCTTCTTGAACACGCCGCGGGGTCGCGCGGGCGGCGCCGCGCGCGGCACGTCGCCGTTGTGTCCGCGCGCCCACTCGCCGCAATGCCGTCCCGCCGCCGCCAGGACGGCTTCCGGCTCGATCGCACCGCTGACGAGCAGCCAGGTGTTCTCGGGGGTGTAGCGGCGCGCGTGGTAGGCGACCATGTGCTCGCGTGGCAGCGCGGCGATCGTGTCCTTCTCGCCGAGGATCTCGTGGCCGAGGGGGTGCTCACCAAAGACCGTCTCATGCAGGAAGTTCCAGACCAGCGAGTCGAAGGCGTCGTCCTTGGTCGCGATCTCCTCGAGTATGACGTGGCGTTCGGTCTCGAAGTCCTCGGGCGGCAGCGCGGGGCGGAGCATGTCCGCCAGTAGCTCGATCTGCGGAGCGATCCGTCCGCGCGGGACCCAGCCGTAGTAGACGGTGTGCTCCTTGCCGGTGAACGCGTTGTAAATGCTGCCGAGCTGGTCAAAGCACACACTGATGTCGTGCCAGGTGCGCGTGGGCGTGCCCTTGAAGCACATGTGCTCGAGGAAGTGGCTGATCCCGTGCTCGGGCGGGTGCTCGTGCCGCGCGCCGGTCTGAACCAGGAAGCCCGCCGCCGCGGAGCGGACGCCCGGCATCACCTCGCAGACGACGCGCAGTCCGTTCGGGAGCGTGTGCGTGACGAAGGTCGAAGGCATGGCGGCGGATTGTAGTCGCCCGGCGGCCGGCCTGTGAAAGCGAACCGGCGCACGTCCCCGCACGTGCACCGGTCGCGGTTGTCGGTTATGAGGAGCGCAGAGCGCTATGCGTCGCCGTCCGGGGACTCGTCCTCTTCGTCGGGCTCGAGGACGAACTCCATGCCAATGAGATACCCCGCGGGCGTCTGCGTGCAGTGCCGCACGACCGCGTGCCCGTAGCAGCTCAGCTCAGGCACGTGGATCGCCAGCGCGATGCGTGTGTCCGTGGCCACCGGTCGGCGAGCGCGCATCGCGGCGCCGCCCGGGCTCAGGTTGTGCAGCGTCCCCAGGAAGTGCCGCTCGCCGTAGCAGCCCTCCGGGAGCCACACCTCGAGCGTTCCCGGGAACGGCCAGCGCATTTCGCGCCGTCGGCCCGGGGCGTGTTTCTCGACCGCCTTGACACGGTGCGACGCCAGCAGGGCGTCGATGGATTCCGGCGTGAGCTTCACGATGCGGTCGGCGTCCATGTGCGGTTCCTGATAAAGGGACCAGGCAGCGGGCTCCCACTGGAAGCATCGTCACGGCAGCGCGGCACCATCAGGCGCACCGCACCCGCGCTCCACCCACGGCGTTGCGGCTGAGCGGTCGCTGCTCGGTTCGCGCCGAGCGCTTATCCGGAGGTTGCTCCCCGGCGGAGAGCCAGGGCCGATTCGCGCAACCGCGGCGCGACCGCTGGAAGTGCGGGTTTCTCAGGCATCTTCGTCCGGGTTGGCCAAACGGTGGTTCCGGTGGTGGTCCCGGCTGTCCGGTTCGATGCACGGATGGGTCCGCGGCGCGCGGGCCGGCGCCGGGCGCAGCAAGTGCGCCCTCAGAAAGAAGCTGTGCGGCTGGATTGGTCGGCAACCCACCGGCCACGGCCGCGTCGCCGCAGCAGTCCATCGGGAAGGCTGCGCCATGCTGCGTGGGCTCTCCGCGGCCGTGCTGGGCGGCTGCGTCGTACTGGGGTTGCTGCTGTCCTCTGGGTGTGTGCCCGAGCTGAGCCTGCTGGGGCTGGGCGGCGACTCGATCGTGGCGGGGGCACAGGAGACCGCCGAGCCGTCGACGCCCGCGAGCGAGCCGAGCCTGGCGGACGCCGCCAGTCCGTCCTCGGACGGCGGCAACACGTTTACTCCCGCCAGCTTGCCGCTGAGCACCTCCGTGTCGGGTACGGTCAGTGGTACGGGCAGTTACCAGCGCTTCGAGTTCGGACCCGGCGCTCCCGGGGACACCTGGCGGGTCACCGCAAACACGCCGCCGCTGAGCGCGTCGTTCGTCGTGGTCCTGCTCGACGAGCGTGACGAGCTGCTGTACCGCCGGGTGCTCGGGTCACAGGACACGCTCGAGCACATTCTGCGCTACGCCGCGGGGCGCGTCAGCGTCGGGATCATGCCGCTGGCAGGGTCGAGTGGCGGCAGCTTCGACCTGCGGATATCGCGGGTCGTCGGGAGCGTGCCGCCCCCCCGCCCCGAGCGCGTGTACCTGAACTTCGCCGGCGGGAGCGGCGTTCGCGTGCAGAATCGTGCCGCGCTGAGCTTTCCCGCGTTCGACGCGGCCAGCCTCGGGTCGGCGTACGTCGGTCTGACCGATGAGATCAAGCGCGGCATCGTGGCGACGGTGCGCGCCGACTATGCGCCGTACGACGTGATCATCATGACCTCCGACGAGGGACCGCTCCCGAGCGGCAGCGTGGCCGTGCTGCACTTCGGCGGCAACGACCCGCGGCTCCTGGGGCTGGCGGCGGGCGTGGACCTGTACAACAGCCAGCCGGGCGGCGTGGCTGTGATCTACACCGACTCGTTCGCGCCGTTCGCTGCCATGCGGCTCGAGCCGGCCGAGTTTGCCTCGATGATCGGAAATACGGCCAGCCACGAGCTGGGGCACCTGCTCGGGCTGTTCCACACGCGACAGCCCGACGACGTGATGGACACCACGGGGTCGGCCTGGGACCTGGTGGGCGAGCAGACGCTGGGGACGGCCCCCCTGGAGCCCACGGTCTTCGCGGTCGGGAGCCAGAACGCCCCGGCGATTCTGGCCGCCGCCGTCGGTCTGTCGCCCACGTTCGAGCCGCCCGGCAAGTCGGCCCCGGTTGCGAAGGGATCGCAGGCGCTTGATCCGCGGCGTAAGATAATCATCGACATCGCGAGCCGATGCGGGACGTGCCTGGAGCTGGAAGAGGGCGAATGAGGAACTCCGCGACCTGGCGCCGCCTGGGCGGCTGGATGTGCGTGCTGCTGCTCGGGCCGCTGGGCGGCGGTTGTCCGGCGTTGCTGACCGGGCTGACGGACGACACCGAGCCCGTCCCGGTCATCTCGACGCCGCCGGCGATCACCTCGACCGCCACCCACTCCGGCAGCACGGTGAACCTGAGCGACGCGCAGTCGCTCGGCCTGGGTGCGGACAAGCGGCAGGCTCGCTTCCGCGGGACGATCGCGCGGCGGGGCGACATCGGGTTCTACTCGCTCGGTTGGCTGGAGACCGGCGACGGCATCGTCGTCGATGTGCAGCGGATCAGCGGCAACCTCGACGCGGTGGCCGGGGTTTTCGACAGCGAGCAGAGCCTGGTCTTCATCAACGACGACCGGAACGTCGACGGGACGAATCTGAACCCCTACATCGACTTCGCGCTGCCTGGGGCTTCGGGCGAGTACTTCCTGGGCGTCATCGCGTTCCCGGGCAGCTCGACCACGGGCGACTTCGAGGTGTCGGTCGTGATCCAGCCGGCGGTGGGCGCCGCGCCGCCACGGCAGCAGATTGTCTTCCTCAACTGGGCCGGCGGAAGCAATATCCGGGTGCTGTACGTGGGGACGTTCAATCTCCCGCCGTTCAGCGCTACGGATGTCGGGCTGCCCGCGGAGCAGACGGCGCCGCTCAAGGTGCGTGTCCAGGAGATCGTCGCCGACCGCTACCGGGGCTACAACGTGCTCGTGCTCAACTCCGACGACCACGCCGTGCCCATCGGGCCGCATTCGACGGTGCACTTCGGCGGCCGTGATCCGGACGCGTTCGCGATCTCGCAGCAGGTGGACTCGCTGAACCAGGACCCGGCCGACGACGCGATCGTGTTCACGCAGACGTTCCAGCTCGCGTTTCGCGCGCCGTACACGCTCGAGGAGATGGCCCAGGCCCTGGGCAACACGACGGCCCACGAGATCGGGCACCTGCTGGGCCTCTCGCACACGGCCGACTGCGATTGCCTGATGGACACGACCTGCTACAACGAGCGGCTCATGTCGCCGCAGGAGTTCAAGCTCGCACCTCTGGACTTCTCGGTGTTCCCGTTCGGCTACCAGGACGCGCGCGAACTGCTGATGTGGGCGGTGGGGTTCATCAGCGGGTAGGTGCGCGGCCGCGGGGCGACATTCTCAGGCCAGTCCGGCATTCACCAGGTCAACCAGGCGAACCACGCCCACGGGGTGATCCGCGTCGTCGGTCACCACCAGGCTGGTGATCTGTGCGGCGCGCATGATCTGGAGGCAGTCCACGGCCAGGTGTGACGGGCGGACCGTCGAGACCGGGACGGGCGGCGCGCTCGGGTCACGCCGGCTGCGCTGGTAAGCGCTGCGGGCGTCGAGAGCCTGCGGATCGGCGACGCGCTCGAAGACGCGGCGCAGGTCGCCGTCGGTGAACGTGCCCATGAAGCGTCCGCCCGGATCGACCAATAGCGCCAGGCCGAGCTGCTTGCGCGTCATTATCAGGAGCAGCTCCTTGAAGGGGGTGCCGACCGGGACGAGCGGGAGCGCATCGCCCGCGTGCATGAGGTCGCTCGCCCGAAGCAGCAGGCGCCGCCCCAGCGCGCCCTCGGGGTGATACTGGGCGAAGTCGGACGGCTGGAACCCGCGCCGGTGAAGCAGGGCCATGGCCAGTGCATCGCCCGCCGCCAGTTGCAGGACGCAGCTCGTGGTCGGCGCCAGGCTGAGCGGCCCCGCCTCGGGCAGGTCGGGCAGCAGCAGCACGTGACGGCTCAGCTCCGCCAGGCGCGAGTCCGCCCGCTGCGTCAGCCCGATCACGGGCCCGCCCAGCCGGCGGAAGTGCGTGACGAAGCGGAGGATCTCCTCCGTCTGGCCGCTGCGCGACAGCGCGATCAGGCAGTGTCGATCCGTCACGATCCCCAGGTCGCCGTGCAGCGCCTCGACCGGATGCATGAAGACCGCGGGCGTGCCCGTGCTGGTAAGCGAGGCGGCGATCTTCTGGGCGATGTTCCCGCTCTTGCCCAGGCCGCTGACGATGAGCGGCGGCGTGGCGGCCACGATCGTGTCGAGCACCGTGTCGAAGTCGCGGCCGAAGCTTGCGGCGAGTTGATGCAGCGCCGTCGCCTCGTCGGAGATGACCTGCCGGGCGACGTCGAGCGGTGTGGTCATCGCGCGGCTCCCGACTCGTTTGATGTGGCCAGTGGCGCGAGCGGGGGCGCCGCGCCGGACTCCAGGGCGTCGAGCTTGCGCTGCACGGCCTCAAGCACGTCGCGATCCGACGGCCGCCGCTGGTCCTCCTCGCGTTCGTCGAACAGCCGCTTGGAGGTTTCCCAGGCCGCCCGGGCGGCATCGCGGCGACCGGCGCGATACTCGGCGTCGCCGAGGTGGTCGTAGACGATCGGATCCTGCCCGGCGCGCAGGCGCGTCGCCCGCTCGAGGTACTTGGTGGCCGGCTCGATCTGCCCGAGCTTGTAGTACACCCAGCCGAGGCTGTCGAGGTAGGCCGGGTTCAGTGGCTCAGCGGCCACGGCCAGCGTGATCATCCGCAGGGCGCGACCGAGCTGCTCGCCGCGGTCGGCCAGCGAGTAGCCCAGGTCGTTGTTGAGCCCCGGGTCGCGCGGGTCGAGCAGCAGTAACTTCTCATCCACCTCGATGTGGTCGTCGGTGCGTTCGGCTGCCTGGACGATGAAGCGCTGGAGGGTCAGCAGTTCCCGCTGGTCGCGCGGCGAAGCCTCCTCGCTCTCGCTGCGCCATTGCTCGGTGAGCGACAGGGCGCGCTGGAAGTCCTGGTCGTCCACGAGCATGTTGATGAGCTCGCGGCGGACCTGGGCCCGCGCGGCCCGCTCCTCGCGCATGACCTGCTGGCGGAGCAGGGCCGTCAGCTCGCGCACGCCGTCCTCGACCCGGTCCTGAAGCGCCAGCGCCCGGGCACGCCAAAGCGTCGCGCGGACCGGGTCGGCCGGCGCGCGGGCTACGTAGGCGGCGATCGCATTCATGGCGGCGTCGCCCTGCTTGTCCGCCAGGAGCACTTCGATAAGCCACTCCATGAGCTGGCTGCTGCCCGGCTCGTCCTCCTGCCACTTGCGGATTCGGTCGACGGCCTCCTGGTGCCGCCGGGCTTGCATGCAGATCTCGACGATCTCGCCGCGGCGATCGTAGACCTGCTCGGCCAGCTCGCGCAGCTCGCGCTCCAGGCTGGACAGGGCCGCGCTCGGGCCGCCGCCGCGGAGGCTGGCGGCGCGGAACTCGTCGATGCGCTCCTTGCACTGGGCGTCGAGCGGGGCCAGCCGCTCGTCGGCCAGGGCCAGGGCCTCGTCGTAGCGCCGGGCGATGAGCCGCACGCGCAGGTCCATCCGCTGGAGCGTCGGGTCGTTGGGATCGGACTGGAGCCACTCGCCAAGCCGGGCCAGGGCCGCGTCGTACTCCATGAAGTCGACGTGCGACAGGATGAGCTGCGAGCGCAGCGTGTCGCGCTGCTCTGGCGAGGAGGCCAGCTCGATCATCCGCTCGATCGTCTGGCGCGCGGCGTCGAGCCGGAAGTCCGCAAGCTGCGCGGCGCAGAGCACCGAGAGCGTGGTCATGCGCCGCGGATAGCGGGTGGCCAGCGGCTCGAGAATCTCGATAGCGCGGGCGTTCTCGAGCCGGCGCAGGGCCAGGCGCGTACGCAGGTACTGCGCCCGCTCCGCCTGCGTCCCGTGCGGCATCAAGCGCTCGAGCACCGGGCCGGCCTCGTCGAACCGGTCGGCGATCAGCAGGCCGCTGGCGAGCTGAAGCCCGGTCTCGACATCATCCGGGTGCTGGCTGTGCTGTCGCGTCAGCTCGGCCAGGTGCTCGTCGCTGCCCGGCCGGCCTGCGAAACGTAGCGCGGTCCGGGCACGCCGCAGGGACGCCGCGGGCACGTCGGCCTCCTCGGCTTCGCTGATGATCGCGGCGGCGAGGTCGATCTTGCCGCCCTCGAGGTACGCCGAGACGAGTTCCTCGAGCACGTCCCCGCGGTGCGGCCCGTTCGCCCAGGCTTCCTGCAAGCGGCGCTGCGCGCCGAGCAGGTCGCCGACCCGCCGTTGATGCCGGGCAAGGGCCAGCAACTCGTCGGCCGATCCTGGACGCAAGCGGAGTGCGCTCAGGAACGCGCGCTCCGCGGCGTCATTCTCGTCGAGTCCGGCACGGGCCTGGCCGAGCAGGTGGTGGGCCTCGGCGAGCTTCGGACGCGTGGCCGTGAGACGCTCGAGCAGCTCGATCGCAGCCGGCCACTCGCCCGTGAGCACGCGAAAGCGGGCGAGTGCCAGCGCGGCGACATCGCTCTCGTCGGCGCGTGCCGCCAGACGGCCTGCCACACGCTGCGCCAGGTCGGCGCGGTCCGTGCCCGCGGCGAGGAGCAGCAGGGCGGCCTCAGCGACCGATCCCGACGCCTCAGCCATGAGCGGCTCGATCGCACCAGCCAAGTCCGGTCCCCTGGCCGAGGCGGCCAGGAGTGCATCGAACGCGCCGGCCGGAACGCATTCCGGCTCATGGTCATTGCCTGGCCCCGCCCCGGGGAGACCACTCTCCAGCGCCGCCAGCGCTTCGCGCGGCCGGCCGCTGGCGACCAGGGCCGCGGCGCGCCCCCACGCAACGGCGGCATCGTGCGGACGGCGCTTCGCCAGCGCGTCCCACAATGGAACCGCCAGCGGAGCGCGGTCGAGCGCGGCCAGCCGCTCGGCCACGTCAGCGAGGCGCGCCTGGCCCTCCTCGCTATCGGCGTGCTCGAGGAGTTCCGCACGCCACGCGTCCCAGTTCGCGCTGGCCAGGGCGGCCTCCAGCGCGGGCGTCAGCAGTGCCTCAAAGCGGTCATGGTCAGCCGCGCCGAGCAACGAGCGAGCGTACTCGAAAGCCTCGTCCGCCGCGCCGCTTTCGGCCAGCGTGCGGATGAAGAGGCGCTGAACGTAAACATCCTGCGGGCGGGCGTCTCGGGCCGCACGAAGAATGCCCATCAGCTCGTCGCGCTGGCCGATCGGCGCAAGCAGGTCGACGATGCGCTCCAACGTGCCGCGGGGCTGAGCTGGCAGAATCGCGGCGAGCACGTCGGCTTCGCGTGCCGAGTCCGAGAGAGCCCAGAGCACGAGGTTGAAGCGCGCGTACGCCTGCGCCGCCGCCAGAATGTAGCCCTCCTGCTCGAGCACCTCTCCCAGCTCGAACGCGGCCGCGGCGACGCGTGCGTCGTCTGCCGTGGTTGGCTCGTGCTCGGCGGCGACGCGGTAGTGCGCGATGGCCGCCGCCGGTCGGCCCTGCTCGCGGTAGAGCCGGCCGAGCAGGTAGTGCACGTCCGGGTCTTTCGGGCGGAGCATGCCGGCGAGCTCGGCCGCGACGCGCGCCGCTCCGCGTCGCCCTTGGCGGTAGTTCGCCTGCGCGAGCAGGTGCAGCAGCTCGAAGTGGCAGACGGGGGCCGCGTGCAGGGCTGCATCGAGCGTGCCGATCGCGCCCTCGACATCGTCGTCTTCGAGCTGGGCCTGGGCACGGCGCAGGGCGTCGGCCGAGGCCGGGTCGAGCGGGGCGTCCGCGGCCTGGGATGCACCCGGCTCGATCACGAGTTCGGCCAGCGGCAAGCTCGCCCGGGCGAGGTCGGTCGCGGGCTGGGCCGTCGCGGTGTGTTGCGACTTCGACGCGCGCGTTTCATCGCCGCGCGCGGGCGAGATCGGCACGCAAACGGCTATCAGGGCCAGTGCGCTCCAGAGGACCAGCGACGGCGCAGACAGCGGGCGGCGCGCCGCGCCGTTGTGGGCGGAGTCCGGGCGGGGTTTCATGGCGACATGTTAATGTCGCCGGCGCGAAGCGTCATGATGGAGCGCCGAGCGCTCGGCAGCAGGGCGGCAAACCGGCGGCTTGCGTCACTTGCCGGGCTTGCGGGCGGATGACCTGGCAGGGCGCGCGGTGGAGCGCGCGGTCGCGGTCGTCTTGGCTCGGGCGCGCGTCGATGACTTAGGCTTTGCGGCCTTGGCTCGGGCCGGCCGGTCCGGTCGTTTCGAAGTCGGGCGCGGCTTCTCGCCGTGCCGCGACTTGCTCTCGACGCCGTTCGTCGCGGCCCCGGCCTTGGTTGCCTTCGCCGACCGTGGAGCCGCGCTTCGAGCGGGCGTGTCCAGCGGGGCCGTGGCCAGCTCCGGCTCGAACGGCACGACGTCGGCCAGGTCGGGCTCGATGTCGTCCACGACGGCGGTCCCGCCGGCGGCAGCGGAGATGGCCTGGAGCATATTGCGCGTGGTGCGATCGGGGGGCACGCTGCGAATCCGCACCACCTGCCCCTTGCGGACCTGGGTGGCGAACTCGGACCAGGCCTGCTTGCGGATCATCGCGTACGCTTCGAGCGCGCGATCCTCGGGGATCTGGCGCTCGAGGAAGTGCTGGGCCTCCTCGTGCGTGCCTTTGGGGTGCACGATGCCGACGTGTTGCGCGTAAGCGAACATGGCCTCGTCGAGCGGGAAGCCCGGCTGGCCCAGCCCGAGCAGGCGGATGCGCGCCACGGTGTAGGCTTCCAGCCCGTCGATCTTGTTGAGGTAGGTCAGGGCATCCTTGCTGGACATGGCCGCGACGTGGTCGAGGGTGACCGTGTGCTCCTGCGCGAAGATGGCATTCAGTGCACGCGAGATGTCCTCGCACTTGAGGCGCTGGTCCGGGAAGTCCGACAGGGTCTCGGCCATCTCGATGGGTGGAATGACGCGCAGCTCGTTGTAGTCCACCACCAGCGAGCGAAGTCGCTCGAGCCCGTCCAGGGCCTTCGATTCGGGCACGTCGCGCGAGAGGATTCCGAGTACGAGCTGCGTCACCGGGTCTCCGGTCACAGGCAGGGCGATCTTGCCCAGCTTGCTCCGGAGCGAGTTGAGGACCGTCTTGAGCTTCCGGGCACACTCGGTCGCGCCGCGCATCACGGGGCCTCCTGCCGGCCCGGGTCGCCGCCGGCCAGGCCGCGGGCACGGGCCGCGCTGTGCGGGGGGCAGTCCGGGTGGGTGTCTTCCATGACGTCATGAAGGGCGGGTGATGCGTCTCCCGCCTCGTCGAGTTCGGACGGTTCAGAATCCGGAACCCCGCCGGCCGCCAGCCCAAGCTGATCGATGAGCTGCACGGTCTCGAAGCCCTTTCGCAGGGAGTCGTCTAGCTTGAACACGAGGTGCGGCAGCGTTCGCAGCGCGAGTTCCTGGCCGAGCAGGCGGCGCAGGTGACCGGCGGCCTGCTGGAGCGCGCGGTGGGCGAGCTTGCGCCGCGCCTCGGATGGCGACAGGACGCTGACGAACACCTTGGCCACGGACAAGTCCTGGCTGACTTCCACTCGCGTGATTGATGTGATCGCGGGGATCCGCGGGTCGCTCAGCCGGCGCTGAATCGCCTCGGCGAGGATGGTGCGGATCAGGCTGGCGATGCGCTCGGTCCGGCGTGACACGTGCGGGCGACCTCTTGCTCAGCGGGGCGGCGACTCGGCCGGGACGCTCGGCTCACAGGAGCTCAATGTCATACTCGACCAGGGACGCATTCGGATACCGCTTGAAATCCTCGACGATCTTATCCAGGGCGCTGCGGACAAAGTGCGCGTCGTTGGCGACCATCGCCACACCCAGCGTGGCGGCCTGCCGATGGTCGAGGTCGTCCACCTCGGCCACCGAGACGTTGTACCGGGCGCCCAGGCGGTCCTTGAGGCTTCGCGTGACCCGTCGCTTGTCCTTGAGCGACAGGGCCTCATAGATTGCCAGCCGGACGCGCAAGACCCCGACGACCACGCCAGCTCCGCATTCCGGGCCACGTCAGATCGTCTGCATGACCTCGATGACCTCGTAGGCCTGGATAACGTCTCCCGGCTTCACGTCGTCGTAATTCTCGATCTTGATGCCACACTCCATGCCAGCGCGGACTTCGCGGACGTCGTCCTTGAAGCGCTTGAGCGAGCCGATGCCGGCGGATTCGACCACGACGCGGCCGTCGCGAACGAGCCGCACCTTGTGCGAGCGGTGGATCGTGCCGTCGGTGACCATGCAGCCGGCGATCGTCCCGACCTTCGAGACGTTGAAGACCTGCCGCACCTCGACCGTGGCGCGGATCTCTTCCTTGCGCGTCGGCTCGAGCAGGCCCGAGAGGGCCTTGTGGAGGTCGTCCAGCACCTCGTAGATCACGCGGTAGAGTCGGATTTCGACGCCGAGCTGGTCGGCCAGCGAGCGGGCCCGGTCCTCGGCCACGACGGTGAAGCCCAGCACGATCGCCCCGGACGCCTTGGCCAGGTTGACGTCGGCCTCGCTGATAGCCCCGACGGCCGCGTGCAGGATTCGCAGGCGGGCCTTGTCGGCGGGGAACTCGCCGAGCGTCTTCTTGAGCACTTCGACGGAGCCCTGCACGTCGGCCTTGATGATGACGTTCAGTTCCGGGATCTCGCTTTCGGTCCCGCCGGCCATGAGGGCTTCGAGACCGCGCGGCTTGGCCTGCGTGTCCATCACCGCGGCGCGTCGCTGAGTGCGGACCTCTTCGGCGATGTCCTTCGCGGCGGCGAGGCTGTCGACCTGGTAGAGCTGGTCGCCCGAAGCGGGCAGGCCGTCGAGTCCGACCACGGCCACGGGCCATCCTGGGGGGGCCTCCTTGAGCGGCTGGCCGCGGTCATCGAAGAGCGCCCGTACGCGCCCGCTGGCCGGCCCGCAGACGACGAAGCACCCGGGTCGCAGCGTGCCTTCGCGGACCAGCACCTGGGCGACGACGCCCTGCCCCTCGCGCATGCGGGCTTCGACCACCGTGCCCATGACGGGGACGGTGGCGTCGGCCTGAAGCTCCAGCAGGTCGCTGAGCGTGCTGAGGTGGGCGATGAGGTCGTCGATGCCGATCTTCTTGACGGCGCTGGTCTTGATGACGTCGGTCGTACCGCCCCACTCGGACGGCGTCAGGCCGTGCTCGGACAACTGCGCGTAGATGCGGTTGATGTCGACGCCGGGCAGGTCAATCTTGTTCAGCGCGACGACGATGGGTACTCCGGCCGCCTTGGCGTGGTTCATGGCCTCGATGGTCTGGGGCATGACGCCGGCGTCCGCGGCCACCACCAGCACGACCACGTCGGTGAGGTTGGCTCCGCGGGCCCGCATGGCGGTGAAGGCCTCGTGGCCGGGCGTGTCCACGAAGGTCACGTTCCAGTTGCCCTTGGAAACGCGGTAGGCGCCGATGTGCTGGGTGATGCCACCCGCCTCGCCCGCGGCCACGTTCGCACTCCGCAGCGCGTCCAGCAGCGACGTCTTGCCGTGGTCCACGTGACCCAGCATGGCCACGACCGGCGGGCGACGGCGCAGGTGCTTGCGCTCGCGGCTGGCGAACTCGTCCTGGAGCCGCTCGTAGGCCGTCCGGGCCTTCTGCACGCGGACGCCCACGCCGAGCTCGAGGGCGATCAGCTCGGCGAGCTCGCCGTCGAGCGTCTGGTTGATCATCCAAAGCCGGCCGGTCTGCTCCATCAGCTTTTTCGAGACCGTCGCGAAGGGCGATCCGACCGCGCCGCAGAAATCCTTAACGGTGATGGGCACGGTCAACGTGATGGCCTCCTTCCGGCCACTGATCGCCTGCGGGTGCGCGGGTTGGGCCTGGCGGCGACGCTCGGCTGCCCGGCGGTCGCGCAAACCGTGGCCGGTCACGCTCGCAAGTCGCTCCTTGCGCTCAATCAGGTCCTGGTCGCGCCACTCGCGAAGCCGGGCATCGACCTCGCTGACCGAGCCGCCATGACGCCGTGGATTCGCCCGGGCTCGCGCCGCCTCGGCCTCGGCTTCTTCGCGGCGGCTCTTGGCCTTGGTGCGCCGGGGTGAGACGCCGGCGGCCGGCGGCGGTGCGGCGCCGACCCCGCGCGGCGCAGGTCCGAGCCCAGTTCGAGGGCGCGGGTAGGTGGTCGGCTCCGGCGCCTCAACGCGCACGACCCGCGGGCCCTGAAGGGTGGCGGGCTTCGGAACGACTTGGGGGCCGGCGGGCGCGATTGGCGCTCGCGGCGGCGAAGCAGGGGCCTGTGCCGCGGGACGCTGGACTCCGGGCTCGGCGGGCTCCGTGGGCGGCTTGGCCGGCGCGGTCGCGGGTGGCCTGGCTGGGTGAACGGCCGGCGGTGGGACCGGCACGAGGCTCGGCACCGGAGTCGGTGGGGCGACTTCGGGCTCCTGGGGGGCGGCCACAGGCCCGGCGACGGCGGGCTCGGGCGCGCGAACCGGCTCGGGCTCCGGTGCCGCCGGGGGCACTTCCAATGTGCGCTCAGGAGCGGGCTCGGCGGTGCGCAGCTCGGTGACGTCGGTGGCCGGCCCTTCGGCAACGGCGACGGCAGTCTCGGCAGCGCTGTCTGATCCCTCAGGTGTTTCGTCGGCCTTCGCGCTGCGAGGTTTGCTCTTGCGGGCGACTTTGCGAACCTGCTCCAAGTCGACGGCGGCGCTCTCCTCGACCGAGGTGATGTCCGCCTCGCTCGAGAACCACTCGCGGATCGACTCGGCAAGACCTGCGGAGACCATGGCCATGTGGTTCTTTAGCTCAATGCCCTCGGCGGCGCACTTGGCGATGATCGCCTTGCTCGTCACGCCGAGCTCTTTGGCCAGGTGGTGCACTCGCAGTTGCGTCGACACGAACATCTCCGTCAGTCACCCGGCGCCGCCTGCTTGGAGCGCGGCGCGAAGCCAACCCTCACGCGGCCGGGCGTTCGGAGCCAGGCCGTCGCCCCCCGCCGACAAACAGCCTGTCTCGGCGAGAGGCCGGGTTAGGTCAGGAACCCGCCGGTCGCCGAGTCGGCGCGGTCGTTCGGGACGTACGACATAAAATAGCGGGCCTGGGGCGAGTCCGCTACCACATGGCCACTCGGTCTTGCAAACTTTTGTAACTCAACGTCTTGGACACCGTCGGGGGCTGCCTTCGGTCGCGTTGACAGGGCTCCGGACCGCCGCTACTGTTCCACCCGGCGAATTCGCATCCGAATGCCCGCAGGTCCGGTTGCCGGTCCCACTTATCGGGGCATGGCCACCGGGGCAGGCTTGGTCTTCGCACGCACCCTTGGCGCGCAGCAGACTCGGATGGCGACATCGGAGGCGCGGCGGCACGATGAGAATCTTCATGCTGGGGTGGGAGTTCCCACCTTTCATCAGCGGCGGATTGGGCACGGCCTGCTTCGGGCTGACCAAGGGGCTGGACCGCCAGGGCGTGGAGGTGCTTTTCGTTCTGCCGCGACCGGTCGCCACGGCGGCCTCGCATGTGCGGATCGTCTCGCCCGCGAGTCTGGGCGACGATGATGCGGATGACGAGTCCCCGCCGGAGTTGCAGGGCCTCTTTCACAACGTGCGCTTCCGAACCGTGCCGGCTACGCTCAGGCCGTACGCGCGTCCGGAGGACGCGGCCGGGCGTCGCAGGGCGGCGCCGGCCGTGCGGGGCGGAGGCACGCGGAGCGGGTCCCTGTCGCGTTCGGCGCCGGAGGATGTCGCGGCCGCAGCGGGCGGCGGGGGACCGGACTCCCCATATGGGGGCGACTTGTTCGGCGAGGTGGAGCGGTACGCGCTGCTGGCTCGCCGGCTGGCGCGGCGCGAGGAGTTCGACCTCGTGCACGCGCACGATTGGATGACGTACCCGGCGGGGATCGCGGCGTCGGCTCAGTCGGGCAGGCCGCTCGTGGTCCACGTCCACTCGACGGAGTTCGACCGATCGGGAATGCACGTCAACCAGCGGATCTACGACCTCGAGCGTGCGGGCATGCATGCGGCGGTCCGCGTGGTGTGCGTGAGTCACCTGACCCGGAACATCGTGCTGAAGCACTACGGCGTTGATCCGCGCAAGGTCGAGGTCGTCTACAACGCGATCGATGATGGCGATAACGGCTCGGCGCCCGTCCCGCCGGCGATCGAGCGGGACGAGAAGATCGTCCTCTTCCTGGGCCGCATCACGATGCAGAAGGGGCCCGAGTACTTCCTGGCCGCGGCCAAGCGCGTCCTCGAAGTGATGAGCAACGTGCGGTTCGTGATGGCCGGATCGGGGGACATGACCCGCCGCTGCATCGAGCTGGCCGCGGAAATGGGCATCGGCCACAAGGTGCTCTTCCCCGGCTTCCTTCGAGGCGACGACATCCGCCGGGTCTTCCAGATGGCGGACCTCTACGTGATGCCCTCGGTCTCCGAGCCGTTCGGCATCACGCCGCTCGAGGCCCTCTCGCACGACGTGCCCGTGCTGATCAGCAAGCAGAGCGGGGTGGCGGAAGTGCTGACGCACGCGCTGAAGGTCGACTTCTGGGATGTGGACGAGATGGCCAACAAGATCGTGGCTGTGCTTCGTCACCCGCCGCTTCAGTCGGCGCTGCGCGATCACGGGCGGATGGAAGTCGCGCGCTTCAGTTGGAACGACACGGCGGCGAGCCTGGTGAAGGTGTACGAGGCCGCCCTGGGCGGCTAAGCTCCCGCGTGTGCACCCACCGGGGCTGATGCCCCGGTCGCGGCTGCCGCACGACGAGAGCATTCACGCCATGGCGTCGGTCTGCTTTTACTTCCAGGTACACCAGCCCTACCGCCTGCGGCGGTTCTCGATCTTCGACCGCTCGAGCGACTACTTCGACAACCGTCAGAACCGCGAGATCCTGGGGCGGGTCGCGCGGAACTGCTACCTGCCCGCCAACGCGGTGATTCACGAGCTGCTGCGGCGCTTCGAGGGGCGGTTCCGGGTGTCGTACAGCATCTCCGGCGTGGCGCTCGAGCAGTTTCGCCAGCACGTCCCCGAGGTGGTCGAGTCGTTTCAGAAGCTGGCCGCGACGGGCTGCGTCGAGTTCCTCGCGGAGACGTACTACCACTCGCTGAGCTTCCTCTACTCGCGGGATGAGTTCCTGGCGCAGGTGCAGATGCACCGCCGGCTGATCGGCGAGCTGTTCGGCGCCGCGCCGACGGTCTTCCGGAACACGGAGCTGATCTACAACAACGAGGTCGCCCGGGCCGCGGCGAAGATGGGCTTCTCGGTGGTGTTGTGCGAGGGCGCCGACCACATCCTCGGCTACCGCTCGCCCGCCATCCTGTACCACCCGCCGCACCTGCCGGAGGTTCGGCTTCTGCTGAAGAACTACCGGCTTTCGGACGACATCGCGTTCCGTTTCTCGGATCGCGGCTGGGCGGAGTGGCCGCTGACGGCGGACAAATTCGCCGTGTGGGTCCACCAGGTGAACGGCAACGGGCAGGTGGTGAACCTGTTCCTGGACTACGAGACGTTCGGGGAGCACCAGTGGGCGGAGACGGGGATCTTCGAGTTCTTGCGGCATCTGCCGGCGCGCGTGCTCGAGCGACCTGAGAACGACTTCAAGACGCCGAGCGAGTGCGCCAAGTGCTATGCACCGAGCGGGGAGTACGACGTGCCGCACATGATTTCATGGGCGGACGAGTCGCGCGACCTGTCGGCCTGGCTGGGCAACGCGATGCAGTCGAACGCGTTGCACGAGCTGTACCGGATCGAGCCGCTGGTGCTCGAGTCCGGGGACGAGGAGCTGCTGAGCGACTGGCGCCGGCTTCAGACGTCGGACCACTTCTACTACATGAGCACGAAGTACTTCGCCGACGGGGCCGTTCATAAGTACTTCAACCCGTACGACACGCCCTACGACGCGTTTATCAACTTCATGAACGTACTCGACCATATGCGGGCCCGGCTGGGGCAGCGGCCGTCGTGACCGTAGAACGGTGCAGCGGTGAGGGGGGCCGGAGTGGGGAGGTGAGGGGGTGATTCCGCGTCGCCGTGCTGCTGCTGTTAGTGGCCACGTTGCGTGGGAGCGCTTCCGGGCGCGCGGGTGCCACCCGTGCGGGAGGGGCCGATCAGAAGAAGGCCCAGTCGTCCACGCGCAGCGTGATCAGGTAGAGCACGAGGTTGGTGATGCCGTGGACGAGCACCAGGCACAGCAGGCTGCGCGTCCAGTAGAAGAGCGCGTTGAAGACCATCCAGCACAGAATACTGACCACCCAGTTGTCGGGATGCTGAATCGTCGACAGCAGCGACGTGCCCAGGAAGCTCAGCCAGGTGAACGTCCCCAGTGGCACCCGGTCGAAGTGGTGCCAGTCCACCAGCGCCCGCAGCAGAAAGCCCCGCCAGAAGAACTCCTCGACGATCGGTACGGCGACCGTGGCCACCACCAGGCGTGCCCACCAGGTCGCCCAGAAGA
>CAADGM010000162.1 GCA_900696535.1 uncultured Planctomycetota bacterium
CTGTTCGCCGAGGCCGTGGGAGGCCGACAGGAACTCTCGGTGCTGGTCATGGACGTCGACCACTTCAAGGATCTCAACGACGCGTGCGGGCACGCGGCCGGCGACGCGCTGCTCGCATTCCTGGGCGATCTGATTCGTTCAATGATTCGCAAGGGAACGGATCTCGGGGCCCGCATCGGCGGGGACGAGTTTATCGTTGCCCTTCCGGGCGGCAGCGCCACCGAGGCGGAGAGCGTCGGACGTCGGCTGGCCGCTCTCTTCGCCCAGCGGTGCCGCACCTTTGGCCGGCTCGAACCGCCGCCGAGCCTGTCGGTGGGCGTCGCAGCCGTGCAGCAGCACGGGCCGCGCACGTGGCAGGACCTCGTGAAGCTCGCGGACACCGCGATGTACGGGGCCAAGCGCGGCCAAGGGGGCGTCGCGACGGCGCAGGCAGCGCCGCCGAGCGTCGGCGTGCTCTGAGAATCGCGAACGCCGCCGGGTGCGACTGATCGCACATCACCCGCCACGACTTCACCTGGGTTGACTAACCGCCTCTCGCACGACGAAGCCACAAGACGAAGAGAAACAGGCACTTTGTTTGCCGCATCTCAGAGCCTGTGCTATTGTCATGTAGTGGTTTGCGGGCGGCGCGCCGGGTCACCGGCCGGGCGTGCCGACACGTCAAGCGCGTTCGGTCACGGGGTGCAGGCGCGTTCCATACGAGGACGCCGCGCTGCGGGCTGCATGTCTCCAGGTGACCGCGGTCTTGGTTCAGTGACGCCGTTCAGACGGCGCCAATCCTTCTGTCAGCTCGCCCCTCGAGGCGCGGCCCGCTCTGGGTGTGCGCGTCTCCAGCGGCGACGGAGGAACCGACCCATGCAAGCCCACAAGACTCGAGCGTTCACGCTGGTCGAGCTGCTGGTGGTTGTCGCCATCATCAGCCTGCTGATCGCCATCCTCCTGCCGGCCCTCAGCGGCGCACGCGAAGGCGCCAAGCGGGCCGTCTGCCTGTCCAACCTTCGCGACATCGGCCAGTCGATGTTCGGGTACGCGTACAGCGACCCGCGGGAGCCCGCAATCCCCATTCATCCGAACATGCTGTCTCCCGTGGACTACCACCTGATGCGGTCCGTCAACTGGTTCGCGTGGGGCGGCGTGAGCGCCGACCAGGTCTTCCGGATCAGCGACGAGGCCGGCTACCTGCTCGACGCGCTCGCGCCGAACGAGCCGGCGCCGCCGGAGGCGCTGGTCCTGCCCGAATACGACGCCACGCGGCGGCCGCTCACGATCTACAGGGAGGGCGGCGACATTTCGTCCCTTGAGGACAAGCGCGCGGGCGTCTTCATGTGCCCCTCGGATACTGGTTATCCCGACGCCGTCGGCGTCGACGACGTGCCATTGGCCAATGTCGGGCGACCCTGCGTCCGCACGCTGGGCAACAGCTACCGGGCGAGCCTTGTCAGCCTCTGGACGCCGTCCGGCGCCGGAGCAGCGCCCCCGACCCGGATGTTCTCCCGTGGCCCCTGGGGTATGCGGCACTCGACCATCCCGCGCCCAAGCGACGTCGTCTGGGTCGGCGAGCCAAGCTGGTTCAACATGGTCGGGCAGGACCTTAGCGGTGCAACCATCCCGCCGGAAGTCGCCCTGATCGGCTGGCACAAGCGGAAACTCGTCGACAACCTGCTCTTCGTCGACGGCAGCGCCACGCCGACCCGCGCCGAGGCCCGCACGCCCTACGACGCCGAGACGATCCAGCAGATGAACGTGTACGACGCGAGCTACTTGGGCCGGTACGGGCCGGTCAAGCTCGACGTTTACCCTGCTGGCGGGGCGCGCATCTTCGGCGACTGGTCGCAGGCCATCCAAGCCGCGCAGGGTCGCTGGCCTTTCGGCAACTACCAGGACAACCTCGGCGCGCCCTGACACGCCGTGGGCGGCACCGCAGTCCCGGGCGCGCTGTGTGCTGGTTCGAACTCGCCCTCATGGGGGTTGGGGGGCGACTATTTTCGGACCAAAAAATGGACAAAGCGCCTCTGACGTGCGCTAGATCCGCGCCATGCCGATAGAAACGAGGCTGACGCGCCGCGCGCGCGAGGGTATACTGGGAGGGTGTTGTATTCCCGGCCGCTCGCGACGGCGGGGCGCAAGTATGTAGCGGAGCTGGCGTTGTGCTCTTGGACGGCTGACCGTGGGAGTGTCTCGCTGCTGGCGCGCAGGACCCGTGCGCAGGCGTCTTCGCCGCACGGCTGGTCGAACTGAGGAAACCGGTGCCGCTCCAG
Organism: uncultured Planctomycetota bacterium; assembly: GCA_900696535.1. GTDB lineage: Bacteria > Planctomycetota > Phycisphaerae > UBA1845 > Fen-1342 > CAADGM01. The sequence goes on from CAADGM010000162.1 coordinate 2,259, forward strand.
GCGGCAACATCTCAATCGGCGGGCGTCTGCCGCGGCCACGGCGTGCTGCGGGGACTTCCCCAACTCGGAGTTGTACGCTCATGAAACGGAAGCATGTCGGCGCGTTCACCCTGATCGAGTTGCTGGTTGTCGTGGCGATCATCGCCCTGCTGCTCTCGATTCTCCTGCCCAGCCTCGCGGGCGCTCGCGAGCAGGGCAAGCGGGCCGTGTGCCTGTCGAACCTGTCCGGCCTGGGGAAGGCCATGTGGCAGTACGCCGGCGAGTACCCCAATGAACCGAGCGTCCCGATTCACATGAACATGGTGAAGCAATCGGAGTTCTGGCTCTGGCGGACGGCCAACTGGTTTGCCTGGGGCGGGGTCAGCGGCGACCAGGTGTTCCGCATCGCCGACGAGGCGGGTTGGCTGCTCGACGAGCTGGACCAGAACCAGCCCGTCCCGGACAACGCCTTGCCGCTTCCCGAATACGATGCCACCCGGCGTCCTCTCACGCACTTCATCACGGGCGGGCAGATCTCGCAGAAGGACGACAAGAAGCTGGAGTGGTTCCGCTGCCCGTCGGACACGGGTTACCCGGATGACCCGGAAATCGACGACGCCCCGCCGGCGAATTCCGAGCGGCCGTGTTACCGCACGCTGGGCAATAGCTATCGCGCCAGCTTGGTCAGCTTGGCAGACCGGGCAGCCGGCGCCGCGCCAGCGACGAAGATGTTCTCGCGCGGCCCGTGGGGCACGCGCATCTCGACTCTGGTCGACACCAGTCGCCTGGTCTGGGTGGGCGAGCCGAGCTGGTTCAACATGATCGGGCGGGACAACGTTTCTGGGATTGCGGCCGAAGTGGACGTCTTCGGCTGGCATAAGCGCAAGCTGGTCGACAACCTGCTCTTCGTCGACGGTTCGGCCCGCAGCACGAAGGCCGAAGCGCAGACCCTCTTCGACTCGGAGACGGCGCTCCAGATGAACGTCATCAGCCAGGATTGGCTCGCCCGGTTCGGCAACGTTCGGCTCGACACGTACCCCGTTGGCGGGGCACGGATCTTCGGCAACTGGTCCCAGGACCTCGCGAACGCGACCAAGTGGCCGTTCGTGAACTACCAGAACAACCACACGGCACCGTAGTCCTGGGTACTGCGGAGCCCAAGTCTCAACCGCTCGGACGGAGTCAAAGCATGTCTCGATCCTCGCGCCCCCGCGGCTTCACGCTCATCGAATTGCTCGTCGTCGTGGCGATCATCGCCCTGCTGCTCTCCATCCTCCTGCCCAGCCTCGCGGGGGCCCGCGCGCAGGGCAAGCGGGCCGTGTGCCTGTCGAACCTGTCGGGCATCGGCAAGGCAATCTGGCAGTACGCCGGCGAGGACTCCGTCGAGTCCACGATCCCGATTCACATGAACATGGTCCGCTCGGTCGACTACTGGCTGTGGCGCACGGCCAACTGGTTCGCCTGGGGCGGCCGCAGCGCGGACATGATCTTCCGCATTGCCGACGAGCAAGGCTACTTCCTGGCCGACCCGAACGGGACGCCGCCCGAAGGGTCGATCGAGCGGCCGGAGTACGACGCGAACCGGCGCCCGCTCACGCTGTTCATGCTGGGCGGCAACGTGGAGGCTGCTGACCGCAAGAAGCTCGATTGGTTTGCCTGTCCATCGGACACGGGCTACCCGGACGACCTCGCCGTCGACGACGCCCCACTTGCCAACGTCGAGCGCTCGTGCACGCGTACGCTCGGCAACAGCTACCGCGCCAGTCTGCTGATGTACGGCCTGGCCGGGGCGGCAGCCTCGCCCAGCAACGGCCACTTCTCCGCGGGACCGTGGGGAACGCGAATCTCCTCGCTCGTGGATACCGCCCGGCTCGTGCTCCTCGGCGAGCCGTCGTGGTTCAACATGATCGGGAAAGACTCGGGCTCCCCCGGGCTGCGGCAGGAGGAAGATTTCTTCGGCTGGCACAAGCGGAAGCTCGTTGACAACCTGCTCTTCGTCGACGGCTCGGCCCGCAGCACGAAGGCGACGGGCGAACTCGACATCGAGGGCAGCACGCTCGACCAGATGAAGGTTTACGGCCGCAGTCTGGCCCGCTACGGCGATGTGCGTCTTGACACCTACCCCGTCGGCGGAGCGCGCATCTGGGGCAACTGGACGAGCATCATCCAGAGCGCCGGTGGCCGCTGGCCGTTCGGAAACTTCCAGGACAACCTGCGCCGGCCGTAGGGCGCCACACCAGCTCGCCGGAAATCCGTAGCGCTGGACCTCCTACGTCCAGCGCTACTACGCCGGCATGGTGAAGAACGCCGGACGCGGAAGTCCGGCGCTACTGCTCGCCGGGCTACCCGCCAGCCTGCCCGCCGGACGGGGAAGTCCGGCGCGAATGACTCGGGTTACTCCAGCTGCTCAACAACGGGCTGCTACGCCGCCGGCAGGCCCATCATTCGCCGCCACGCGCTGATCTGCCCCAGGTGGCTCTGCGTGTGGCCGCCCAGGTAGAAGGCGAAAGCCTGTCCGCGGGTTGGGAAGAGCTCTCGGAGGCGCCCCTCGGCCGGATTCGGCCCGAGTAGCTGCTCGTCGCTCGCCGCCTCGACAGCCGAAATCGCGGCCTTGTATCCAGTGAAGAAGCGATCGGTCAGCTCGGTCATCGGGGGGTAGCGCCGGCCGTCCGGGTCATCCTGACACTCCGCGCCGGCCTTGAACAGGGCCTCGTACCCCGCTGGACAGGCTGCCGGGCCAGGCGGCAGGCCAAGCTGCTGCATCATGCGGGGTGGGTAGAGGCACAGGTGGCCGAGGACAAACGCGGGGTGGTTGCTCTGCACGACGACGCCGCCCGGCCGGGCGAGGCGGCCGAATTGCTCCGCCTTCACGCCGGCGAGCAGCCGCTCGGCGTAGAGCAGTGCGAGCTTGCCGGGGGCGGCGATCGTCTGGCCGATGTGTCCCATAGGTACTCCTTCGTGAGGATCAATGCTCGACCCACGCGCCCATGATAGCGACGGGTGCGACCCGCCGCGGCCGGCAGAGTGACCCGGCCGACGCATCCCGGCCGCCGGCCCCCGCCGCTACTCCTCCCCCTGAGCCATCGTGAAGCCCTGCCGCCCGTCGAACACGTTGAGCTTCTCCAGGTGCATCCAGCGGTGCTTGGCGCCGACGCGCTCTACCAGCACCGCCAGGTCGTGGTCGGTCATCTCCGCGCCTGCCGCACGCGGGATGAAGCGACAGCGGTAGTGATCCACGCAGTCGGTGATCTGCTTGGGTCCGGGGTACACCTTCGTCCCGCGGTTGCTGATCATCTTCAGCTTCAGTGGCATGTCGGCGACGATCGCGTCGAGGCTGGCGCCCAGCGTGTGCGGGTCGCTGCCCGACTCGACGAACAGGTCCACGCCGACGACCGCCCGCGAGCGAGCCCGCACCAGGTCCGGGCGGGAGTCGATCTGCGGCAGCTTGATCGGCCGGTAGGCGCGGACCTGCCAGCGGGGGTCGGAGCGGCC
>CAADGM010000163.1 GCA_900696535.1 uncultured Planctomycetota bacterium
CCGCCGGCCGTCCGATCGAGGCCATCGAGGACCGCGAGGTACTCGACCTCGAGGAGCTCTTCGTCTCCGGCCGCGGGAATTTCGTGCTGCGCGTCAAGGGCGACAGCATGATCGACGACCAGATCCGAGACGGCGACTTCGTCGTGGTCGAGAAGCGGCAGACTGCCCGCGACGGGGAGATGGTCGTCGCCCTGCTCGATGACGGCGAGGCCACGCTGAAGCGCTTCTACCGCGAGTCGGGCGGTGTGCGGCTGCAACCCGCCAACCCGGACTACGCGCCCATTCGCGTCAAGAATGTGACCATCCAGGGCGTGGTCGTCGGCGTGATTCGAAAGTACTGAACCGCGCGGCGTCCCTTGCGGGGCGTCAGCACGCCGGCGCCGCGGCGTCTCAGCCTCTCGACGGCTCAGTGCTTGAGCGCCTCAGCGCCACTGCATTCCTCGGCGTCTGACCCCGTAGTGGAGCGCAACTTCGATCCGAACCGCGACCTTGAGAGAGTGGCGACTGCCCTACGAAGGCCCGCTTCCTGACGGGCGCGGTTAGTCTCTGGGCGTGCGCTGCCCGCCGGATGGACGCGCCTTAGTCACGCCGGACGCGCTTGGTGAAAGCAGTCGCCGGGCTCAAGGCGTTCCGGTCGCGGACGTTCCGCTGCCCTCGAGCGCCGGCCCGGCGACGCGGGCCGCGCCGCCGCCGTCGGCCGCAGGCGACCCGCCACGGGACGCCCCCGCCCTGGCGAGCGCGCTCTGCACGGTCTCGGGGGTCAAGAGGATCGGAAGCGGCTCGACGGCCGCGGGGTTGCCGGCGGGGTAGACGAGGTTGAGCGGCACGCTGTTGTGGCCGAAGGCCAGCAGGTCACGCTTCATCGCCTCGTTGGGGCGAGTGTAGTCGGCCTTGATGGGGATGACGCCTAGCTCGCGCATCTTTGCCCGGGTCGACGCGATTTCGAGCGACGATGCCTTGTTCGCCTGGCAGGTCACGCACCACGTCGCCGTGTAGTCGACGTAGACGCTGTAGCCGCGCTGCGAGAGTGCGTCGGCCAGGCCCGGCGCATAGGGCTGCCACGGAATTTTCGACCAGTCCGAAGCGTTCACCGCCGCGACCAGCGCGTCGATGTCGCCGACGGGCGCCGGTGCGGGGGCTGCCGCTTGGGCCGACGTGTCGGGCCAGACAGCCGCACGCAAGTCGAACATGTACACAAAGCTGAACCAGTAGCCGACCGCGGCCACCACCAGGGCGGCGGCCCATGTCTGTACCCGCGCGACTGTGGACCAGTTGAACCCGATCCGCCCGACCAGCCAGAGCGCGAAGCCCACGAAGCACAGGAAGCCGACGGTCCAGATGACCCCTTCCACATTCAGCAAGCCGCCGACGATGGCCAGCAGCCAGACGGACGTGCCGAGCAGGATGAAGCCCATGACCTGCTTGAAAGTGACCATCCACGGACCGGGCCTGGGCATCAGCCGCAGCCAGCCCGGGAAGGCCGAGAGCACCAGGTACGGTGACGACATGCCCAGTCCGGCCGCGGTGAAGATCGCAAGGGCACCCGCCCTGGGCTGCGTGGCGGCGAAGGCGGCCGCGGTGGCGAAGAAGGGAGCCGTGCAAGCCGTGCCGAGCAGCGTGGCGAGAAAGCCGTTGAAGAACGCGCCCGCGTAGCCCTCCCGGGTCGCCGCCTGGCCGAGCGTATCGGTGGCCGCGCCGGGCAGGACAATCTCGAACACGCCGAAGAGGTTGAGCGCGAAGATGACCAGGACGCAAGTGAGGCCGATCGCCACGAGCGGGTGCTGAAGAGGCACCTGGCCGATCGTGGTCAGATACCCGAACACCCAGAACCAGGTCAGCACGCCCAGCGAAAACACGAGCCCGAGCCGCAGGATGCGCGCGCGGTCCTCGCCTGCCTGCTTCACGAAGCCGAGGATCTTCAGCGACACCACCGGAAACACGCAGGGCATGACGTTCAGCAGCAGGCCCCCCGCGAAGCCCAGCAGAAAGATCACCGGCAGCGAGTGCCCGCCGCGCGCCGCTCGGGCCGGCGAGCCGCTCGACGTTGTGACGACCGGCATGAGCGTGCCGCGCGTCGCCGGGTCGGCCGGTGGCGGGGCACTCGTCTTGGCTTCGAGCCGCACGGCGCCGACCGCGCCCGTGGGCGGATAGCACGTGCCGGCGTCGGTGCAGACCTGGTAGGTGAAGAGTACGCGGAGCGCGACGGGTCCGCTGGCGAAGTCGGGGTCGATGAGGCGGATCGGCACGCGAATCTCGCCCGTGCCGGACAGCTCTCGAACCCGCCCGAGGATCGGAACCTGCTTCACCTTCGCCGCCGGCCAGGTCTGGTCGCCAAGCTTGAGGCCGTCGATCTTCTCGATGTACAGGCGCGAGCCGACGAGGTCGGCGTTGCCCGGGTTGCGGTCCTGGATGTGGTGCCCGGCCTCAACACGGTAAGTCAGGACGATTTCGGCCTCGTCGTCGAGTCCAAGCGTGGAGCGTGTGATGCTGACGCTGCTGCCCTTGAGGTACGGCGCGTCGGCCAGGTCGGGTGCGACCGCGTCGCGCGCCGTCTTCAAGACCGCCTCGTTTGCCGGCTGTGCGGCACCGGGCCGCACGCTCAGCGTGAGCGCCGCCTGCGCCTCGACGGGGACGCACAGCTCCTTGCAGGCGAAGGCGATGATCGTGGCGCGGATGGGGTAGTCGCCGGGGGGCAGGTCGGCGGCGACGTCGATCGTGGTGAGGACGAAGAACTTGCCCTCGTGGGCGAGGTAGTGAATGTCCTCCTGCTCTCCATGCGTGGGGATCGGGAAACGAAGGGGGCCGAAAGCGAGTCCGCGCGGGGCCTCGAAGCTGATCGCGGTCGGGGCTCCGGTGTCGAGGATGATCGGGTCGTAGACGTGCCAGTCCTTCTCGACCTCGATCTCGACGGCCAGCTCGGTCTGACCGCCTGGTGGGACGGACGCATGGGCCGCGTGCAGCGTGGCGACGAACTTGGGTCCCGGCGGGGCGTCGAAGGCCAGCAGCAGAGGCACGAGCAAGACGAGGATGTTCATCGTCGGATAACCTTCCGGGGGCGGCGGCCGGTCTCGTACGCACTCGGGCGGCCGGCGGCAAGTGACGCATTCTACCTACAACCGTTCGGGCTCTCAGCTATTCCGCCCGGCCGGTGGCCCCGGAACGGCCGTGCCGGGCTGTGGCTTGGCCGCACCGCCCGCGGTCCGCGTAAGATGCGCGCGTGCGCATCGCACTGGTCCAGACCAATCCGACCATCGGCGACATCGACGGCAACGCCGCCCGGGTGATCGCCGGGCTGCGCCAAGCCGCCGATGCCGGCGCCGACCTGGCCCTCTTTCCTGAGCAGACGCTGATCGGCTACCCGGCGAAGGACCTCCTGCTGCGCCGCGACGTGATCCGGCGGAACGTCGAGGCACTGCGTCGAATTGCGGACCTCACCGGCGAACTGAAGGGTGACCGCGGCGGGGCCGGTGGCGCGCGTGGTATCGGAGCCGTCGTGGGATTCGCAGAGCCGAACGATGAGCCAGCCGGCCGGCCGCTGTACAACAGCGTCGCCTGGTTGCACGGGGGCAAGGTGCTCGCTTGCTCGCGCAAGCGGCTGCTGCCGACGTACGACGTATTCGACGAGGCGCGCTATTTCGAGGCGGCGCGTTCGCAGCCGGTCATCGAGTTCGGTGGGCTCCGCTTCGGCCTGACGGTGTGCGAGGACATGTGGTCGCGCGAGGAGATGCACGGTCAGCCGCTCTACGACTGCGACCCGATCGGTGACCTGGTCCGCGCCGGGGCACAGGTGATCCTCAACGTCTCGGCCTCCCCGTACTTTCTCGACAAGCATGAGGTGCGGGTCGGGCTCATGGCAGAGCACGCCCGGCGCCACGGGGTGCCCATCCTGTTCGTCAACCAGGTCGGCGGAAACGACGAGCTGATCTTCGATGGCTCGAGCACAGTGGTCGACGCGTCGGGCCGGCTGGCCGGGCTGGCCAGGAGCTTCGATGAGGACATGTTGATCGTTGACCTGCCGACGCCGAGCGCGCCCGCACCACTGGCCCGCATCGAGCCGCACCCCACCGGGCCGGCGGCCCTGCACGACGCCCTGGTCCTCGGCCTGCGCGACTACGTCCGCAAGTGCGGCTTTCGCAGCGTCGTGCTCGGGCTGTCCGGCGGCATCGACTCGGCGGTCGTCGCGGCCCTGGCGGCGACGGCGCTGGGGCCGCGGCAGGTTCACGGCGTGGCGATGCCGAGCCGCTACTCGAGCGATCACAGCGTCGCGGACGCGCGGGCACTGGCTGAGGCGCTGGGCATCGCATTCTCGGTGATCCCGATCGAGCCGATGCACGCCGCGTACGAGCAGGCCCTGGCGCCGAGCTTCGCCGGCCGCGCGCCGGACGTGACCGAGGAGAACATCCAGGCCCGCGTGCGGGGGGCGCTGCTGATGGCCTTGTCGAACAAGTTCGGCAGCCTGCTGCTGACCACGGGGAACAAGAGCGAGCTGGCCGTGGGATACTGCACGCTGTACGGGGACATGTGCGGCGGCCTCGCGGTGATCAGCGACGTGCCCAAGACGATGATCTACCGTCTGGCGGAGCACATCAACGCGCGGGCCGGGCGGGCGGTGATTCCGGCCGGCACGCTGACCAAGCCGCCCTCGGCCGAGCTGCGGCCCAACCAGACCGACCAGGACTCGCTGCCGGCCTATGACGTGCTCGACGCGATCCTGGAGCGCTACGAGGTGCGGCTGGAAAGCCGCGACGAGATCGTGGCCGCGGGATTCGAGCCGCGCGTGGTCGATGACGTGCTGCACAAGATCCGGATCAGTGAGTACAAGCGGCAGCAGGCGGCGCCGGGATTGAAGGTGACTTCGCGGGCGTTCGGATTCGGCCGGCGGATGCCGATCGCGGCGCGGTGACACGTCCGCAGCGCCTCGCGTCGCTGCTGACCGCTCTGCCCCCAACGCTACGCTCGGCGCCTCGGGCTGCGTTCGCTCACTCCCGCGCGATCCGCTCCCACGAGGCCACCGGCACGCCGTCGATGAACATGGGCTCGATCTGGACGATCTGCCAGCCGTGCGCCGTCCGCGCGAAGGTCACCGCCCAGCGCGAGCGGAACGTGCCCGAGAGCTGGTCGTAGTTGATCTCGGCCAGGTACTGGGCCTCGGCCACGAACCGCCCGGGCTGGCGGCCCGTGATGTCCAGGTCCGTGCGCTGGACCCAAACCACACTGATGCGGCGGAGCAGCGCTTGAACGTCCTCGACGAAGCGCGCCCGCGTCAGGGGCTCCCCCCGGTGCCGGCCGGCGTCAAACTGCTCGTCCAGCGCGGCCGCCAGCGCCCCCGTTCGAGCCCGCACGATGTCGGCCGCGATCGCGTCCAGCACGTGCGCGGCCCGCTCGCGGTGCGTCACCACCAGCGCCTGCGTGACGAGCAGCACCACGCTGACCGCAAGCGCGACCACGAGCGGCCGCGGCGATCCGCCCCGACGCCACCGCACCAGCAGCACGAACAGCGTCAGGCCGAGCAGCGTCCCCAGCGCCGCGGGCGACTCCAGCAGCAGCCACGTGAGCCAGTCCATGCGTCAATTCCACGGCTGCGCCGCCGGCCGCGTCAACCGAACCGACGAGAATCGACGCTCCGGACGCCCGTCTTGCGCCGCGCGGGGGTGGCCGCTACCATGCGTCGCATGGACCTCGCGGGCAAGTTCATCGTGATCGACGGACCCGACGGCTCCGGCAAGGGTGTGCAGCTCGATCGGCTGGCCGCGGCGGTCGCGGCCGGCGGCGGGACCGTCTGCCGGGCTCGCGACCCGGGCGGTACCGTGGTCGGGGACCGGATTCGCCATGTGCTGCTCGATTTCGACCTCAGCGGGATGGACAAGCGCTGCGAGACCCTGTTGTTCATGGCGTCACGGGCCCAGCTCGTGGCCGAGGTGATCCGTCCTGCCTTGACCGCCGGGCAGACCGTCCTGTGCGACCGGTACATCTCGGCCACCTGCGCGTACCAGGGCGCCGCGGGCATGGACCCCGCTGAGGGCGTGGCTATCGGCCGGCACGCGGTGGGCGACACGTGGCCCGACCTGACGATTGTGCTCGACGTACCCGCCGAGGTCGGCTTCGAGCGGATTGGCCGCAAGGCGCACCACGCCGGCCAGGCGGCGGCGGTTGGGCAGCTCAGCATGTTCTCCGGCGCCCAGGCCGACGCGATGGAGCGCCGGCCGCTGGCATTTCACCGCCGCGTGTGCGAGCTGTTCCGCGAACTTCCCCGCTATTACCCCAGGCCGGTCGTGGTCATCGACGCCCAGCGATCGGCGGACCAGGTCTGGGCCGATGTGCAGGCCGCGGTGCAACGTGCGCTTCACTGACATTCAGCACCAGGATCGGGCCCTGTCGATTCTGCGGCGGGCGCTGCGCAGCGGACGCACGCACCATGCGTACCTGTTCGAGGGGCCGGAGGGCGTCGGCAAGGAGCGCGCGGCGCTCGCCCTGGCCGCGCGCCTGCTGTGCGACGATTCGGAGCTGGCGGCCGACGCGGACGCGTGCGGCTCGTGCGAGTCGTGCCGGATGTTCGCGGCCGAGACTCACCCGGACTTCCGGCTCATCCACCGCGGGCTCCACAAACTGCACCCGGATCGCACGATCCGCTCGAGCAAGGGCCTGTACCTGGTCGTGGATGTCGTGCGGCAGTTCCTGATCGAGCCGGCGGCGATGAAGCCATCGCACGCCCGGCGAAAGGTCTTTCTGATCCGCGACGCCGAGCGCATGAACGAGGAAGCGCAGAACGCCCTGCTCAAAACCCTTGAGGAACCGCCGGGCGATGCGCGCCTCGTCCTCGTAACGTCGTCGGCCCACCGGCTCCTGCCGACGATTCGCTCCCGCTGTCAGCGCATCCCATTTGATCTGCTGCCGGCCGCGTTCGTGACCGAGCGGCTCGTCCGCGAGCACCTGGTTCCCGAGGGCGACGCGGCCGTGTTGGCGGGACTGGCCGGTGGGCGGCTCGGGGTGGCGCTGCACTGGCACCGCATCGACCTGCTCGGGGCCCTGGAGCAGGTGGCCGCGCTGCTCGCAGGCCTGGCCGATCCGGACCCCGAGGCGTTTGGCAAGGGGCTGGTCGAGTGCGCGACCGGCCTGGCTGAGCACGCGATCGGGCGCAGCGCCGTTCAGGCTGAGGACGTCGACGACGAACTGAATGAGGGAGGCAAGAAGGGGGAGGTCGGCACGGACGCGCTGCGGGACGCGCTCAAGCTCGTCCTCGCGCTGGTGGCGTCGCTGCTCCGCGAGGCACTGCTCGTCCGCGTCGATGCCCCGCGCTTGGCGAATCGCCGACTGACCGCAGCCGCGCAACGGCTCGCCGCCGGGAGGGGCGAGGCGTCGCTGACTTCAGGCATCGCGGCCGTCGCGCAGGCCGAGTGGATGCTGGATCGAAACGTCGCCCCGGCGCTGGTGGGTGAGCGTCTCGCGGTGGCGCTGCTCGGTGAAGCCGGCTTGCCCGCGTGAGTCTGGGCGTTATCGGCCATCCGCTCAGACGGCGTCGAGATTCAGTACAACTTTCGGTCCCACTTCGACGCCGTGACACTGTATGATGAGTTAGAATTGTGCTAGGCGCACGGCCCCGCCCACGGTTGTCCCGTGTGCCGACGGTTGCGGCGTGTTCGGAGCCGCGATTGTCACCGGGCAGCACGTCCTGGCAGGAGGAGAGTAGCATGTCCCCGACGCGTAACCTTTGTTGCTGGCTTGTGTTGCTCGCGATCGGCGGGCTGTCTCCATCGCTGGCCATTCACCCGGACTGGGCGCCTCCAACCATCGTCGACAGCGTTGGCAACGTCGGCCAGTTCGCCAGCCTGGCGCTCGATCCAGTGACCGGCCGTCCGGCTATCAGTTACCTCGCCGCCACTGGCCTGGGACAACTACGCTTCGCCGAGTTCAACGGGACGAACTGGACCATTTCGACCGTGGCGACGGGCGTCGGCTTGTTCGACGTGTACACGAGTCTGGTGTACTTCCCCGACGGGCGACCCGCGATCGCGTACTACGACTACCAGCGTGGGCGTCTGCGCTACGCCGAGCGGAACGCGGGCGTATGGACCATCGTGACGGTCGACGGCAACGACGTGCCGCCCTTCGCGAACGTAGGCGCGCACTGCTCGATGCGGATCCTGCCGAACGGCAACCCGGCCATCGCCTACATCGATCGCGCCGGGACCGGGTCGCTCAAGTACGCCGAGCGCGTCGGCGGCGTGTGGAACACGACCGTGGTCGCCCCATCCGGCGCGGGTGGCGGCGTCAGCCTGGCGGTCGTGGAGCTGGACGTGACGGACAGCGACCGCGGCTCGTTCACCCTCGCGATCAGCTTCGTGCGGAACGCCGGCCTGACGCTCGCGTACGTGGACGGCGGCGCGTGGCAGATCAGCGCCAACCTCGACACCAGCTCGATCGCGGGCGATACGGCGCTCGCTTGCTGCTCGTGGATCGCCTACTTCGACGACAACGCGAACGCGACCCGCTTCGCGCGGTACATCGGCGGCTCCCCCGGCGTGCCGGCCAACTGGTCCAAGAGTGTCGCGGACCCCGCCGACGCCAACGGCTTCGTCGACCTGCTTAACCTGGGTGGCACCCCGCTCGTGGCGTACCACAGCGTGGCCGCGGTGGACGGCGGTCTGCGCATGGCCCGCACGGACGGCTTCGCGCCGGTCGACTGGCGGCGCGTGACGGTGGACTCCCCCGCGACACGCGGCTTGCACAACAGCGTCGCCGCCGCAGATGGCAAGCTCTGCGTCGCGTACTTTGACGATGCCGCCGACGACCTGCTGTACACCGAGCTCGTGAACGACGCAAACGGGAACGGCATTCCCGACGAGCTCGAGCCGCCGTTTGGCGCGTGTTGCCGACCTGGGGACTGCTTCGTCGGTACGCCGACCGAGTGTGCCGACGTGGGCGGCATCTACGCCGGCGACTACGTGCCTTGCGAGCCGAATCCGTGCCCGGCGTTCGGTGCCTGCTGCGTGGAAGTCGTGTCGGAGCGTGACACGCTCTGCCTGATCCGATCGGAGGCCCAGTGCAGCGACCTGGGCGGTACGTACCGCGGCGACGACACGATCTGCGACTTTGCCGCCTGCATCGGCGCCTGCTGCGCGGTCGACTACTACGCCGACGGCGGGCCGTTTTTCTGCTTCCACACGACCCCGTCCCAGTGCACGCAGTCCTTCGGCACGTTCTTCGGATTCGGCTCGGAGTGCGGCCCGGCGACCTGTGACAACATCCCGATCGGGGCCTGCTGCTGGAGTGGCGGGTTCTGCTTCGTGCTCGATGAGCTGTTCTGTGTGAGCGCGCTGAACGGAACCTATCTCGGCAACGGCACCGACTGCTCGCTGAGCCCATGTAGTGATGGACCGGGCCAGGCCGGCGCCTGCTGCCTCGACGGCACGATCTGTAACGGCGCCACCGAATCGTCCTGCGCGGCCTCCAGCGGCGTCTTCCTCGGGCCGGGCTCCACCTGCGCCGGCAATCCCTGCCTGGCTCAGGGCGCCTGCTGCCGCAACGGCGTGTGCAGCGTTGTCCCGGAGCTCGCCTGCGACTTCACCGGCGGGCAGTTCCAGGGCGTCGACACGACCTGCGACCCCAACCCATGTCCGCCCGCGGAGTTGGGTGCGTGCTGTTTCTTCGATTTCGCCGACGGATTCCTGGTGTGCCAGGAGACCACGGCTGATGAGTGCATCGACGTGTTCGGCGGGAGCTTCAAGGGCGTCGGCACGAGTTGCAGCCAGAATCCCTGCGCCGGTGCGTGCTGCCTGCCCGACCCTGCGGAGAGCGGTCCGTGCGCCGTAGTGGATGCCTTCTTCTGCCTGGAGATCATCGAGGGCTTCTACCTCGGCGACGGAACGTCCTGCACGTACGAGCCCTGCACGCGTGACACGGGCGCCTGTTGCTTCGGAGACAGTTGCGACCTTGCCCCGGCGCAGGAGTGTGTCGCCAATGGTGGCGACTTCCTGGGCTACGGCGTCCAGTGCTCGCTGCTGCTCTGCCAGCAGCCGCGCGGCGCCTGCTGCCTGCCCGATGTCCCCGCGGGCGTGGAGCCGAGCCGCTGCGTCCAGGTGCCGGAGCAGGACTGCCTGTCCGTGGGCGGGACTTACCAAGGCGATGGGTCCACGTGCGCAACCAACCCGTGCGACCTGCCGACCGGCGCCTGCTGCCAGTCGAGTCCGCCGTCGTCCACGGGTGGGTCGAGCTGCTCGAACATCGACAAGGCCGGGTGCGACACGCTCGGCGGCGCGTTCAAGGGTGTCGGCACGGGCTGCGACCAGAGTCCCTGCGTCGGCGCCTGCTGCTTCTTCGATGTGCCGCGCGGCACATTCGAGTGCACGGTCGTCACGCCCGAGGAGTGCTTCTTCAACTTCCCGAACTCCGAGTACCTGGGTGATGGCACGACGTGCACGTATGGTCCGTGCGGGACGCCCGGCGTTGGGGCTTGCTGCCTCGGCGACCTGTGCGACCTGGCGACCGCCGTGGATTGCGAGAATGCCCAGGGCTTCTTCCTTGGCGTGGGCACGGAGTGCGGGCTGGCGCTGTGCCGCGGCCCGTCCGGCGCCTGCTGCCGCGGCACCGACTGCGACGTGCTGACGTGGCTGGCGTGCTTCCAGGTGGGTGGCACCTACCAGGGCGACGACAGCGTGTGCGATCCGAACCCGTGCGCCCCGCCGCCGACCGGTGCGTGCTGCCTGGGTCCGCCGCGCGAAGGCCGCTCGGGGCCGTGCTACATCACGACCGAGCAGGATTGCACTCAGGCCGGCAACCTGTTCCAGGGCCCGTTCACGACGTGTCCGGTCTACTGCCCCGGCGACATGGACTGCGACGGCGACGTCGACTTCGATGACATCGACGCCTTCATCCTCGCGCTCCAGGGGCCGTTCGAGTACAACAGTGTCTATCCGTGCTGCCCGTGGCACCACGGTGACCTGAACGACAGCGGCTTCGTGGACTTCGACGACATCGACCCGTTCATCACGCGGATTGGTGAGATCTGCGGTGGGCAGCCGCCGACCGGTGCCTGCTGCTCGCTCAACGGGACGTGCAGCCTCGTCAGTGCCGCCGACTGCGCGGCGCAGGGCGGCGCCTACCAGGGCGACGAGACGACGTGCGGTAACGTCACCTGCCCCACAGACGGCGCCTGCTGCCTCGGAAGCGAGTGCTTCTCGGGCGCTGACTTCGCCACTTGCACGCTCCTGGCCGGCGGCGTGTTCCTCGGCTCTGGCGTTGACTGCTCGCCCACCGCGTGTCCGGCGGCCGCCGGCGCGTGCTGCATTGACATCGAGGGGAACGCGTGTCTTGACAACTTAACGCAAGGGGTCTGTCAGGCGTTCATGGGCGTGTACAACGGCGATGGCTCGGAGTGCGGTGCGTCCACGTGCGGCCTGGTCGATGCGGGCGCCTGCTGCATTGCTGTAGGAGGCCCAGTCGCCTTCTGTATCGTCGTCGAACCGGCTGAGTGTGCGAGCGCGAGCGGGGAATTCCTCGGCCCAAGTGTGTCCTGCGTGGGGCTGCCCTGTTCGCTCGGCGCGTGCTGCCTGCCCGGTGGAGAGTGCCAGCAGGTCAGTGCCTTTCCCTGCTTTGCGGCCGGCGGCGAGTTCCAGGGCGTGGGATCCAGTTGCGATCCGAGCCCGTGTGCGCTGCCGCCGGTGGGCGCGTGCTGCCGCAGCACACCGGCCGAGGGCCAGCCCGCTGGCCCGTGCTTCATCACGACGGAGCAGGAGTGCATCCTGGGCGAAAATTTCTACCAGGGCGACGGCACGGTCTGCCCGGAACACTGCGCCGGTGACATGGACTGCGATGGTGACGTCGATTTCGACGACATCGACCCGTTCGTCCTCGCGCTCCAGGGACCGGGCGCGTACAACGCCGCTCATCCCTGCTGCCCGTGGCTCAACGGCGATACCAGCAATGATGGCCAGGTCACGTTCGACGACATCGACGCGTTCGTTGACCTGATCGGCTCGTTCTGCGGCAGCAAGTAAGCCAGCGGCGTTACCGCCGAAGCCGACACCCGCGACCCGCGACTGCGTCAAGCCCTCGCGGGTCGCGTCATGCGCGGGCGCGGCGAGGTTTCATCACTGCAAGTGGACCCGGTAACAGGCGAGCCGTGCCTTCGAGATGACGATCAGACCGTCCTCCAGCCATACCACGCGGCCCACTTCGTCCGCTGGCCACTCGGCCGGCAGCCGCAGGCGTGCCGCTGGGCCCGTTGGTAGCGGCTCACGCGTCCGCCTCGGCACATGCCAGAGCTCGACTCCGGCGCCCTCTGCGGCGCGCGCCAGCTCGCAGGGCACGCCGCGGAGCAGGCCAGCGTCGAACACGCCGGCGCGCTGCCAGGTCGACGGCGGCGTGTCGCTGCCCGGCGTGACGCGCCAACGCTGCTCGCCCTGCGTGACGATCAGGCACGAGCCCAGGCGTCGTAGCATGGCCGGCGCACGCGGCTCGAGCCCGGCGAGCGGTTGTGACCAGTGCAAGGCGCCGGTTGCCACGTCGAGCAGCGCGACATCGTTGTCTCGGAGCACGACCAGCCCCGCGGTCGCCACGGTGCCCGGCTGGCTCGCCGTGGCGGCGCTCAGTTCCCACGTGCACACGGACGCATCAATCGGTCGATCAAGCGCAGGTGGGGGCGCCAAGCGTGCACCGTCGGCTGTCACGATCGCGGCGCGACCCGGCCCGAGCGCGACCAGCGTGCTCCCGACGAGCGCGGTCCACGTGACGTTGCCCTCGACCGCGACCGGTTCCGCTGCGCGCCCCGGCCGGTCCGGGTTCAGGAACGCGAAGTGCGCGCGACCGGCCCGGCTCCAGCACACCACGACGCGATCCGTGCCCACCTCCAGCCTCCCCGTCGCGAGCGGTCCAAGGTCCGCCCGGCCCAGCCCGCGGCCCGTCTCACGCTCGAGCCAGACCACGCGGCCGTCGCTGCTGACCGCCAGGACGTGCCGCGGCGTGGCCACCACGCCCAGCCACCGCGACAGCACCTCGGGGTCGCCCCGGTGCGTTGCCGAAGTGAGCGCGTCCTCCTCGAACGTCCAGGCCAGTCGGGTCGGTGTGCCGGGTCGCAGCGCCCAGAGCGTGTGACGGTCGAACACGATTGGCAGCGAAGAGACGCCGTCCGGGGCACTCCGCTGCGCCGGTCGAATGTGACTGCGATTGATGAGTGGTTGGAGGGACCCGAGCTCGCCACGCCGCGCGTCGAGGGTGATGAGTCCGCGCGGCGTTGCCACGAGCAGCGTCGGTGGCTGGGGCCCGGGCACGTCGACGAGCCAGAGAATCGTATCCGGCGCCTCCGCCGACCACGCCGGAGTGATCTCCGCCGTCTGGCCTCGTGCCGCCGCGGCCAGAACGAAGCCTCCCAGGGCCAGTCGCAACGTGGTCACGGGCCACCCGGGCCGGCCGCCGCATCCGCGACCAGCGCCGCCGCGGCGGCGCGAAGCCGCGTGGCGGTCTGTTGCAAGGATTGCTCGAGTGCTTCTCCCGGGGGCGAGAGCGTTACGATCCGCCGCAGGCCCAATTGCGCGGCAAGACCCTCCTGCGACTGCCCAGGCAGCGGCACAACCGCCCCGGCGAAAGCGACAGTCGGGACGCTGTGCCGCGCGGCGAGTTCCGCCACGCCCGCGACGACTTTGCCGGCGAGCGTCTGCGCGTCGATCCGGCCCTCACCCGTCAGGCACAAATCGGTCCCAGCCATCTTCGCTTCGAGGCCCACCTCCCGGGCCACCAGCGAGAAGCCGCGCACGAGTCGGGCTCGGCAGGCGGCGTACAGCCCGGCGGGCAGCCCGCCGGCCGCGCCGCTGCCCGGGACATCGCGCGGGTCGCGGCGTGTCGCATCGCGGAGCAGATCGGCCCAGTGGGTCAGTCCGCGCTCGAGCTCAGCGACCTGGTCCGGCGTCGCTCCCTTCTGTGGTCCGAAGACTGCCGCCGCGCCGCGTGGCCCGAGCAACCGGTTGTCCACGTCGCAGAGGATTGCGACGTGGAGCTCGGTGGTCGTCGCGGGCGGGAGCAACTCGCGGACGTGCCCGAGCAGGCCGCCGGTCATCGGCGAGTCGATCACCCGGCCGTAGGTGTCGAGCATCTCCCATCCCAGCGCCTGGAGGCAGCCGGCCCCGCCGTCAACCGTCGCCGATCCGCCGACGCACAATTGCACGCGGAGGCACTCCGCGTTCGCGGCGCCCGCGAGGAGTTGCCCCGTTCCGTAGCTCGTGGTCAGGAGCGGATTGCGCTCGCTCGCCTCGAGCAGCGCCAGCCCGGACGCCTCGGCCATCTCGATGATCGCGCAGCCCGCTTCCGTGCGCCACCAGCGGGCCAGGCGCGGCTGGCCACGCGGGTCGAGGACGCTCGCTGCTTCCTGGTGCGCCTGGGCGGCGGCGGCCAGCACACGGCCCGTGCCCTCGCCTCCGTCAGCCAGGGGACAGAGCACGATGTCGGCGTCCGGCCGGGCCTCGCGCACGCCAGCGGCGATGGCGTCCGCGGCCGCCGAAGCGTCCAGCGCGAACTTGAACTTGTCGGGGGCGACCAGGACCCGCATGTCCCCCAGTGTACTCGTCGGGACCGCGCCTTGCCGTGGTGGTTGCGATTCAGTGGCGGCCGCATCGCCGCGCGATCAGTGTGCCTCGACGACCTCGCCATCGCTTCGGGGCACGAATACGCCGCGCTTCGTGGGCGCCTGAAGGAACGCGAGCAGCCGCCGGCCGGGGTCGGTTTGAACAAGGGTGGCGATGCGTTCGATGGCCCGGGGCAGCCCGCGCCCGCTTCGGACCAGCAGGTTCAGGCAAGTGCGGATCTCCTGTCGCTCGGCCGGCGAGAACCCCGCCCGGCGCAGGCCGACGACGTTTGCCCCGGCGTAGCAGTGCGGGAGACGCAGGCTCATGAACGGGGGCACGTCCATCGACACGCCGACGAGGCCGCCGAGCATGGCCAGCTCGCCGATTCGGCAGAATTGATGTACGACGACGTTGCCGCTGATGAACGCGCGGTCGCCGACCTGCACGTGCCCGGCGACCAGGCCGCCGTTGGCGATGATGACGTGATCGCCGATCGTGCAGTTGTGGGCGACGTGACCGGTAGACATGATGAAGCAGTTGCGCCCGACGGTCGTCGTGCTGCCCGGCGTCGTGCCGCGGTGAATCGTCGCGTGCTCGCGGATGACCGTCCCTTCCCCCACGACCGTGTAGCTCGGCTCGCCGGTGAACTTCACGTCCTGGGGCAGGTGGCCGACGACGGCGAACGGGTGGACCTGCACGCCGGCGGCCAGCGTCGTGCCCTCCGACACGTACGCATGCGCGTAGAGCCGCACGTTCGGTCCTATCTTGCAGCCGCGCTCGATGACGGCGTACGGTCCGATCTCGGCGCTGGCGTCAATCTCGCTCGAACGGTCGATGATCGCGGTCGGGTGAATCGGCATGGTCAGGCTCGCAGCGTCCTCGTTTGCGGCCGTGGGGTGGCCGGGCTAGTCGTGCCGGTGCTCATGCGGGGCGTGGTCGGCCTGGTCCAGTGCGGCCGCCTTGAGCAGGGCCCGGTCGAGCAGGTCCTTCATCTCGCGGACGGCCGCCCGCAGGCCCGTGAACATCGCCCGGGCGACGATGCTGTGACCGATGTTGAACTCGGAGAAACCACCCATCGCCGCGAGCGGCTCGACGTTGCGATAGGTGAGCCCGTGGCCGGCGTGGACGGTCAGCCCGAGGCTCCATCCCAGTTCCAGGGCTGAGACCAGGTCTTCCAGGGCCCGGCCCTGGGCCTTCTCCGTCCGGGCGTGCGCGTACGCGCCAGTCCAGAGCTCGATCGCGTCGAAGCCGCAATCGGCGGCTTGCCGCACCTGGGCCTCCAGCGGCTCGATGAATGCGCTTGTGACGATGCCGGCGCGCTTGAGGCGGCGCACGACCGGCTTCACCTTTGCGCGCGTGCGTACTACGTCCAGCCCGCCCTCGGTGGTCACTTCTTCCCGCCGCTCGGGAACGAGTGTGCACTGCGTCGGCCGGAGCTTTAGGGCGATCCGCACGATCTCGGCGGCGGTCGCCATCTCCATGTTCACCTTGGTAGCCACGCTCCGACACAGCAGCTCGGCGTCGCGGTCCTGGATGTGCCGCCGATCCTCCCGCAGGTGAAACGTGATGCTGTCCGCGCCGCCCAACTCGGCCTCGACCGCGGCCCAGACGGGGTCGGGCTCGTCCGCGCGGCGGGCCTGCCGCACCGTGGCCACGTGGTCGATGTTCACGCCGAGCTTGTTCATCCGCTGCCGGGCCTCCGCTGTCGGTAATTGTCGCGGGCATAGTAGCACGGGAGCGTGGCGACCTGTAGGCGCAGCGAAGGCGGGTCCATCGATTGGGCGGCGCCGTCGCCCCGGACCTCGGGCGGCGACGGATAGTGTGTCCAGTCGCCCCGCCGACTATGCTGTTCTGTTGGGCGCAGCGCTGGACCGCATGCCGGCC
>CAADGM010000164.1 GCA_900696535.1 uncultured Planctomycetota bacterium
CCAACCCGGTCAAGGACGAGGAGATCAAGGCCGAGTACGAGAAGGTGCGCAAGCAGGCCGGCGACAAGGAATACCGCGCGCGCCACATCCTGGTCGAGAGCGAGGACGACGCGAAGCAGATCATCGAGCAGCTGAAGAAGGGCGCGAAGTTCGAGGAGCTCGCGAAGAAGTCGAAGGACACCGGTTCGGCGCAGTCGGGTGGTGACCTCGACTGGAATACCCCGCAAACCTTCGTGAAGGAGTTCTCCGACGCGATGGTCAAGCTCGACAAGGGCAAGTTCACCGAAACGCCGGTCAAGACCCAGTTCGGCTACCACGTGATCCGGCTCGACGACACCCGCGAAGCGAAGGCTCCGCCGCTCGAGGAACTGCGCCCTCAGATCCAGCAGGAAATCGAGCGCCAGCGCGTCCAGGCGCTTCAGCAGAGCCTGCGCGCGAAGGCGAAGATCCAGTAGCAGTAAAGGCCGGCGGCCGGTTCGCCGCTGCTCAGCGTGCGGGCCGCCGCTCGGCGAAGAACGCCGACAGCAGCGCACCGCACTCGTCGGCCAGCACCCCGCCCGTGACCTCGGTGTGGTGGTTCAGGCGGGGTTCGGCGAACAGGTCGACCACGCTGCCGGCGGCGCCCGTCTTGGGGTCGCGTGCGCCGTAGATCACACGTCGCACACGCGCGTGCATGATCGCCCCGGCGCACATCGCACAGGGCTCCAGCGTCACGTAGAGATCGCAGTCGACCAGCCGGTAGCTGGCCAGCAGCGCGCCGGCGGCACGCAGCGCGCAGATCTCCGCGTGCGCGCTCGGGTCGTGGGCGCCGATCGGCTGGTTGTAACCCGTGGCGAGCACCCTGCCCTCGCGCACCACCACTGCACCCACCGGCACTTCGCCGGCCGCCCACGCGTTGCGCGCCTGGTCGATTGCCAGGCGCATCATTGCGCGGTCGAACTGCGCCTTCTCCGCATCGCTCGGCGCATCGGTTGACAAGGACACGGATTCCTGCTCATGGCCGTCGGAGTCGCCACGATATCATCGCTGCCAGTCATCGCTGCCCGTGCCGGCATCGAGCCGAAGCCGGCGATCGCCCCTTGTTGGGGGACCGGGAACGAGCTCATCGCAGCGCTGCAGTCAATGCCTGCAGCACCTGCTGCCGCACCTCGGCCCTCGTCAGCGGCTCCATGTGGCGTGCGCCCGCGACCGGCAGGAACACCGTCCCGGGCGGGGCTGCGGCCGCCAGCCCTTGGCCATGCGCGAACGGAATCACCTCGTCGTCGGTGCCGTGCACGATGAGCAGCGGCACCTGCAGCGAGCCAATCGCAGTCACCGGATCGTCACGCCCTGGCGGCAGTGCCGGCAGCGCCAGCGGCAGCAACGGCGCCAGCAGCACCGACTGCATTGCCGCGTCGCGGGCGATGCCGCGGTAGCTGGCGAAAGCAGCCTCGATCACCGCCAGCTGCACGCCGGTGCTGTCGCGCGCCAGCAGACGCAGCGCTGCGGCGCCCCCGATGCTCTGGCCGAGCACGGCCAGCCGTTCGCCGTCCACGTCGGGCCGCGAGCGCAGGTACTGCAGCGCCGCCGCCGCGTCGTCGACCACGCCGTCGAGCGTCGGCGTACCCTGCGAGCGACCGAAGCCGCGGTAGTCGAGCATCAGCACGTCGAAGCCTGCGCCCGGCAGCCACGCCACCAGCGGCAGATGGTTGCTCACGTTGGCGGCATTGCCGTGCAGGTGCAGCACGCTGCCGAGCGCCGGTCGCGCGGCCGGCAGCCACCAGCCGTGCATGCGCGAGCCGTCGACCGCGTCGATGGAGACGTCCTCGTAGCGCAACCCGTAGTGCTCCGGTCGTGCATACGTCGTCGAGTCGGGATAGAAGAAGAGGCGCTCGAGGCAGCCGGCAAGTCCCATTGCGGTCAGCAGCAGAAAAAGGATGCGCACGCCGGTTCGCCGATGCGCGCCGCGAGCGCCGATCGCCGGTTCGCGCCTGACCGTCAGAGGCCTCATCGTCGCGGCTCCGGCCAACGCCCTCCGGGTAACGAAATCGATGACATCGATACCTGCAGGCGGCATTGTGACCGATGCCCGAAGCACGCGCGAAGCCTGCAAGGCCACACCGATAACGTGGACACCACGGCCTCGAAGCAACGCCGCCGCAGATACCGTCGCAGGGCGATTCCTGTACCGATCACGCGGCTACCGGCGCCGGCGGCCCGCGCAGGCGGCTTCGCACTCGCGAAATCCGTCGGCCAGCCGCTAGAATGCAGGTCATGAAGACGAACACCGAGTACTACGACGATCACGTCGTGCGCCTGTTCCTGCTGGCCTCGGCGGTGTGGGGCATCGTCGGCATGCTGCTCGGCATGTACGCGGCGGCCGAACTGGCCTGGCCGGGGCTGAATCTCGGCCTTCCGTGGCTCACCTTCAGCCGCCTGCGCCCGGACCACACTTTCGGCGTCATCTTCGCTTTCGGCGGCTCGGCGCTGATGGGCACCTGCTATTACGTCGTGCAGCGCACCGGGCACGCGCGCCTCGCATGGAACGGGCTGGCCCGATTCACGTTCTGGGGCTGGCAGGCGGTCTGCGTGCTCGCAATGGCCACCATGCCGTTCGGCATCACGCAGAGCAAGGAATACGCCGAACCGGAGTGGTTCGTCGACATCCTGATCGCGATCGTCTGGGTCTCGTTCGGTGCGGTCTTCTTTGCCACGCTGGCGCGCCGGCGCATCCACCACATCTACGTGGCCAACTGGTACTACGGCGCCTTCATCATCGCGGTCGCGCTGCTTCACATCGTCAACAACCTCGCGGTGCCGGTGAGCCTGACCAAGTCCTACCCGATCTACTCCGGCGTCGTCGACGCGATGGTGCAGTGGTGGTACGGGCACAATGCGGTGGCGTTCTTCCTCACCGCCGGTTTCCTCGGGATGATGTATTACTTCGTCCCGCGCCAGGCACAGCAGCCGCTGTGGAGCTATCGCTTTTCGATCGTCAACTTCTGGGCCCTGATCTCGATCTACATGTGGGCCGGATCGCATCACCTCATGTACACCGCGCTGCCCGACTGGGTCCAGTCGGTGGGCATGGCGTTCTCGCTGGTGCTGCTGATGC
>CAADGM010000165.1 GCA_900696535.1 uncultured Planctomycetota bacterium
CGACGCCGCTGTGGCACGGGCTGATCACGACCTTCGGCGCCGTCACGATGCTGGCGGGTGCCGCCGCGGCATTGGGGCAGCGGGACCTGAAGCGCATTCTCGCGTACACGACCGTGAGCGCCCTGGGCACGCTGATGGTGCTGATCGGCCTGGGGACCGAGGCGGCGCTCAAGGCCATGGCCGTCTTCCTGGTCGCCCACGCGCTGTACAAGGCCGCGCTGTTCATGGTGGCCGGCAACATCGATCACGCCGCCGGCACGCGCGACGTGACCCGGCTGGGTGGACTGTGGCGAATCATGCCGGCTACCGCGCTGGCCGCGTGCGTGGCGGCGCTGAGCATGGCGGGGGCGCCGCCGTTGTTCGGCTTCCTCGGCAAGGAGCTGACGATCAAGGCCAAGCTCGACTACGAGCTGCTCGGCGCGATTCTCATCCTGGTTGCTTTCCTGGCCAACGCCTGCCAGATCGCGATGGCCCTGGTTGTGGGGACGTGGCCGTTCTTCCGCCGGCGCGGCGAGCTTCCCGAGCACCCCCACGAGGCGCCGCTCGCGATGCTGTTGGGCCCGGTCGTGCTGGCCGTGGCCGGCCTGTTCGTCGGGCTCGTGCCCGAAATGTTCGACCGGACCATTGGGCCGGCGGCCGTGTCGGCCGTGGCTGGACGCGCCGTCGAGATGAAGCTCAAGCTCTGGCACGGGCTGAACCCCGTGGCGCTGACCGCGGTCGGGATCAGCGCGCTCACCACGGTGCTGGGGCTGTGGCTGTACTTCCGGCTGCACACCTGGTTCGAGCACACGGTCGCCGCCGCGCACCGAGTGGCGCCGTTCGGCGCCGCCCGCGCTTACCAGGTCGGGCTGAGCGGCCTGCTCGCGGGGGCCACCTGGCTCACCGGGCGGGTTCAGGACGGCCGGCTGCGGCGCTACCTGCTGGTCGTGCTTGTTTTCACCCTCGCGGTAGTCGCCGTCCCGCTCGTCCGCTCCGCCTGGCCGACGTTCACCGCCAGTCAGCGCTCCCTTTACGCGCACGAGGTCGTCCTGGCGGCGATGGTGGTCGGCGGCGCGCTGCTGGCCGTGTGCACCGTGTCGCGGCTCGCCGTGATCACCGGCCTGGGCGCGACCGGCTGGTCGCTTGGCCTGCTCTTCGCGATCTACGGCGCGCCCGACCTGGCCATCACGCTCGTGCTCGTCGAGACGCTGACTGTCGTCCTGTTCGCTTTCCTGCTCCCGCACTTGCCGCGGATCGAGCCGCTTCGCACGCGCGGCCAGCAGCTGGCGGCCGCCGCCGTCGCACTGGGCTCCGGGGCGATGATGACGCTGCTGGTGCTCGCGGTCGCGGCCGTGGGCCGGCCGCCGCACGTATCGCGCGAGCTGGTCGCGGCGAGCGTGCCCGAGGCCCACGGCCGGAACATCGTCAACGTGATCCTGGTCGACTTCCGCGCGCTCGACACGCTCGGGGAGATCACGGTGGTCGCGGTCGCCGGCGTGGGGCTGTACGCGCTGCTTCGGCTGCGTGGTCGTCGGGTCGCGCCGGCACTGGCGCCGCAGGAGGCCGGCCAGTGACTTCGGTCATCCTGCGAGCCGCGTGCCAATTCCTGGCGCCGCTGCTGGCGCTGCTCAGCGTCTTCATGCTGCTGCGTGGACACAACGAGCCGGGCGGCGGGTTCATCGGCGGGTTGCTGATGGCCACGTCGATCGCGCTCTACATCCTGGCCAGCGGGGCGGCCGAGGCGCGGCGCCGGCTGCGCGTGCACCCGCGCAGCCTGGTCGGGGCTGGGCTGGCCTTGGCGGCGCTGTCGGGCGTGCCGGCCCTGCTGGCGGGCCAGGCGCCCATGACGGGCTGGTGGCTACCCGTCGAAATCCCCGGGTTGGGCAAGCTCAGCACGGTGCTGCTGTTCGACACCGGCGTGTACCTGGTCGTGTGGGGCGCGATGCTCCTGGGTCTGATGACGTTGAGCGAGGAGTAAGACGGGTGTATATCGTGCTGGCCATCGTCGTCGGGCTGCTCTACGCGGCGGGTGTCTACCTGCTGCTGGCGCGCAGCATCGTTAAGCTCGTCTTCGGGCTCGTGCTGCTCAGCCACGCGGCCAACCTGCTCATCTTCCTGGCCGGGGGCCTGGCTCGAGCGGCGCCGCCGCTCGTCGCCCCTGGGGCAGCGCTGCCCGGGGGCGGGCACGCCGATCCGCTGCCGCAAGCCCTGATTCTCACGGCCATCGTGATCAGCTTCGCGGTGACGGCGTTCGCCGCCGTGCTCGTGCAGCGCACGGGAGCCGCGACAGGAGTGGCGGACATGGACACGCTGCGCAACTCGGACACCTAGCCGCATGAATTCGCTGGTCGTCCTGCCAGTCCTTCTGCCGCTGGTCACGGCGGCGCTCGCGCTGGCCTTTCCGCAGCGCTGGCGCGTGCAGCGTTGGGTTGGCCTGGGCGGCGCGCTGGCGCTGCTCGGGGTCGCGGTCGCGCTGCTCGTCGTTGTCTGGCACCGCGGCATCCTCGCCGTGCAGATGGGCGGCTGGGCGGCCCCCTTCGGCATCACGCTCGCGGCCGACCTGCTCAGCGCGACGCTCGTGCTGCTGACCGCGGTGATGGGCACCAGCGTGGGTTGCTACGCCCTGGCCGACATCAACCCGCCGCGGCAGCGCTTCGGCTTCAGTTCGCTCTACAACGTGCTGCTTGCGGGCATCTGCGGTGCGTTTCTCACCGGCGACCTCTTCAACCTGTACGTCTGGTTCGAGGTCCTGCTGATGGCCAGCTTCGTGCTGATGGCCCTCGGGGGTGAGCGCCTCCAGCTCGAAGGCACGCTCAAGTACCTCACGCTCAACCTGGTCGCCTCGGCGCTCTTCCTGGCCGGGGCGGGACTGCTCTATGGTGTCGCACGCACGCTGAACCTCGCTGACCTCTCGATCCGCGTGGCCGAGCTCCGGCCCGAGCACCCGCACCTGCTCGCCGCCATCGCGGCCCTCTTCCTGGTCGCCTTCGGTATCAAGGCCGCGATCTTCCCGCTGGCGTTCTGGCTGCCGGCCAGCTACCCGACCCCGCCCGCGGCGGTCGCGGCGATCTTCGCCGGGTTGCTGACGAAGGTCGGCGTCTACGCACTGACGCGCGTCTTCACGCTCGTGTTCCCGCTCGACGGACCGACGGGCGGACTGCTGCTCGTGCTGGCGGCGGCGAGCATGCTCGTCGGCGTGCTCGGCGCTGCGTCGCAGATGCAGCTTCGCCGCATCCTCAGTTTCCACAGCATCAGCCAGATCGGCTACATGGTCTTCGGCGTGAGCCTGCTCATCGCACCCGACCCCGCCACGCGCACGCTCGGCCTGGCCGCGAGCCTGGTCTACGTGATTCACCACGCCCTGGTGAAGGGCAACCTCTTCCTGATCAGCGGGGCGGTCGCCGCGCTACGCGGCACCGAGTCGCTGGTGTCGCTCGGCGGGCTGGCCCGCACGGCCCCGTGGCTGGCGACGCTCTTCCTGGTGACTGCGCTGAGCCTGGCGGGCGTTCCGCCGCTGTCGGGGTTCTGGGCCAAGCTCGCCACCATCAAGGCCGGACTCGACGCCGGCCAATACCTGCTCGTCACGGCAGCGCTTGTCACCGGGCTGCTTACGCTGCTGTCGATGATCAAGATCTGGAACGAGGCCTTTTGGAAGGCCGAGCCGGCGACGGCGCCACCCGCGCCGCGGCCGCAGCCGGGCGCTGCCTGGCGGATCGCGCCCATCGTTGCCCTGACGCTGCTCATGGCGGCGCTCGGCGTCCTGCCCGGGCCGCTCTTCACGCTGGCGCGCCGCGCCGCCGAGCAGACGCAGGACCGCGCGGCCTACGTCGAGGCGGTGGGCCTGCACACGCGCGTCCGGCTCGCGGTGAGCACGCCGCCGATGGTGGCGGCGGACGCTCCGGCGCACGCGGAGGCGACACCATGAGGCTGCTCCTGCTTAACCTGCTGCTGGCGATGATCTGGGCGGCGGCCAGCGCCGGGGCGGGCGCGCCGGACCTGGTGGTGGGGTTCGCGGTCGGCTACGTCGTGCTCTGGTGGCTCCAACCGCTGCCGACGGAAGGCGCGTACTTTCGGAAACTGCCTCTGGCCATCCGCTTCGCCGGCTTCTTTATCCAGGAGCTCATCCTGGCCAACCTGCGCGTGGCGTGGGACGTGGTCACCCCGCGCGTCTATCGCCGCCCGGGGATCATCGCCATTCCGCTCGACGCCCGCAGTGACCTGGAGATCGCGATGCTCAGCAGCCTCGTGACCTTGACTCCCGGCACCGTCAGCCTGGACGTCTCCAACGACCGTCGTGTGCTCTACGTCCACGCGATGTTCATCGACGACCCGGAACAGACGCGGCGGTCGATCAAGGACGGGCTCGAGCGCCGCGTCCTGGAGCTGCTGCGGTGAGCGCCGCGCTCCTGCTCCTGGGCTACGCGACGGCAGGTGGCGCCGGCTGGCGGGTCTTCTGCCTGGTCCTGCTGGCGGCGCTCGGACTGGCGTTCGCGATGGCCTTCCTGCGCCTGGTGCGCGGCCCCAGCCTGCCCGACCGGGTAATCGCGGCGGACGTGCTGGTGGCCAACGGCGTGGCGGCGGCGGCGCTGCTCGGGCTCACCTACAACCTGCCCGTCCTGCTCGACGTGGCCATGGCGCTGGCGGTCGTCACGTTCATCGCCACCGTGGCTTTCGCCCGCTACCTTGAAAGGATCGCCCGACCATGATGCCGTGGCAACTCTGGGTCGCCGGCGCGCTGGCCGTCCTCGGCTGCACGTTCTCGCTGCTCGGTGCGCTGGGCATCCTCGTCATGACCGACGTGTTCATTCGCATGCACGCCGCCAGCAAGGCCGCCACGCTCGGGGCGGCATGCCTGCTGATGGCCGCAGCCGTCGGGTTCTGGGAGGTCGACGTCGCCTTTCGCACGCTCGCCGTCATCGTGTTCGTGTTTCTCACCGCCCCGGTCGCGGCTCACGTGATTGGCCGGGCGGCGTACCTGTCCAGGGTGGACCTCGCGCCCGAGACGGTCATGGACGAGCTGGCCGACAAGTACGACCTCGAGGCCGGCGTGCTCCGCGGCGAGGACAAAGCCTCGCCCGAGCGCCTGACTCGCGGTGCCGGCGACGACCGGAGTACACCCGCCGCGGGCTGAGCCCTACCTGCCCTCGCCACACGAGCAGTTGCCGCTCAGGCATGCGACCATCGGGTCGATGTCGTCGAAGTCCACGTCGCCATCGCAGTCGGTGTCGGCTAATAGCCAACTGCAATTCGGATACGCCGCGAGGTAGGCCGCCTCGCCGCCCAGCGCCACGACGAACGGGTCGATATCGTCGAACGTCACGTCGCCATCGCAGTTCACATCCCCGATCTGGTTGACCACGGTGAGCGTCACCTGGTTTCCGGCGTAGCTGGCAACGAAGCGGCCCGGGCCACGTACGTCATCAAACTGCCCGGACAGGCTGCCGGCCGTCAGCACAACGAAGTGGTGTCCGGGCTGCGGGGTGAAGCCGCCCCCGGCGACGAGATCCACGGTGCCGCGCAGCGACGCGGCGCCGGACACGACCAGCCGGTCGTACTGGCTCGTGCCCAGGAGCTCAATGCTCAGGGTGCCCGAGGGCGTCTGGGTGTAGCTGCCCGTGCAGGTGAGCGTTCCGACGCCGCTGCCCGGTGCGACGACGCCGGCGCTCGTCAGCGCTACGTGGACCGGGCCGGTGCCTGTGATCGTGTGGGCCCCGGCATTGGTGAGTGTCCCGCCGTTCAGGCTGGTGACGTCGCCGGCCTCCAGATTGAGTGCGCCGCTGCCGCTGAGCACGACGTCGCCGTCAAGGCGCGCGTGCCCATTGCCGGCCAAGCCGCCGTAGAAGAGGGTAATCACGCCGTCATTTGCGAGCGCGCCGCGCATCGTTGCGTGGGCACCGTTTCCGACGCGCAGCGTGCCGCGGTTGGTCAGATCCTGGATGGACACGCTGTAGTAGTCGGCGACCATCTGGCCGCCACTCTGGGTATCGAGCGCGCCCCCGACGATGGAGCCGCCGAAGAACCGGACGGTGCCGCCGTCGGCGAGGATGCGGCCGTCGTCGAACTGCGTAACGAGCGTCGAGATGTCGAGGTAGGTGCCCGGACCAGCCTCGATCCGGTTGCGATTGGTCTTGGGCGCCGCCCGCAGTGCAAGGCTGCCGCCGGGCACGTCCGCGGCGATCCTGCCCAGGTTGTCAATCGCGACGGCGATGTAGCCGAGCGAGCCGTGCACGAGCTGGTCGGGCCCGATGGTGACGAGCGCGCCGGTGGCGCTGTCCAGCCGGCCTCCGGAAAGCCGGACATGGCCGCTCCCACCGACGGTGAGGTTGTTGGCGAACTGGAGCTGTCCGTCGCCACTGGACCCGCCGTAGTGCACATGCAACTCCCCCTCATTGGTCAGTGCATCCCAGATATGCAACACGGCCCCGTTGCCAACCTTGAGCACGCCGTGGTTGGCTACGTCGGTGAGCGTCGCGGAGGTGTTGTCCACGATCACCGCGCCGCCGCTCTCGGTGTGAAGCGAGCCGCCCTGGATCGCCGCGCCGCCCAGGAGCCGGACGGTGCCCCCGTCGGCGCGAATCTCTCCCGTCGCGGTCTGGACGACCCCGGTGGACAGGTCGAGGATGCCGCCTAAAGCGGTTGTCATGATGCTCATATTCGTTTTTGGCGCATGGCTCAGGGTGACGGTGCCGGCATCGGCGATGATCGTGCCAGCGTTCGAGAGCGCCGACTGGATCCGCAGGGCCGCTCCGCTCACGGTCTGATCCTGCGCCACCGACAGGCTGCCGCCGCCCTCGATGACCCCGCCCGCGGAGCGCAGTGCCCCGCTGCCGCTCAACAGCACGCTGCCGGAGACGGTCAGTACGCCGTCACCGGCGATGCCGCCATACTTGAGCCAGAGCTGGCCGTCGTTGTGGATGAGTGAGCCGATCACCGTGAGGTTCGCGCCGTTCTTGACGGTCAGTAATCCGCCCGGGTAGAGATAGATGTTCTGGGCCGTGGCGCTCGCCCAGTCCAGGGTCGCCGGCCCGGCGAAGTGAACGTTGTCCGTGCTTCCCGGAAAGGACGGCTGGAGCGGGTGGCACACGGCCTGCCCCCAGTTGTTCCACAGGAGCGGGTGGCCCGGCGTACACTCGTCCCCCGCGCACACGCTCCACCACGCGTCATTCGCACAGCCGCCCGACCAGGTCCAGTCGGCCGCCGAGGCACTTGCCGCCAGCGCCGACGTGAGCAACACCGCCACCAACCGCCCTCTCGCGCTCCTCGACGTGGACATGCCTTCCCGCTCCTCTCATCGCGCGGCCGGAAGCCGGGCCAGCGACGTTGTCTCGCCCGCGACGCGCCCCGCCGCACGACTAACCGCGTATTGTATCCGAAAGCACTCCAGAATGATGTGAATTTGATATGCGGACGCTGGGGTCCGGTCGCCAGCCCGCCAGCGTGCGCTGTAGGATGACCGCAAGGGATTGTGTCGGTTGCTGGCAGAGAGCAGGAGGCGCGTGCGATGTCGGACCCGGGCACGATCTGGCGACGGGTGGGCGGGTTCTTCCACCAGTTCCGCGCTCGGCCCCGCGAGGCCGACGCGGGCAACCCGCGGTCTGCCGGCCCCGTCGCGGACGCCGCCGCGCGCAGCGGCCCGGCCGGTAGCGCGGACCGCCGGCCGGGCAACGGCGGCGACGTGACCGCCACAGCGATCGCGGCGCCCGTAGGGCTTCGGCCTGTGGGCGAGACGGTCCGCGTCCCGTGGTGGCGCCGGCGGCAACTGCGTCACGCCCAGCAGCGCGACCTGGCCCGCCGCGTGGTCGACCTCGCGGCCGCCATGCGCGAGCACTTCGAGCGGCAGGATCGTCGGGCCGCGGAGCTGACGCAGACGCTCGAGCGCATCGGTGGCGTGCTGGAGCAGCTCGCGGCCAGCCAGGACGGGAACGGGCAACGCATCGGCGAGGTGGTGGGGCAGACGGAGCGGCTGGGTCAGCACGTGGCGTCGATCAGCGACACACTGGGCCGCGTACCCGAGGCGATGGTGCAGCAGGCCGAGGCCCTGCGCGGGCTGGGCAAGCGGCTGGAGATCACGCAGGAGACGGACGTTCAGCTCATGCACTCGCTCCAGTCGTTCGGGCGGGCGGTGGACACGCTGGGCAGCAGCGGCACGGCGCAAGTCGAGGCGCTGCGCCGCCTGGCCGAGGCGCAGCGCGGCCAGCACGACGCCGTCGCCGCCCTGGTCCGCGAGCAGAGCCGCCGGCTGATGGTGGTCGTGGCGGCGGCGTGCGTCGTGGCGCTGGCGGGGGTGGCGGCGCTGGTGATCGCGCTGGTCGGCCGCGGCGGGTGGGGATGATGGGGGTTGGTGCACGGTTCAAGGTGGGCGGCGCGGCGGGGCGCGGGATGTGGGGCGGAGGCGTGGGGCGGGATGTGCGGTAGAGCGCGGGGTGGCGGGCTGGTCGCGGCGGGGACTGAGCGCGGGCGACAGGGGGGTAGCGGGGCTGCACTCTGCTCGCCGATGCCCGCGGCTCACGCACCGTCGTTCCCGCGAAGGCGGGAATCCAAGTTTGCCCGCCACCGTCACTCCCGCGCACGCGGGAACCCAGGCGCCGACGTGTCGGGCCCATCCGCTCCGCCAGGCCTGCCGATCATCGCCGCTCCTTCCCCTCGGTCACATCCACGCCGAAGTGCAGCTTGAGGTCGCGCGTCGTGGGGTCGCATTGATTGGGGTCTTGGTTAAACCACTGGATCTCCGGCAGGTCGCCCCAGTAGATCTCGGGCTTGCCGGTGTTGGGGTCGATATCGGTGGGCGACGGGAGCCAGAGCGGGTCGTCGCGCGGCCGGGTCGTGCGGTCGGCGTAGTTGCCGGTGTAGCGTGGGGCGATGTCGGAGCGCACGCCCTCGCCGTCGAACGGCCAGTTGACGCCGGCCATGCCCTCAATGGCCACCATGTTCACGCCGCAGATTGTGTCCCGCGTCTCGGCGGACCAGGAAAGCAGCGCAGCGTGCCACGGAAACCTTAAGAGCTGCGCGTTGTCCGCGGCGAGCAGGCACCTGACCCACAACAGCCGGAGGTTCTCCTCGGGGTGTTCGAGCGCAACGTAGTGGGCCACGCGGTAGCCGCGCTGCGGGCGAAGCGCCATCACGGCCCAGGGATGCAGATTCGGTTCAGGCGCACACTCCACGCCGCGCTGCGCCCAGTGCACACGCCCTTCAAGACCGGCAACGAGCAGCACACCGGTTGCCTGAAGCCAGCGGAAGCTGTTCACTTGCGAATCCGTCCACACCTGCCAAAGCACCTCGCCGCCATCCAGCGCGTAGATGCGCAAGGCCGTTTGCGTGTAGACATCGTGCTGGTGGGCGACGATCAGTTCCGGGCCGGCGGGCGGGTCGAAAACGTCCGCCACGGCGAGGGAGACCGCGCAGAAGTTATCCCGCGAGTACGCGACCGCGTCCCGCAGCTTGAGCACGTACGGCACGTCGTTCGGTTCGAGCCGTCCGATCAGCAGCGGCTTCTTCCTGTT
The DNA here is from genome assembly GCA_900696535.1 of uncultured Planctomycetota bacterium. Taxonomy (GTDB): domain Bacteria; phylum Planctomycetota; class Phycisphaerae; order UBA1845; family Fen-1342; genus CAADGM01. The sequence goes on from CAADGM010000165.1 coordinate 9,480, forward strand.
GCGATTGCAGTCGAACACGTACACGCCGGGCGGGCACTCGAGCCCCTCAGCGTTCTTGAATCCGATGATCGCGACGTGCCGCTCGGTCCCGCCGATCGTCAGCCACATGTCGCGTGCGAACTCCACAGCGCCCGGCTCAGTTCCGCCCCAGGTTTCGAGCACACGCCCCGCCGCGGTCCGCAGGACCGCCTTCCGACGCTCCGGCTCCAGCGCTTCAACATGGTCCGGCCGCATCATCGCGTACCACCAGGTGAGGCCCACCGCGCCACCTGTTAGGACGATCAGCACCGCGCAGACCCCCAAGGTCACCATCACCGGATGCCTCACGGCCCACCTGACCAGGCCGGTCAGCAGCGTCGGTCGGCGCGCCTCGATCGGCTCGCGGCTGAGCACGTGTCGAATGTCGCGGGCCAGGGCGTCGGCGGACAAATAGCGCCGCTCGCGGTCCTTCTCAAGGGCCTTGAGAACGACCGTCTCGATGGCGCCGCGGAGCTTGCGGTTGATCGTCGATGGCCGGGCCGGCTCGTGCTCGCGGATCGTCCGCGTGGCCGAGAGTAGAGATGCGCTGGAGGCCCGGTAGGGCAGCGTGCCGGTGAGCAGCTCGTAGAGAATGACGCCGAGGGAGTACACGTCGCTGCGCGTGTCGACGGCAGCGGGGTCGCCGTCGCATTGTTCGGGGCTCATATACTGGACGGTGCCGACGATCTGGCCGGCCAGCGTGTGGGCGGTAGTCAGGCCGGTGTTGCGCTCGGTCAGGCGGGCCACGCCGAAGTCGATCAGCTTGGGCTGGCCGTGCTCGTCGACCAGGATGTTGGCGGGCTTGAGGTCGCGGTGGATGACCCCGTTGCGGTGTCCGTGCTGCACCGCGTCGCAGACGGTGGCGAACAGGGCCAGACGTTGGCGCAGGTTGAGGCTTTCCTCGTAGGCGTACTGCGTGATCGTTCGGGCGCCGGCGACGTACTCCAGGGCGAAGTAGGGCAGCTTGCCCAGGGGCGTGTCGGCCAGGCCGGCCTGGTATACCTGCGCGATGTTCGGGTGTCGCAGCCGGCCAAGCAGTTCGGCCTCGAGCTGAAACCGGCGCAGCATGGCCGGGGTGGCATACCCGGGTTTCATGATCTTCAGAGCCACGGGGCGGCGGGGCTGTTGCTGACGGGCCTCGTAGACCACGCCCATGCCGCCGCCGGCGATGACCCGCAAGACCTCAAACGCGCCGACGTGACTGCCGACCAGGGCGGTGGCGGTGTCGTCGCCGCCGTCCAACCCGTCCGCCCCGGTCGAGTCTAAGGGCGGCCAGTCGGGCCTGCGTTGAACCCCCTCGGCTGGGCCGATCGGTGGACCCGCTGCCGAGCCAGCGGTCGGCGCGGCCACGGCTCGCCCCGCGTCGGGCGCGTCGAGGGATACTTGCCGCAGGGGGCGGAGGAAGTCCTCGGGCAGGCTGGCAGCGACGGCGAGCAGGTCGGCGACCTCGTCGCGCAGGGTCGCGTCGTCGCCGCAGACGCCGGAGAGATACGCGGCGCGCTCGGTGGCGTCGCGCGTCAACGCCTCGGCGAAGAGCGCCTGGACACGCTCGGTGCGCGTCTCGGCCAGGGCTGGCTCCTCCTGCGGCGCGGTCTACCCGCCTTTCGACAGCTCGCGTCGCAGCCAGGCGCGCGCAAAAAGACTGTCGTTGTCCACAGTGCGCGGCGACACGCCGAGTTGCCGCGCGATCTCGTCGCCCGTCAGGCCGGCGAAGTACTGCAATTGGACGACTTCCGCGGCGCGCGGTGCCTCGGTTTCCAGCCGGGTCAGGGCCTCGTCCAGCGCCAACGGGTCGACGCCGTCCGTTGCAATGCCGCCGACGGGCAGGTCGGCAACGTCGAGCGACACGCGGCGAGCCGCCCCGCCGCGCTTCTGAGCTCCTTGTTTACGTGCGAAGTCGACGAGAATCTGGCGCATCGCCCGAATGGCAGCGCCGAAGAAATGCCGGCGGCTGGTCCAGTCGACGGGGCTGCTCCCCACCAGGCGTAGGTACGC
>CAADGM010000166.1 GCA_900696535.1 uncultured Planctomycetota bacterium
GGAAGCGACCGTCGCTGGCGGCGAGGGCGAGGCCGATGCGGCGAAGGCCGTAGTCGATTCCGACGAACGGGCCGGCGGGGGGGGCGACGGGGCGGTGCTCCCTTGTCAACGGTAAGGCCTTTTATTGTAAAGAGTTACGCGCCAATTTCTGCGGCAGCGCTTGGCCGGTTCGGGCGGGAGCCGATCCGCGGCGCGCCTCTTGCACGGTCGGCACGGTGTCGTCCATAATACAGGGCTTGCTCGATGCGGTGACATGCGTGTCGGCCCGACGGTGTGCGGCGCACCGGCGGCGGGCTGAAGAGGCCAACCATGCGGACCAGGGTCTGGGTCTGCGCAGCCTCTGCACGGCGCTTTGTACCCACTTCGAGACGGGGGAACAAGAGCGTTCGGTCCGTCAGGGTAACACGCGAGGGCTACCCGCATGCAGATAACCAGCGTTCGTGACTTCAGTCGCCACGGGGACGCGATGCGCGTGCCCGACCTGATGATGCTCCAGCGCGAGTCGTACGCGCGCTTTCTCCAGGAGGACCGCGAGCCGCGCAAGCGCGACAACAGCGGGCTCGAGGCCCTGCTCCGCGAGGTCTTCCCGATCGAGAGCTACGACGGCAATCTCTCGCTGCACTACGTCGAGTACCACCTCGACAAGGAGCGCTACAACGAGGATGAGTGCCGCGAGCTGGGGCTGACCTTCGGCAAGCCCTTCCGCATCACCGTCCGCCTGCAGCGCAAGGGGCAGGAGGAGATGACGGAGGAGTCGATCTTCCTGGGCGAAATTCCCACGATGATCGGCGGGGGCGAGTTCATCATCAATGGCTCGGAGCGGGTCATTGTCTCGCAGCTCCACCGCTCGCCGGGCGTCGACTTCGTCAAGGAGAGCGCCGAGGGCGACCGCGCCCTGCACGCCTGCCGCATCATCCCTGAGCGCGGCTCATGGATCGAGATCAACGTTACGCGCAAGGACATCCTGGCGGTTCGGATTGACCAGTCGAGCAAGATCCCGGCCACGACGTTCCTGCGGGCGATGCACAAGGACTACGGGAGCACCGAGGCGCTCATCAAGACCTTCTACGCGACCAAGTCCACCAAGGTGCCCAACCTGAAGGCCGAGATGTGGACGGCCGCCGCCGTGGTCGACCCGGAAACGGGCGAGGAGCTGGTCGGCGCCGGGCGGCAGATCGGCGAGGCGCTGAACAAGATTCGCGAGTCCTCGCTCAAGCAGGTCGACGTCATCGCCAAGATGACCGACCCGATCATCCTGAACACGCTCCAGGAAGACGACAGCACGTCGCACGAGGAGGCGCTCCAGAAGATCTACGCCCGCCTGCGCCCGGGCAATCCCGTGCAGCTCGACAAGGCCCGCAAGCTCTTCGAAGAGAAGTTCTACGACGAGAACCGCTACCGCCTCGGCAAGGTCGGACGCTTCCGCCTCAATCGCAAGTTCGAGGTGGGCGTGCCCGAGAACGAGATGGTCCTGCGGCCGGAGGACTTCGTCGAGTCGCTGCGCTACCTGCTCAAGCTTCGCAGCGGCGAGGGCCAGGTCGACGACATCGACCACCTGGGCAACCGCCGCCTGCGCACCATCGACGAACTCGCCGCCGACGAGCTCCGCAAGGGCTTCCTCAAGCTCCGCCGCACCGTCCAGGAGCGCATGAGCCTCAAGGACCCCGAGACGATCGGCAAGATTGCCGAGCTGGTGAACACCAAGAGCATCTCCTCGGCCATCGATTTCTTCTTCGGCCGCAGTGAGCTGTCGCAGGTGGTGGACCAGACCAACCCGCTCAGCCAGCTTACGCACGAGCGGCGGCTTTCGGCCCTGGGGCCGGGCGGATTGAATCGCAAGCGGGCCGGGTTCGAGGTGCGCGACGTGCACATCTCGCACTACGGCCGCGTCTGCCCGATCGAGACGCCCGAAGGCGTCAACATCGGCCTGATCGCCTCGCTGGGGATCTACAGTTCGGTGGACGAGTACGGCTTCCTGACCACCCCGTACCGCAAGGTCGAGCGTGGCAAGGTGAATGGCGAGATCGTCTTCCTGCGCGCCGACGAGGAGATGCGCGCCACGCTCGGTCCGCCGGACGTGGTCACCACGGAGAGCGACGGCAAAACGCCACCGCCGTCGGTTCCGCGAAAGGAATACGTCGAACGCCGCAAGAAGCCGGAGGCGAAGCGCAAGGCCCAGCCGCTGAAGGACGGCGTGCTGCTGGCGCGCAAGTTCGGCGACCTCAAGCAGGCAACCGCCGAGCAGATCGACTACGTGGACATCTCGCCGAAGCAGACGGTGGGCGTGTCCGCCGCGCTGATTCCGTTCCTGGAGCACGACGACGCGAACCGCGCCCTGATGGGCTCGAACATGCAGCGGCAGGCCGTGCCGCTGATCCGCACGGACCCGGCGATCATCTCGACGGGCATGGAGCGGCCGGTAGCCGAGAACAGCGGCATGGTGGTCAAGGCCCGCCGCAGCGGCACGGTGACATACGTCGACTCGAAGCGGATCGTGCTGGACAACGTGGACGAGTACGTGCTGCGGAAGTTCGTCGGGCTCAACGAGCGGACGTGTCAGAACCAGAAGCCGATCGTGCGGCCCGGGCAGAAGGTGGAGGCGGGACAGATCATCGCGGACGGCGCCTCGACGCACCTGGGCGAGCTGGCCCTGGGCCGCAACGTGCTGGTCGCCTTCATGACCTTCGACGGCTACAACTACGAGGACGCCATCCTGATCAGCGAGCGGCTGGTCAAGACCGACGCCTTCACCAGCATCCACATCGAGTCGCACGACATCGAGATCCGCGAGACGAAGCTGGGGCGCGAGGAGTTCACGCGAGACATTCCGAACGTATCCGAGCGCGCCCTGCGCAACCTGGACGAGCGCGGCATCGTCCGCATCGGCACGCGGGTGGAGGCCAACGACATCCTGGTCGGCAAGGTCTCGCCCAAGAGCAAGACCGAGCTGTCGCCCGAGGAGAAGCTGCTGCACGCCATCTTCGGCCGCGCGGGCGAGGACGTGAAGAACGACTCGCTGGAGCTGCCTGCGGGCCAGGAGGGCATCGTCATCGGGGCCAAGCACTTCTCCCGCCGGACGCACCTGTCCGACGAGCAGAAGCAGGCCGTCGAGCGGCAGATCAAGGCCCACCAGGTCGAGTGCAACGAGCAGCGGATCAAGCTCTTCAAGCAGATGGTCGAGGCGATCGAGACGCGGACGGACCAGGTGCTCGTGGACCCGAACACCCGGCAGAAGGTCGGCCGCAGCGAGAACCCCGACGTCATCATGGAGCAGATCGAGACCTTCAAGCTGAACTGGGTCAAGCCCGCGCAGAAGCGCAACGAAGCCGAGGAGATCTACAACGAGTACTGGCCGCGGATCACGGGCATCAAGGAGGAGTGCGACCGCAAGGTTGCGCACATGAAGCGCGGCGACGAGCTTCCCAGCGGCGTGCTGGAGATGGTCAAGGTCTACGTCGCGACCAAGCGCACGCTGAGCGTGGGCGACAAGATGGCCGGCCGGCACGGCAACAAGGGCGTCATCGCCAAGATCATGCCCGAGGAGGACATGCCCTTCCTCGAGGACGGCACGCCAGTCGACATCGTGCTCAACCCCCTGGGCGTTCCGAGCCGCATGAACGTGGGCCAGATTCTCGAGACGCACCTGGGGTGGGCGGCGGCGGTGCTCGGGTTCCAGGTGGTCACGCCGGTCTTCGACGGCGCCACCGAGGCCCAGATCCGCGCCTGCGTGGCCGAGGCCAACGAGCATGTGCGCCGGCGCCGCGAGGACATCGAGGTCGTTCAGCAGGCCGGCGACACGCGCGAGCTGCTGGCGGAGATGCCGCTCTCGGGCAAGGTGCCGCTCTACGACGGCCGTACGGGGGATCGTTTCGATCAGCCGGTGACGGTCGGCTACATCTACATGCTCAAGCTTCACCACCTGGTCGATGACAAGATCCACGCGCGCTCGACCGGCCCCTACAGCCTCATCACCCAGCAGCCGCTGGGCGGCAAGGCCCGCACGGGCGGCCAGCGCTTCGGCGAGATGGAAGTCTGGGGCCTGGAGGCGTACGGGGCGGCCTACGTGCTACAGGAGCTGCTCACGGTCAAGAGCGACGACGTCGAGGGCCGCACCAAGATCTACGAGAGCATGGTCAAGGGCACGAACACGCTCGATGCCGGCACGCCCGTCTCGTTCGACGTGCTCTGCAACGAGATCCGCGGGCTGGGGCTCAACATCCAGCTCGAGAAGCGGCGCCTGGTCTAGCCGCGGCACGGTTTCACAAGGAGCGCAGCCATGGTGGACGTCCAGTACGGCGATGGAGCGGACAGCACGCCCCACGAGCTGACGGAGTTCTACCGGCGCCTGGGCCACACGCTTGCCGCCCAGCCCGAGCAGATCCGCAAGATGATCAAGAAGAGCACGGCTTTGGTGACGGCCCGGGTCGACGGCCGGCTGGTCGGCCTGGCCCGCGGCGTGTCCGACGGCGTCCGCGGCTACCTGACCGAGTGCAAGCTCGACCCGAGCTACCAGGGTCCGGGTTGCGTCACGCGGACCGACGGCCGGGTCGAGCACGACACGCACGGCATCGCTCGCGAGATGGCCGCGCGCGTCCTCGATGCGCTGTTCGCCGACGGCGCGCAGCGCGTCGACACCGTGGCCTACGGCACCGAGCTCGACTTCTGCGAGGAGCTGGGCTTCAAGCGCAACGGCGGCCTGGTGGGCGTGACGCTCATGGCGCCGGACTGGGCCGGCGTCACCAAGACCGTGTCCTGAGTTCCCCGGCGAGCCCTGACCGCCTGCCGGCGGCCGAGAGAGAGCGGCAGTCACTGCGGCGCGACATCCGACGCCGAAGGTACCGACAACCGAGGTTCAAAACCCGATGGCTGATACCGTTTACGACCGGATCAACGACTTCACCGCCGTCCGCATCTCGCTGGCCAGCCCGAACGACATCCGGAGCTGGTCCTTCGGCGAGGTGAAGAAGCCCGAGACGATCAATTACCGCACGTACCGGGCCGAGAAAGATGGCCTGTTCTGCGAGCGGATCTTCGGCCCCGAGCGGGACTGGGAGTGCTTCTGCGGGAAGTACAAGGGCACGAAGCACAAGGGGATGATCTGCGACCGCTGCGGCGTCAAGGTGACGCACAGCCGCGTGCGGCGCAAGCGCATGGGCCACATCAACCTGGCCGCCCCCGTGGCCCACATCTGGTTCTTCAAGGCCATGCCCAGCCGCCTGGGCACGCTGCTCGACATGAAGACCAGCGACCTCGAGAAGATCATCTACTTCCAGGAGTACGTGGTCGTCCATCCCGGCCAGTCCAAGCTGGAAGCCAAGCAGCTCCTCACCGAGGAGGAGTACCGCCGGGCGATGGACGAGTACGGCGAGAGCGGTTTCCGCGCGTTGATGGGGGCCGAGGCGATCAAGGAGCTGCTGGCCCAGATCAACCTGGCCGAGCTGTCCCGGCAGCTCCTGGACGCCCTGCGCAAGACTAACAGCAAGCAGAAGATCAAGGAGCTCAGCCAGCAGCTCAAGCTGGTCGAGCACATCCGGCTGAGCAACAACGATCCCGGCTGGATGATCCTCGAGGTCATCCCGGTCATTCCGCCGGACCTGCGCCCGCTGGTCCTGCTCGACAGCGGCAACTTCGCCTCGAGCGACCTGAACGACCTGTACCGCCGCATCATCAACCGCAACAACCGGCTTAAGAAGCTGATCGACCTGAACGCGCCGGAGGTCATCATCCGCAACGAGAAGCGGATGCTGCAGCAGGCGGTGGACGCGCTGTTCGACAACGGCCGCTGCCGGCGGCCGGTGCTGGGCAGCAGCAATCGTCCGCTCAAGAGCCTGACGGACATGATCAAGGGCAAGCAGGGGCGCTTCCGCGAGAACCTGCTGGGCAAGCGCGTGGACTACTCGGCCCGCTCGGTGGTGGTGGTCGGGCCGGAGCTGCGGCTGCACCAGTGCGGCCTGCCCAAGAAGATCGCCCTGGAGCTGTACCAGCCCTTCATCATTCGCAAGCTGCGGGACCGCGGCCTGGCGGACACGATCAAGAGCGCCAAGAAGATGCTGGAGCGCCGGGACCAGCAGATCTGGGACATCCTCGAGGAGGTCATCTACCAGCACCCGGTGCTGCTCAACCGCGCGCCGACGCTGCACCGCATGGGTATCCAGGCCTTCGAGCCGGTGCTGGTGGAAGGCAACGCCATTCGCATTCACCCGCTGGTGTGCAAGGGCTTCAACGCCGACTTCGACGGGGACCAGATGGCCGTCCACCTGCCCCTGTCGATCGAGGCCCAGGCCGAGGCGCACGTGCTGATGATGTCGACCAACAACATCTTCAGCCCGGCCAACGGCAGCCCGATCATGTCCGCCTCCCAGGACATGATCATGGGCATCTACTACCTGACCTGCGTCCACCACGGCGAGAAGGGCGAGCAGCCCAAGGGCCGTGAGCGGGCGTTCACGAGCCTGGCCGAGGCCATCATGGCCTACCAGCTCGGGCAGATCGGCATGCACACGCCGATCAAGGTGCGCATCGACCGCCGCCAGGTCGTCGCCAGCAAGGACAGCCAGGCGGAGCCGGCCCCGAAGAACGCGCTGCTGCTGACGACCGTCGGCCGCTGCATCTTCAACGACATGCTGCACCCGGAGATGCCCTTCTACAACTACCCGATTGGCAAGGGGCTCTCGCGGGTGATCGACGACTGCCACGCGCGGCTGCGGCGCGCGGAGACGATCGCGCTGCTGGACCGGATCAAGGAGCTGGGCTTCCGCTGGAGCACACTGGCGGGCCTGTCGTTTGCCCTGTCGGACCTGCGCATCCCGGACACGAAGGCTCGCATCCTGGAGGCGGCCCAGAAGGTCGCCGACCGCGTGGAGAAGAACTTCGAGAACGGCGTGATCACGCCGATGGAGCGGCACAACCAGCTCATCGACATCTGGGTGCACGCCCGCGAGAAGCTCACGGCCGACATGATGGAGGGGCTGAAGGCCGACTGGCGCGATCCCGGCGGGATGGAGATCAAGCCGCCCGCCGACCCGCGTGACTACTCCAAGGGCGCGCCCTATCTCAACCCGATCTTCCTGATGACCGACTCGGGCGCCCGCGGCTCGGTCGACCAGATCCGCCAGCTCGCCGGCATGCGCGCCCTGATGGCCAAGCCCTCGGGCGAGATCATCGAGGCGCCCATCAAGGCGAACTTCCGTGAAGGCCTGACGGTGCTCGAGTACTTCAGCTCGACGCACGGCGCCCGCAAGGGCCTGGCCGACACCGCCCTCAAGACGGCCGACTCGGGCTACCTGACCCGCAAGCTGGCCGACGTGGCCCAGAACGTCATCGTCAACGAGCACGACTGCGGCACGATCGAGGGCATCACCAAGTCACGCATCATGAAGGGCGAAGAGGTCGACGTGAAGCTCAGCGAGCTCATCAAGGGCCGCGTCGCCCGCGACACGATCCACGACATCCGCACCGACGAGATCATCGTCCGCGAGAACGAGCTCATCACGCCCGCCATCGCCCGCCGGCTCGACGCCAAGCCCGAGGACGGCGGCCTGGGCCTGGAGAGCATCCGCGTCCGCAGCCCGCTCACGTGCGAGAGTCGCCGCGGCGTGTGTGCCCTGTGCTACGGGGCCGACCTGTCCACCGGCCGTCTGGTCGAGGAGGGGCTGGCCATCGGCATCATCGCCGCCCAGTCCATCGGCGAGCCCGGAACGCAGCTCACGATGCGCACGTTCCACACTGGCGGCGTGGCCAGCCGTGCGATCACCGAGAGCGAGATTCTCAACGGCCAGCGGGAGCCCGTCACGGTCGTGTATTCGAACGTGAACGCCGTCGAGACGGTCGATCCCGAGTCCGGGAAGCCGATCTGGCGCGTGCTGAAGCGCAACGGCGAAATCGTCATGCAGGACGACAAGGGCCGCGAGCTGGATCGCCAGAAGGTCCCCTACGGCGCGACGATCCTCTTCGCCAACGGGGAGAAGGCGCCGGTCCGGGCCGCGATCGTCAAGTGGGACGCGCACTTCACCCCGGTCCTGGCCGAGAAGGAAGGCTTCGTCCGCTTCACCGACGTGATCGACGGCGAGACCGTCCGCCAGGAGCAGGAAGGCCGGGAGGACAGCAAGTACGTCGTCATCGAGCACAAGGGCGACAAGCACCCTCGAATCATCGTCGAGGGCCGCGACGGCGAGATCCGCGAGTTCCACCACCTGCCCGCCAAGGCCCGTATCGAGGTGCGCGAGGGCGACGCCGTCAAGCCCGGCCACCTCCTCGCCCGCCAGCCGCGGGAGATCGTCGGTACCCAGGACATCACCGGCGGTCTGCCGCGCGTGACCGAGATCTTCGAGGCCCGCAAGCCCAAGGAGCCCGCGGTGTTGGCGGAGATTTCGGGCCGCGTGTCTATCCAGTCCGACCGCCGCCGCGGCAAGATGACCGTCGTGGTGCGATCGGAGTCGGGCATGGAGCGTGAGCACCACGTACCGCAGGACAAGCAGCTCCTGGTCCACGCCGACGACTACGTCGAGGCCGGCCAGCCGCTGTGCGAGGGCCCGCTCATTCCGCACGACATCCTGCGGATCAACGGCGAGGAGGACCTGCACGCCTATCTGCTGCGCGAGGTGCAGGGTGTCTACCGCCAGCAGAACGTGACCATCAACGACAAGCACATCGAGATCATCCTGTCGCAGATGACCCGCAAAGTGAAGGTCGACAGCGAGGGCGACTCGGTCTTCCTCCCCAACGAGGTCATCGACAAGTTCCGCTTCCGCGACGAGAACCTCCGCCTGGCCAAGTGCGCCAAGATCGCCGAGCCGGGCGACACCGACTTCCAGGTCGGGCAGATCGTCACGCGCGAGGAATTCGCGGCCAAGAACGAGGCCGTCGAGGCGGATGGCGGCATGCCCGCCAAGGGCCGCAAGCCCAAGCCCGCCAATGCCAAGACGCTCCTGCTGGGCATCACCAAGGCCAGCCTCCAGAGCGAGTCGTTCATCTCGGCGGCCTCCTTCCAGGAGACGACCAAGGTCCTCACGCAGGCCTCGCTGGGCGGGCAGGAGGACAAGCTCGTCGGCCTGAAGGAGAACGTGATCCTGGGTCGCCTGATCCCGGCCGGGACCGGCTTCAAGAGCTACCAGGAGATGAAGATGGAGGTCGAGGCGGTCGAGGGAGGCGAGCCCGCCCCGCTCCGCTCGCTGAGCGAGAGCCCCGCGGCGAGCGACTTCGACAAGCTCCGCGCCCAGACCGAGGCCCTGCTCCGCAGCGTCCGGGCGCCCGACCAGCCCGCCGGCATGCCGGGCATCTGACGCCCCGTGCGTCGCGCCGCGTTGATCGTCCGGTTATAATCGCCCCCGTCGCCCCGCCTCCTCCGGGGCGACGGGCCGACGGGGCGCCGGGCCGCGCCGCGCGGGCCGATTTCGGCGAGGAAGAACAGGGCGACGCCCATGTCGCGCCAGGACCGACCGCACGAAGACTTCTTCCCCATCCGCGGCTACGACCACGTCGAGTTCTACGTCGGCAACGCGCGCCAGGCGGCGCACTTCTACGACAAGTCCTTCGGCTTCAAGCCGGTCGCCAAGATGGGTCAGGAGACAGGCTGCCGCACGCGGGCCAGCTACGTCATGCAGCAGGGTAACGTCCGGCTGGTCCTGACCTGCGCGCTGACCCCGGACGACGAGGTCGCGCGGCACTGCGCGCTACACGGGGACGGCGTGAAGGTCATCGGGATCGAGGTGGCCGACTGTGACCAGGCCATGCGCGAGCTGAAGACCCGCGGGGCCACGATCCTCCAGCCCGCAACCGCCGCCGAGGACGAGTTCGGTACGCTCAAGACTGGCGTGATCAAGTACGCCGGGGACACCGTGTTCAAGTTCGTGGAGCGCGGCAGCTACCGCGGGCCGTTCGCGCCGGGCTACAAGCCGCTGAACGTCAGCGGGGCGGGGGGCGTGGGCCTGGCGGCGGTCGACCACATCGTCACCAACGTGTACCTCGGCGAGATGGACTACTGGGCCCGCTGGTACGAGCAGATGATGGGCTTCGGCCAGCTCAAGCACTTCACTGACGACGACATCAGCACCGAATACTCGGCCCTGATGAGCAAGGTCATGGAGAACGGCGCGGGCAAGCTCAAGTTCCCGATCAACGAGCCGGCCGAGGGGCGCAGGAAGAGCCAGATCGACGAGTACCTCGAGTGGTACAACGGCCCCGGCGTACAGCACGTCGCCATGAACACGAAGGACATCTGCGCCACCGTCCGCGAGCTGCGCAAGCGCGAGATCGACTTCCTCCGTGTCCCGGACACCTACTACGAGGACCTCCGCGACCGGATCGGCAAGATCGACGAGGATTACGACGAGCTCCAGGAGCTCGGCATCCTCGTCGACCGCGACGAGGACGGGTACCTGCTCCAGATCTTCACCCAGCCCGTGCAGGATCGCCCGACGCTCTTCTACGAGGTGATCGAGCGGCACGGATGTCGCGGCTTCGGTCAGGGCAACTTCAAGGCGCTCTTTGTTTCGCTGGAGCGCGAGCAGGCCCGGCGGGGGAACCTGTAGATCGCGAAGCAAGCTCCACTGGGGGACCGGCCTCCGGCCGGTCTTGTACGGCGCTCGATCCGGGGCCCGCGCTGCGATAACACGGCCTTCGTCCGGGTCACGCAATAGTCCGAGGGCTCCTCAGCATGCGGTTGGTGTGCTACGTACTGCTCGCCGGGCTGATCACGGCGGTCGCCCCCGGATGTGTGCGGACCTTCACCGAGCGCGACGCCTTCGCGCCGCGGCCCGTGGCGTTCTGGCCCGAGGGGGTCCGCATCGAGCCGGTGACCTTCCCGGCCGAGCGGGACGTGACGCTCCGGGGCTGGCTCGTGACGCCCCTGGACGCTTCGGATCCCCCGCTGGTGCTGTACTTCTATGGCCGCGAGATGACGGTGATGGCGGCGGGCCGGTTCCTCACGCGCCTGGCGCGTGAGACTCAGGCGCGCGTGCTGTGCATGGACTACCGGGGCTACGGCTTCTCGGAGGGCGAGCCGACGTTCGACGCGGTCCAGCACGACGTGCTGAAGACCTACGACGAGCTACTGCCGCGCGTGAATCCCTCAGGGCGGGCGGTGTTCGCGTTCGGCTACTCGCTCGGCACGACCGTCGCGACGTACCTGGCCTCCGAGCGGCCTCTCGCGGGCGTGGTGCTTCAGGGGGCCATCACGAGCGTCGACGACTTCGCCGAGCACCTGACTGCGACGATCGGCCTGTCGCTGATGCGGTTCGAGCCAACGGGGGCGATTGGCCAGCGCGAGCAACCCATCTCCAGGATCCGCCGCGTGCAGGCGCCGCTGCTGGTAATCCAGGGCGACCGAGACAGGGTCACTCCGCCGCGCTTCGGGCGCGCGATGTTCGAGGCCAGCCCCGCGGCGGAGAAGGCCCTGATCGAGATTCCGGGCGGCGAGCACGAAGGGCTGTGGTCGCGGCCGGATGCACCCTGGGATGCGCTGCGTGCGTTCATCGGGCGGCACGCGACCTGATCGCGTGCCGCCGCGGCGGTGGGGCGTGGAAACCGTGCACGGTCGGTGCTGGTTCGGCGGCGCCCGCGGCGTGCTGATGCGGTGGCGGAATTGGGACTGCGTCGTACAGATTAGAAATTTCGTCGTCGGCCTCTGGCATCCCATGCCGGCGACGATTAACTTGCCTGCGCGTTGCACTCCGAGCTTCGCCCCCGCGGCGAAGTCGGCTGCCACGCGGAGAGCGCTGAACACGGTGTCGAGCAATACATCCAGCACGACCCGCACGACGCGACTGGCTGACACGGCCTGGATGATCTTCTGGGCCGTGATGATCGCCAGCCACGTGCCTGGAATGGCAGCCGCCGTCGCCGCGCTGTTTCAAGCCCCGTCGAGTGACGCGCTCCTCCGCGTTGCCGGCCTGGGCGTGAGCCAGGCGTTCTTCGTTTCCAAGCTGCTCGACGTGCCTTTCCTCCGTGTGCGGGCGAGTCGGCGGTCGGTTCTCGTGCTGACCGTCGCGTTTACGCTGCTGCACGCCGACGTACTCGCGCGTCAGTGGCACAACGCCGGCCTGCCGGCCGAGCTGCCGATCGCCGTTCAGACGGTGACGGGTTCGGTGCTCCTGGCGTCTCTGGTGCTCGTGGCGGTCGGCCTGCGCCGTTCCGCGCCGGCGACGTCCGCGGGCCGTGCACCACTGCGACTTTGGATCGCCCAGCGTGGCGATGCCTGCCTGCTCAATATCCTCGCCCCGCCGCTCTTGCGGACCCTGCCTGACCGCGCCCCGCCGCGCTGACTCGCCTGCCGCCTGTGCGCCGACTCCCGCCCTCGGGTAGTCCGGCCGCATTCGTATTCGTGCCTGCATTCAACTGGGAAAGCAAGCCCCGCGCCGTCTGCGGGTGACGCGCCGTCATGCTGTCGTGGACACCGGCCCACCCGCCCGCGGGCTACGAGAGGATTGAAGGAATGCGCTGCCTTACTCGTTATGCGATCGTTGCGGTCACCTTGCTCGTGGTCGCCTCAGCCGCGGCCGAGAATTACCACCTGCTCACGGGGGTCGACGCGCTGCGCTACCCGGGCGCCACGCGCTACATCCCGGGACAGCCGCAGGGCATCCAGCCTATCAACGACGGCGACCGGCTCGCCGGCACCACCAACATTGGCCCGGTCGTGAGCTACGTCGGCTTCGGCGTCCCGATGTACCAGCCTAACCGCCTCGGCTCGCTCAGCTTCCTCTGGCGGCGCGGCAACCTGCCCTTCGCGGGCGGGGTTCCGTTCATGGGGATCGAGTTTCTCGGAGGCCCGCTGCTCGATCTGGATGGCGACCTGAATAACGGTCAACGGAGCCTGATCCCGGTCGTGGATGTCAACGCGGTCGAGATCCCCGGTTCTGACAGCTACATCCGGCTCATGCCCGACCTGGCGGCCGGCCAGATCGTGCTCGCCGATCTGGATATCACGGGCTGCAACGAAGGCGCCCCGGGATTCGGTCCGAAGATCGCGACCATCATCGCGACCATCGCAGGCACGCAGCCCGACGGCAGCAAGCTGCCCGGCCCGAACCCGACCATCGACACGCGCGTCGGAACGCTCACGCGCTTCGCCGGCAGCAGCGGCGCGTTGCGCGGCGTCTTCCGCATCGAGGATCTGGGATTCGAGCTGTGGGAAGACTCGCTCGATCCCGACGTCAGCTCTCCGGAGGTATTGGGAAGCATGCAGTTCTTCGGGCGGCTGCGCGGCTGGCTGGTGCTGCGCGACCGCATCACCAACACGTTCCAGCCGCTGGCCGGCGAGGGACTCGGACCGACCGGCTGGCCCAGCGTCGCAATCGGTGACGTCGGCCGCGTGGTGAACACAGCCAACGGACTGGCCGGTGGAACGGCCACGATCCTGATCGGCTTCCCGGGCGAGAACTACGCTGACCCGGGCAACGGCGGCTTGCCGCTGGCCGACTTCGGCGGCGACCTGGGCGCCTATCTCGATGCCGTCGTCCTGCCGCGCCTCACCGCCGGGCAGGACCGCTTCGTCTATCTCGAGTCGACCGGTTTCGGCGTCAACAACAGCAATGACCCGATTTTTACCGACACGATCGGCTACGACGCAACGATCATCGCCGCGGCGAGCGTCTGCGGCGTCCAGCGCGGCGGCGACGCCAACTGCGACGGCGTGCTCAACTTCGACGACATCGATGCCTTCGTCGCCGCGCTCAGTGGCGAGGCGAGCTGGCAGGCGACGAATCCCGGTCCCGGATGCAGCTACAAGTGCGTCAACGATCTCAACCTGGACGACGTGGTGAGCTTCGACGACATCGATCCGTTCGTGGCGGCGCTGAGCGCGCCGTAGCCGCCCACGGCGGCGCGGCCTTGGCGGCCGAGGAAGTTCGGACAGGAGGTTCGGACATGCGACGCAATGCGTTCACGCTCATCGAGCTGCTCGTCGTGGTCGCGATCATCTCGATCCTGATGAGCATCCTCATGCCGGCCTTGGGTGCCACCCGCGCCCAAGGCAAGGCGGCCGCCTGCCGCAGCAACCTCTATCAGCTCGGCGTGGCCCTCCAGGCGTACATGAGCGATTGGAACGACCGGATTCCCTTCGTGCGCTCGCCGATGACCAACGGCAGCACGCTGGCGGGCGTCCCGGGCTTCGGCGGAAACTGGGCGGACGAGCTGGTCGATCCGTTCGACCGCACGCGCTGGCCCGAGTCGCTGCCCAACCTGCTCATGCCGCGCTACATCGGCGAAACCGCGGGGCTGTTCGTGTGTCCGGCCGCGCGTGTCGGCTGGCCCAAGAAGACGCGGCCACTGCGGTACACCTATCGCGAGGCCGCCGCCAACCAGGTGAACGGCACGATCAGCCGCGACTACAACCCCAACAGCTTCGTGGACGCGACGTTGACGCCCGAGAGCTTCAGCTACACGCGGGAGCACTTCGGCTTCATGGACGGGCGGATCTACCGCAAAGACCGCCTCCGGCTGACGGGTAATGCCGCGCTGGATGCCCAGATCCTGGTGATCCAGCGGGCGACGTTCCTGCGCGACATGGTTGAGATGGAGGGCGGGCACGTGGTTGGCCCGCACAAGGGCGGAATCAACGTCCTGAGTCGCGCGTTCGAGGTGGAGTTCCGGGATCAGAAGACCACGAACGAGGACCTGGCGCCGGGCAGCGTGGGCTCGAAATTCTGAGTAACCGGCCGCCGAGGCGGCGGCCTGCACGAATCCCGTTTCGCACGTTTCGATGCATCCAGCCAGCACCGTCGCGACGCCGCCCGGTGGCACGTCGCGACGGACGCTATTTCTGTCGCGCGTGAACGCGGCCGCGCGCGGGAACGGGTAGCGTTCCCGATCATTCATCGAGGTCAAGGGCCGGAGCGCCGACGCGGGGCACATGGCGCTTCGCCGACCCTTTCAGGGTCGGTGTTCACAGGGGCCGCGTGTCCGGGGGCGGCGCCGTGGCTGCGCCACGGCTTGCCGCCCGGCTACTGTCGACCAGCCCTTCGGGCTGCGAACAGCGTCGCTGGCGGCTGGGGGCCAGGTTTGCGAGGTAGCCAGGGCGGCTGAACGGAAGCAGGCGGCGCGAAGCCGGGGGGGGCAGGAGCGGCGAGGCCCGGGGGGCGGGCGAGGCGAAGCCGGGGGGGCAGGAGCGGCGAGGCCCGGGGGGGAGGCGAAGCGAAGTAAACGTCCCCGTGTTCTGGCCCCGCGCCGACCTTGTGAGGGCCGTTCAGTTCAACGCCGGCGCGTCCACCTACGAGACGAGTCACGTTCCGGCGAGGAGCCTGGCCAGCTGCGCCGCTTCGGTCACTGGCGCCTGGCACACGCCCGCGCGGCACACGTACGCCGCCGGTTGGCCGCCCACGGCCCCGCGCCCCCGCAGGAGCGGCGATGGCGGCGCCGCGTCGGGGCTGTCCGGGTCGAGCAGCAAGAGGACGCGGTTGGGCACATACGCCCCATACACAGAGCGCAGCAGCGCTTGCGTGCGCGGATCGCCCGAGCCGCCGACGACCACCACTTCCACCGGCCCGGCGCGGGCGAAGTCCAGCGCGGCCAGGAACCGCTCGCTGGACCACGGCGACTCAGCCACCTCGGCCGCGAAGACCTCGATCGTTCTTCGGGCCAGAGTCGCGAGCTGCTCGTCGCCGAGCATCGCCGCGAGTCGAAGCAGGTTCAGGAGCTGCACGGAGTTGCCCGACGGGACGGCGTTGTCGCGGGCCTCCTTGCTTCGCGCGATAAGCGGCTCGTGGTCGTGGGGCGTGAAGAAGAAGCCGCCCTCCCGCTCGTCCC
>CAADGM010000167.1 GCA_900696535.1 uncultured Planctomycetota bacterium
TGAGCGGGCCGGCGGCGTACGCGGTGCAGTATCCCGACTGCACGTGGCTTCTGGCCGACGCGAACCTGAGCGACGCGGTGGACTTCGACGACATCGACGCGTTCGTGGCGCTGCTGGGGTCGTGAGGCGGGTGGGGTGCACGGAGCGCGTCTGGGCAAGGCGTCGAGAAGTCAAGGAGTCGAGGAGTCAACGGGTAAGGAAGTGGGGAGGTGAGGGGACGCTGGCACCAGGCGGCGTCCGCCTGATGCTTCACGCCGGCCTGGCCTGGGTAATGGCTCCTCGCGTCGCGACCAGTGGCGACACACCAGACGCGTTTCGTCTCGGCCGGTTGCGCCGGACTCCCGCGTCCGACGAGCATCGCGGCGCCGCGCCGTTTGGTGAGATGCGAAGGTCCGGCACCACCGCCTGCTCGGAATTGCCCCCGTCACACATGCATGAGCATCGATGACAGGCAGCGTCGCGCGGCTTACTGGCCGATCTGGCGGACAAACGGGTCAATGTCGTCGAACGTGACCGCGCCATCGCAGTCGCAATCGGCCCGGAGCCACTGGCAATCGGGGTAAGCGGCCGCGTAAGCCGCCTCGCCAGACAGGGCGATAACGAAAGCGTCGATGTCGTCGAAGCTCACGACGCCGTCGCAGTTCAGGTCGCCTCTGCCCGCGGGGCGCTGAAACGTCACCCCAGTCCAGCCGCGCGTCCCGCCATCCCGATCGCTTCGGGCGCTGACGAGCGCCGTCGTCTGAGCCGCAAGAACGCCTGGCGGTGTATCGATGGACACGGCGAACGTCGCGGACGCGCCGGGCGGGAGCGTCGCGGTCTGCGCGGGGGTGATCGTGACCGGCCAGCTGGAATCCTCCGCCGACAGCGAGTAGCTGGTCGAGAAAGAGCCCGTATTCGTCACGGTGAGCGGGGCGGTGGCAACGCTGCCCGGGCAGGCGGCGATCGTGAGGTCCAGGGGGCCGACGAGGATTCCCGAGGCCGCCGAGGTTGTCACGTCCGTGGCCAGATCGCGCTCCGGTCCCCAGACGCTTCGCCAGTGAGTCGGGTCGCCTTTCAGATACAGGTCGAAAGACTGCGTGAGCAACCGCCGCGTGATGGCGAGCTGCTGGCTGCGCGAGATGCCGCCCGAGTCGCAACCGATGAAACTGCCGTCGGTGAAGCCGCAATGGAAACCGCCCAGGATGGCCGGAAGCTGCTTAGGTGCCGCGCCGGCGGAATACATCGGCTGCGTGTTTGTGCTGATGGGCGTGATCGAGTCCTGTGTGCCGGAGATGAGCACCACCGGAACCGATACGTTGGCCATGGCTGCGATGGCGGAAGGATTCGTCTCGGCGGCAGCCAGGTTCGCCACGACGCGGACGCGCGGGTCGGCCGCCGCGGCCAGGATGCTCGCCCCTCCCCCCATCGAGTGCCCCGAGAGCCCGAACGCCTGCGTTTCGATCGCCTGGAAGTAGAGCGAGGCGGGATTGGCGTTCTGCTGCTCGAGCCAGGTCAGGCAGTGACGCAGGTCGGCGGCGAAGTTCGCATGACTGGGGAACAGCCCGCCCTCCGATTCGCTGGCGATAACGAAGTACCCGTGCGTGGCCAGGTGCTGGCAGGTGCTTTGGTACTGCGTGACCGGCTGGAGGAAGCCGTGCCCGAAGGAGATTGCCGGGTACGGGCCGCCGGTCGGGTCGAACGCGGCGTTCTGGCCGCCGGCGCCGGTCGCGGGGTAGTGCAGTCGCGCGTTGAAGGTGGTGCTGTTGGGCCGCGTTACGGTGACCGTGCGCCAGCCG
Source organism: uncultured Planctomycetota bacterium (assembly GCA_900696535.1). Taxonomy (GTDB): domain Bacteria; phylum Planctomycetota; class Phycisphaerae; order UBA1845; family Fen-1342; genus CAADGM01. Next base: position 1,776 of record CAADGM010000167.1, read on the forward strand.
CCGGCGAAGGGACCGGGTTGAGAGAGATCCTGAGCGGTAGCGCCGACGTTGCCGGCGAGCAAGGCCGCGAGCGTGGCCATGGCGGTCGCGATCCCGTGCGGGCAGGGAGGGCTGGCGAGGCGATGCCTCGCTCGGTGACCAGAGAAGCGTTGCATGGGTGTCTCTCTCCTCCTGGTGATGCTGTCAGCGGCGCTTGTGTACCACATTATAGATGGGATCGCGCCCTCTCCATCCGAGCCGACCGCGCAAGTGGTCGGGCGGCTGTCCGTACTGGCGGGGACCGATCGCTCGCGCGATCGGCTCTGGTGTCGGGGATACCGGCGCCGCCGACACGGTCGAGCCCGGTCCGAGCCGACCGCGCAAGCGGTCGGACTGGCCGCGCTCACGCGGCGCAGCCCCGCGCGCCGCAACGCGGCTTCCTCAGAAGTTGATCCGCTCGCGCTCAACCACCAGCGGTCGCTTGCGGACCTGGGCGTGGATCGCGCTGATGTACTCCCCCAGCACGCCGAAGAAGAAGAGCTGCACGCCCGAGAAGAAGAAGATGGCCACGATGAGCGTGGGGATGCCGGGCGGCGAGAGCTCGCGGAAGTAGATCAGGTTCACGACGAAGACGACGATGGCAAACAGCAGGCTGGCCGCGGCCAGGAGCAGCCCGAACAGCAGGCACAATCGCAGGGGGATGTTCGTGAACGAGATCAGCCCGTTAAGCCCCTGGTCCACCAGGTGATAGAGGCGATTCTTGGACAGCCCCTTGCGCCGGGCGCGCCAGGTGTAGCTCACGCCCACGGCGCGGAAGCCGCACGAGGCGATCAGCCCGCGGAGGTAGGGGTAGTAGTCGTCGCAGCGCCGCAGCGCGTCGACGACCACGCGGTCGATGAGCTGGAACTCGCCCACGTCGGGGGGAATGTGAATGTCGGCGAAGCGCGTCACCAGGCGGTAGTACGCCCGACGGGCCGACCGCATCAGCCAGCCCTCCTCGCGATTCGCTCGGATGCCGAAGACGACCTCGTGCCCGGCCTCCCAGTGGCGGACGAACTCGACGATGACCTCCGGCGGGTCCTGCTGGTCGGCGGCCAGCAACGGCACGACCGCGTCGCCTCGCGTGGCCAGCAGCCCGTTGAACACCGAGCGCGCCGGGCCGAAGTTCCGCGCGTTGAGGATGACGCGAACGCGGCGGTCCCGGGCGGCTAGCTCGCGCAGGATTTCGACGGTGCGATCCGTCGAGGCATTGTCGCAGAAGATGTGTTCGTAGTCGTAGCCCGCTAGCTGCGTTTCGAAGAGCTGCCGCACGGCCTCGTAGCAGTCCAGTACGTTGAGCTCCTCGTTCCAGACGGGCGTGACGATGCTGATGAGCTTGCGGGGCGACGTGCTCATGACTGACTCACCAACTGGCGAGCGGCGGCGTACAGGTCGCCGCATGAGCCGCGAAGATACTCCTGGCTGCCCACCGCGCAGACGAGCCGGTCCGGCACGCCGAACATCGCCAGCCGCGCGCCGGCCGGCCCGCGCGTGGCGAGCACTTCAGCCACCACGGACCCGAGCCCGCCGATGACGCTGTGCTCTTCGACGGTCAGGATGCGGCCGGTGTCCCGGGCGGCGTCGAGGACGGCCTCCGTATCAAGCGGCTTAAGCGTGTGCATGCTGAGCACGCGGACGCGGAAGCCGGCTTCCCGCTGGAGGCGGTCGGCGACCGCATCCGTCACCGGCAGCATGCCGCCCGTACTGATGAGCGTGCCCGCGGTTCCGTCGCGCAGCCGGATGGCCCGGCCAATCTCCACAGGCGGCGGCTCGCGATGCACCACGGGCTCGCGGGCCTTGCCCAGCCGCAGGTAGCAGGGACCCGGCACGGCGGGCAGGCGGCGCGTCAGCAGGTCAGTTTCGACCGGGTCACCTGGTGCGAGCACGGTCATGCCCGGCAGCGACCGCATTACAGCCAGGTCTTCGACGCCGTGATGGGTGTAACCCTGCGGGCCGTAGGCGTAGCCGCCGCCGACGGCGACGATCTTCACGGGCAGCGCGTTGTACACGACATCGTTGCGGACCTGCTCGAGGCAGCGCAGCGTGGGAAAGTTGGCGATCGAGTACGTGAACGGAATCTTGCCGCTGTGCGCCAGACCGGCCGCGACGGCGGTCATGTTTTGCTCGGCCACGCCGACGTTAACGTAGCGCGCTGGGAATCGCTTTGCGATCGGCTCAAGCACCGAGAACCCCAGGTCGCCCGTCACGAGCCACAGACGTTCGTCATCGGCCATCATGTCGAGCAGCGCGGCCGCGAAGGCGGTCCTCATGGCGTCTCCCCCAGCTCGCGCAGCGCGGCGGCAAGCTGCTCGTCGTTGGGCGAGCGATAGTGCCAGAGCAGCTCGCCCTCCATGAAGCTGACACCCTTGCCCTTGGTCGTGTGGGCCACCAGGCAGTTCGGCCGGCCGGGCTCCCACGGGACGTCCGCCAGCGCCGCGTGAATGGCGTCGTGGTCGTGCCCGTCGATTTCCCGCACGGCCCAGCCGAACGTGCGCCACTTGTCCGCGAGCGGGTCGAGGTCCAGGATCTCGCGCACTGATCCGAAACTCTGAATCTTGTTGTAATCCACGATTGCGGTCAGCCGGTCGAGGCGGTGGTGCGGCGCGAACAGCGCTGCTTCCCAGGTCGATCCCTCGTCGCATTCGCCGTCCGAGAGCAGCACGAACGTGCGCCAGGGCTGCCCGTCGCGATGAGCCGCCAGCGCCACGCCGCAACCCAGCCCCAGGCCATGCCCGAGCGACCCGGTGGAGAATTCGACGCCCGGCACGCCGTGGTGCGTGATATGCCCGGCCAGCGGCGCGCCGTCGTCGCAGTAGCGAGCCAGCCACTCGCGGGGAAAGAAGCCGCGCTCCGCCAGCACGGCGTAGACGGCCGCCGCCCCGTGTCCCTTGCTCAGGATGAAGCGATCGCGCCCGGGTGCCTGCGGGGCGGCGGGGTCGACCTGCAGCACGCTCCCATAGAGCACGGCGAGGAGGTCCGTGCAGCTTAGGCACGTGCCGATGTGCGACGCCTCGGCGTGGTGCGTCATCCGCAGGCAGTGCACGCGGATGCGCCGGGCCAGCTCGCGTGTGTCCACTTGTGGCGCCTTCACACCAGCTCCAGCGTCGGGCCCAGCACCGCGATCGTGCCGCGGAATCCCAGCAATTCGCGGCACTGCCGGATGATCTCTTCGCGGTACGCCAGGGCTGTCAGTACGATCGCGTCGACCGGCTCGTGCTTCAACGTCTCCGGCGGGACGACGCGCAGGTGTGAGACGGGCGTGAGCCGTCCGACCTTGTGTGGGTCGGAATCGATCACGTACTCCAGCCCGGCGACCTGGGCGGCAGCCAGCGTCGTCAGGCCCTTGCCGCCGGCCCCCCACGCGGCGACGCGGCGCCCCAGCGATCGCTGCTGCGCCACAAACTCGGCCAGCGCGGTGCACGTGCGGCGGACCGCGTCCTCGAGGGATTGTGCATCTGGGAAGAGCGCGTGTTGCACCCACGCGACGAGGTACTCGCCGTTCATTCCGCGCGTCAACCAAGTAACGGCCAGCCCGGCCAGCTCGCAGGCCAGGCGCAGCGTCCGGTCGGTGAAGTAGTTGACGTGATCGGGAAAGAGGTCGAAGAAGCGGCCGTTTTCGAGCGTCTGCTCGAAGCTCGGCACCTCGATCAAGCCCGCGCCGTCGGCGACGATGCTCGCTCGCAGCCCCGCCAGGAACCCGCGGAGGTCGAGCACGTGTTCGAGCACCTGGCGGGTGACGAAGGCCGCGTACGGCCTACCGGGGGCCGGCGCGTCGCGCGAGACGTAGCCCGCGTGGCACTCGAAGCCTCGCTGCGCGACCAAGTCGCGGAAACGTGCCGAGGGTTCCAAGCCGACCGGGACGGCCCCGGCCGCGGCCAGGCACGCCAGGTAGTGCCCGTCGCCGCAACCGACCTCGATCACCCGCCGGCCTGTCAGGCCATGACGGGCGACGAACTCAGCCGCCTGCGCTTGCTGGTAAGCCCGCATCTGCGGCGAGTGGCTGACGGTCATGAGGTAGTCGTCGTAATAGTGCTCGGCAGGGGCTTCGGCGAGCTGCGCCAGGCCGCACTCGTCGCACTGAAGCAGGCGCAAAGTCACCGGGTGATCGTCAAGCGGCCCGCCCGGCGGGAGCAGGCGCGAGATGTTGGCAGGTACACGCGGCAGCGTGACCGTCGTCCGCAGCGGCGCGGTTCCGCAGAGCCGGCAGCACTCAGCGCTCACGGAAGTACTCCACCGTTCGCCGCAGCGCCTCGTCCCAGGGCGTCGCCGGCCGCCAGCCGGTGCCCGCGGTCAGGCGGCCGATGTCGGCCTCCAGGTGCATGACCTGGTCGGGGCGGTAGGGCACCTCGCCGAAGCCCAGCGGCAGCGACGGGTCGATCATATCGCGAATCTGCTCGACCACGGTGCGGAGCGGGCGGGCCACGCCGCTCCCGAGATTAACGACGCCCGCCGCGTCGGTCGCCGCGGCCAGCCGAACCAGGGCGTCCGCCGCGTCCTCGACGTACAGGAAGTCCCAGCGCTGCTCGCCAGCCGTGAGAGCGGGACGCTCGCGCCGGCTCAGCGTGCGTATGACGTACGGAAGGAGCCAGTTCGGATTGTCACCCGGGCCGAAGGTGGAGAACACGCGAACCCAGGCCGCGCGGAGGCCGAGTTGCTCGGCAACGTGCATTGACAGCAACCCCGCCGCGAGCTTCACCTTGCCGTAGAGCGTCGTGGGGCGAGTTGACGTGTCCTCGGTGATCGGGCCGGCGTGCGGTCCGTACTCGGCCTGCGAACCCAGCCCGATCCACGTCGTGGCGCCGCAGCGGGCGGCCAGACGCACCAGCTCGATCGTCGGCAGGAGGTTGTCGTCAATCTGACGCGGATCGTTGCGATCCTGACCCGCCACGCCCGACCAGGCCAGATGAAAGACAGTTTCGGGGGCGAACTGCTCGACCGCCCGCTCGCACAGCTCCAGTGCCCGCACATCGCCGGGAATCACGGTCAGCCGCGCGAGCAGGTCGTCGATCCGGCTCGTGCGCGACTGGGGTCGCACGATCGCCGCGACGGCGCCGCCCTCGTCCAGCAATCGTCGCACCAGGTGCGAGCCGAGGAAGCCCGTGGCGCCGGTCACGAGCGCGCGCATCAGCGTTACGCCTCTCCACGGAGCAGGTCGAGCATCGAGACGAACCGTGTGCCGCGCGCCGCCACGTCCGCCAGCGCGGCGCGGATCTCGGCCAGGTAGCCGTACGAGAACACGATCACCTCGTCGACCGGGTCGTCGCGCAGCCGCTGCGGCGGTGCCACGGGCACGTGCGTGGCGGGCGTCAGCAGGCCGTGGAAGCAGGGGTTCTGATCGCAGAGGTAGGCGATGTCCGCCGCGGTCAGGCCCGCCTGGGCCAGCGTCATCACGCCGCGCCCGCCCGCCCCGTACCCCGCGACGCGTCGCCCCGCGGCGCGTAGCCGACGCACGTGCTCACGCAGACCGCCCAGCCGCGCGGCCACGTCGCGCGCAAACGCATGGAGGTCGGGCGTCGGGTCGCGCGGCGGCAGGCGGCACGCGGCGGGCCAGTCCGCTGTCCACGCGGCGCCCTCGGGCGTGGCCGCCAGCAGCAGCGAGTTGCCACGGCGCTGCGGCTCCGGCACCAGCTCGATGTCCAGCACGCGAAAGCCGCCGCACGCCAGCACACTTGTCGCGGTCGCGCGGTCGAGATAGATGGCGTGCTCGTGCTCGAAGAGGCAGGTCTCGCAGCGCTCCACGATCCGCCCAAGGTCGTGGACCTCGATGATCAGCACGCCACGCTGCGGGTCGAGGATCGAGCGAATCGTATCGAGCATCGCCAGCGGATCGGGCAGGTGATCAAACGTGTACGTGAGCAGTACGCACTGCACGGGCAGGAAGTCGGCGGGAATCCGGTTGGCCGCGCCGCGGTCGAACAGCCCCACGATTGTGTCCACGCCCTGCCGCCGCGCGACTTCGACGAGCGGCTCCGACGGCTCGAAGCCGAGCACCCGCAGACCGCGTTCGGCAAAGCAGCCAAGCTGGAAGCCGTCGCCCGAGCCGACTTCAAGCACGCGGTCGCCCGGCCGCAGGTCGAGCCAGCGCCGCGCGGCCTCGGCCAGGCGCGACATGAACTCCCGCGCGAAGCCCGAGCTGGACACCGTGTATGTGTAGTCCCGGTAGTACTCGGCGATCTCGACATCGTGCTGCGTCTGCACGACGCCGCACGTCTCGCACACGTGAACGTCGAGATCGGCCACGAACTCGCGACCGCGCCGCTCGGCAGTCACGAATTCGTCCGTGAAAGGCATGCGCTCAAAGCGCAGCACGCGCCGCGGCGCCGCCGCCCCGCAGATGCGGCATGCCGAGCGGCGATGGATCCGCCAGCCGCTCACGGCCGCGGCTCCGCGGCCTCGTAGGCGGCGATGTCGTCCATGCACGCCTGGCGCATGTCGGCGCCGGGCTGGTCGTAGTAGCGGCAGTACCAGTCGGCGGTTCGGCGGATCGTCTCGTCGAGCGGCCAGCGCGGCCGCCAGCCGAGCAGGCTCCGCGCCTTGTCGCTGCACAGCGTCAGCGTGGCGGTTTCGCGAATGCTCGGATCGGGCGAGTCAGCCGTGGCCCCGCGGCCTAGGGCGCGATGCAGTTGCTCAACCAGCGCGCCGACCGTGACGCAGCTTTCCGTGGGGGGGCCGAAGTTCCAAGCGCCGCTGTGCGCGCTGCGCGGGTCGTCCGGCCACTCGTCTACCAGCCGGGCCGCCAGCGTCAGGTAGCCGGCCAGCGGATCGAGGACGTGTTGCCACGGGCGGACGGCGTGGGGCATCCGCAGCTCGACCGGCCGGCCGGCCGCGGCGGCACGGACCACGTCCGGCACGATGCGCGTCGGGCTCCAGTCGCCCCCACCGATGACGTTGCCGGCCCGCACCGTAACCAGCGCCACTTGATGCTCATGCAGGTGCTGCGGATCGAAGTAGCTTCGCCGATAGGCGGCCGCAACGATCTCGGCGGCGGCCTTGCTGGCGCTGTACGGTTCGCTCCCGCCGAGGCGGTCGCTCTCTCGTAGCCCGGGCGGCGCCGGGTCGCAGCCCGACGGCGCGACCTCGTAGCACTTGTCGCTGGTCACGACGACCACCGTGCACGGTCGCGGCCCCACGCGGCGCACGGCCTCGAGCACGTTAACGGTGCCCATCACATTCGTTTCGAACGTGTCGCGCGGGTTGCGGTAGCCTTCGGGCACGAGCGGCTGCGCGGCCAGGTGCAGCACGAAACGCGGGCGCGCCTGGCCCAGTTCGTGCTCGAGGCACGCCGCGTCGCGCACGTCCGCCTCGACATGCCGCTCCAGCAGTTCGCGAACGCGCGCGACCTCGAAGAGGCTCGGGCGCGTCGGCGGCGGCAGGGCGTAGCCCGTGACCCGCGCGCCGAGGCGATGCAGCCAGATCGCCAGCCACGAGCCCTTGAAGCCCGTGTGGCCGGTGATCAGCACGCGCTTGTCCCGGAACGCGTCCGTCCAGGTGCTGCTCACGTCCAGACCTTCCACGGCGCCCGCCCGGTGGCCCACAGGTCGCTCAGCGCCTTGTACTCCCGGTACGTGTCCATCGCCTGGAAGAACCCCTCGTGCCGGAACGCCATGAGCTGCCCCGCGGCCGCAAGGCGCTCCAGCGGCTCGCGCTCCAGCACGCAATCGTCACCTGTCAGGTAGTCGAACACGCCCCGCTGGAACACGAAGAACCCGACGTGGACCCAGTCGTCCAGCATGGGCTTCTCGCGGAAACGCGCCACGCGCCCGTCAGGGTCCACGTCGACGATACCGAAGCGCGACTGCGCCCGAACGGCGGTCAGCGTGGCCAGTCTCCCGTGCGCGCGATGGAAACTCAGTAGTGCGCCCAGGTCGACGTCCGCCAGCCCGTCCCCGTACGTGACCATGAACGTGTTGCCGTCGACGTAGCGCTCGACGCGGCGGATGCGCCCGCCGGTCATCGTGTCCTCGCCCGTGTCGGCCAGCGTCACGGTGAAGTCGTGCTCGGCGTGGGCGTCGTGATAGACGGCGCTCTTCCGATCGCCCAGGCGCAGCGTGCAGTCGCTGTTCATCGCCTCGTAGTTGAGGATGTACTCCTTGATGACGTTGCCGCGATAGCCCAGGCACAGCACGAACTCGCGCAGCCCGTGGTGCGCGTAGAGCTTCATGATGTGCCAGAGAATCGGCCGCTGGCCGATCTCGACCATCGGCTTCGGGCGGAACTCGGTCTCTTCGCGCAGCCGCGTGCCCAGGCCGCCGCAGAGGATCACGACTTTCATGCTGCTGTGCTACCCGATCCGGGCCGGGGGGTGCAAGGGCAGTTGCGCTGTTCTCACCGGCGAGGCGGGACGCGCGGCCGCGCGTCTTCGGCTCAGGGCCCGCCGCGATGCAGGGCCGCCTTCTCGGTCGCCGGTAGCGCCGCGTAGAGCACGAGGTTGCGCATCACCTTCAGCACCCCCTCGGGCTCGTACCCCTTCAGGTTGAACACGTTGGTCCCGAGCAGGCCGACGCTCAAGTCGAGCGGCGTGTAGATCACCGTGTGACGCCGCCGGCTGCCGAACGCCCGCAGCACCGGGCCGCTGCGCCCGCCGGCGGCCAGCATCGCCGCCCGACGGTGGCCGACCTTCGATGCGTCCACGCCGTTCTCGAGCCCCGCTCCGGTGACCAGGAAGGAGTCCGGGGAGAGCGCGGTCGGCGACTCGTCCAACGCCGCGCGCAGTTGCGTCTCGAATGCCTCGATGAACGCCGACGAGCCGGTCGCCGCGTCGGCCAGCCGCGTGCCGCCGCTGGCGAGGAACCGCCGCAAGCCCGCTTGCTCGGCAGGCGAGAGCGTGAACGCCCGCGTGCCGGTGAGGTGGGCAACGCGGTAGTTGCTCAGTGCCTCGTCGTCGAGCCGGACGCCCGAGGTCACCAGCAGTCGCGTATTGGCTTCGTTGGCCAGGTAGCGGGCCAGGCGCGTCCAGCCCAGCGGCGCAATATCCCAGTCGCCATCGTGTCTCAGGCGGACCAGCTCGATAGTCCGGCTTGGCTGTCGGTCTTTCAGCGGCAGGATCGGTGTCTCGAGGCGCGTTCGCGGCGTCGTCTTGTCCGTGGCCAGCGCGTAGATGTTCACACCTAGCTGCAGGTCGGCCTCGGCGCGGCCCGAGCTCGAATACCGAGCCCAGCTTGTGGCCACGTCTCGCGTGCAGACCAGCATCAGCAGGCGGTGCCCGTTGCTGACTCCCAGCAACCGCGGCGGCGCCGCGAGACGAAACGCAGCGGCGCCGGAGAGCAATGGGTGGTCATCCGGCAGCACTTCGAGGGGATACTCCGGAAATGCACGCCGGGCCAGCTCCTCGACCGACGAGAGAAACGCGTCGCCGCCGCGCCCCACAACCGTGACGAACAGCCCGCCGCGCAAGGCGTACTCTCGCAACCGGTCAACCTCCACGTCGGTGAAGTCGGCCCGTTCGCGGCCGTAGAGATAGAGGACAGGGGCGTCGAATAGGTCCTCGACGGGGCCGTCGAGCGGGACAAGCTGCCAGTTGAGGAGCCGCTCCAGCGTCGCGCTGGCGAAGCGGGTCAGTCCGGCCACGTCGCGGAGGGGGCCGAGCTCCTGGCCGGGTCGCTGAAGCTTGTTGAAGAGCAGCGGCGCTCGCCCGTGGCACAGATACATCAGGGCCAGGGCGGTGTTGCGCTGCGCGTCCATCGGGCCGGCGCTGGCCGGCCACGACCCGTCCGCGCGCTGGAGCTCGATCAGCGCCGCGGCCCCTTCGCGAAACCAGTCGTGCCGGCCGAAGTACTTGTGCCCGCTCGCCCGCCCAACGCGTTCCACCCCGTAGAGGTAGTAGTATTTCCACGCGAAGGCGCCGCCCGGATTGTCCTGCCCGTAGTTTCGTGCCAGCCACTCCATGCCGTTCTCGATCGCCCGGAGAAGTGGACCCTGGCTGGGGACCGGCTCGCCGGTGGCGGCTGACTGCTGGTCGAGCACGACAAAGAGCGACGCCACCCCGGCGGCGGTCATGCTGCCGGTGCTCTGCGGCTTGGCGCCGCGCTCCGCCTGGGTGTACTCCCACCCCCCGTCCGTATTCTGGGTGCGCATCCAGTGGCCGCCGACCGCGTCCCAGTACCAGCGCGGGACGTCGAGCCCCGCCTCGGCCGCCATCCAGACTCCGAGTACGCCGAACTGGGTGCAGGAGTTGTCCCACCGCCCGCCGGCCTGCTTGCCAGCCGGGGGCGTGTAGTTGTACGCCCCCGGTGTCGGCGAGGCGGGGGAGTACGCGGCGTCTAGCAGCCACTGGAGGTCGCGGCGGAGCTCGGCGCGGTACTTGAAGCCGGGCACGATGGCCAGCGCGTGGGCCCGCGTGCCGACGGCGTAAGTACCGTTCACTTTCTGGCGGATCAGCCAGTCCAGCGACTCGGAAAGCCACTCCGCCTTGCGCGGGTCTACGTCCGCGTACAGCAGCGCCAGACACACCAGAGCCGTGTCTCCCGCCCAGTGCACGTCCTCCGGGGCCTTGAACCGTTCCCAGTTGCCGTCCTCGTTTCGGGTGGCCCGCAGCCACTCCACCGCCGCCTGGATCGACCGGTTCACGTCGACGTCGGCGAGCCGCGCAGCCGGGGCTGGTGCCTGGGCGAGCGCCGCGGGTGCGACGGGTCCGGACCCGGCCAAATGTAAGGAAATCGTTAAGGCAATGGCGGCCGTCGCGACCGGGGGCCGGCGTGAGTTCATTCCGGTAAAATCTCCGCTCGGGCTGCTTATCGTCTAGGCCCGATCTCGCCGATTTGCAACTGGTAGATGGCAGGCGTACGATTGATCGGAAGTGCAGGCCCCACGCGACGGCACGTCCCGGTCGGGAGCATTCTCGGTGGCCGACGGCTCATTCGACGACACCCAAATCACCCGGGTTGTAATTGAGCGGCAGCTCGCCACACCGGAGGAGGTCCGCGTCGCCGCCGAGCAGCAGCGGCGCATGTCGGACGGCAGCCATCCGCGCCCGCTGGCCGACGTGCTCGTGGACCTCGGCTTCCTGACGAGGACGCAACTCTTGCGCCTCCAGGGATCGAGCGAGGATTCCGGGGGGCGGCCGGCGCAGCAGATCCCGGGATACCAGCTTCTCAACAAGTGCGGCGCCGGCGCGATGGCGGTCGTCTACCGCGGCAAGCAGCTCAGCCTCGACCGCATCGTCGCGGTGAAGGTGCTGCCGAAGCGGCTGAGCAAGAACGCCGAGTTCGTCACGCGCTTCTACCGCGAGGGGCGGGCGGCGGCGCAGCTCAACCACAACAACATTGTCCAGGCCATCGACGTCGGCGAGGCCAACGGCTTTCACTACTTCGTCATGGAGTTCGTCGAGGGCTGCACGGTCTACGACGAGCTGGCCAACGGCAAGGTGTACACCGAGCAGGAAGCGGTCCAGATCATCACGCAGATCGCTCAGGCCCTGCTGCACGCCCACGAGCGCGGCTTCATCCACCGCGACGTGAAGCCCAAGAACATCATGCTCACCAAGGAGCGCGTGGCCAAGCTCGCCGATATGGGCCTGGCCCGCGAGACGACCGACCTCGAGGCTGCCATGGCCGAGGCCGGCCGCGCCTACGGCACGCCCTACTACATCAGCCCCGAGCAGATCCGTGGTGAGGTGGACATCGATCACCGGGCCGACCTGTACTCCCTCGGCGCGACGTTCTACCACATGGTCACCGGCCGCGTGCCGTTCGAGGCGTCGACGCCCTCGGGCGTGATGCACAAGCACCTGAAGGAACCGCTCACGCCGCCTGACCATCTCAACACGACGCTGACCGCGGGCTGCGGGGCGATGATTGAGATGCTCATGGCCAAGGACCGCGAGGATCGCTACCCCAGCGCACGCGAGCTGCTGGAGGACCTCGACGCGCTGGCCCGCGGCCGGCCGCCGAAGTACGCCATGCAGCGCGTGGATGAATCGGGGTACGACACGCTTTCGGCTGGCCAGCCGTTGGCCAAGCCCGAGCGGCCGCGGGGCGTAGGGGCGACGCTGGAATCCAATCTGCCCACCGTGGCGACGGTGCTGGGCGTCGTCGCTGGAATCAGCATCCTGGTGAACATCATCCTGATCGCGACGAGGTAGCGGCGAGACGGCGCCGCGGCAGGCCGCTCGGCAACGCCGCGGTCCGCGCCGGTTGCCGTGCACTGGATGCTCGCTCGCCGCGCTCAGGGCCGGAGTGGGCCGGTCTTGCAGACGGGGCGCGGGCGCGCTAGACTGCGTTTCGCAGGGCGTTTAGCTCAGTTGGCTAGAGCGCATCCTTCACACGGATGAGGTCACAGGTTCGAGTCCTGTAACGCCCATCAGATATAATTGTCCAGAATCGCTTTTAGTCGCATCTAGTCGCCCGACAACACCTTGCGAATCCACCCCCGAAGACACGTGCGCCCCCGTGCGCTCGGGGGCGTGCTGTTGCTGTGCCGGCTTCTGTGCCGCGCTCGGCGTCGCGGTCCAGGCCGTCGCCTTGGCGAAGTCTTCGTCGCGGACCATGCGGTAGTGCCGCTCGGCAATCAGCTCGGTATGGCCAAGCCACGCCGAGCAAACATGCGACGGGAAAACCGTCACCAGCTCGGTGGCCCGGCTGGCCCGCATGTTCTGCCACGGCTTGGCCCACGGCGTAAGCCCCGCCCGGGCCACGTACCGCAGTAGTTGCGTCCGAAGATTCTGGGTCGTCTCGCGGTAGCGAGAAATGACGTGCTCGCTCCCTTCAGGCGCCGCGTCGAACACCGCTTCCAGGTGCGGCATCGTTTCGGGGAATATCGGCATGACGCGGACACCGCCGCCTTCGTGGTGCTCCGTCTTGGACGCTCGGATCACGAGCCGCCGCTCGGCAAAGTCCACGTCGCCCCAGCGGAGCGCCAGCGCTTCGGACGGTATCCGGAGCCCTTGAAATCGCGCCAGCGCCAGCAGCAGCCGCCATTCGGGGTCTGGGATTGTGCCGATCAGCCTGAGCACGTCATCGGGCGGGACGAAGTGCCGGTTCGCGGGGTTTCCGCCGACCGTCGCCGGCAAGTGCGCGAACGGGTTGCGGGCCACGATCCCGCGCCGCACCGCCACGCCAAAGTAGTGGCGCGCGTAGCGGATCAGCTTGGCCACGGTGTTCTTCGCGAGCTTCCGCTCGCCGACCAACCACGCGCGGTAGGCGTCGGCGTCGGCGCTCGACACGTCGGGCAGGCGGCGGTCGGGGCCGAAGAAGTCGAGTAGCCGCCGGCGGGCTTGGTCAAAGACAATCCGCGTGCATGGCTTCACGTCCACGCGCTCGGCGATGTAGCCGTCGATGAACGGGGCGAGCTTGGGGGCGGCGCGGTCGGGGCCGGGCTCGACCAATCCGACACGCTCCAGGCGGTCACGGAGCGCGCCGCCTATGCCCCCCAGCCACGCCGCGGTTTCGCGCCCCGGCGATTGGTTGGCGAGCTTGGCCGACAGCAAGGCCTCGACGTGGCGGAGCACGCTCTCGGCCGATCGCCGGTTGGTGCGCCCGAGCCGGAGCGTTTTCCGGGCGCCGTCGGGGGCCACGAACAGGATTCGCCACGAGCCGGGGCGGGTATCAGTCGCAAGGCTGGCCACGGTTCACCTTCTCATTTCTCGCGCCCCCGGGGGGGCTCCGTCAAGGGCCGCCAAGGCCGCCAAGGCCGCCAAGGCCGCCAAGGCCGCCACACTAAGAAACTTGGCGGTCTTCGGTGCTTTGGCGGTCTTCGGGGATAATCCGCCACTCCCAACCCGCACCGAACCCGCCCTTGACCGCCACGGCGCCAACCCGCCCCTTCGCGCGCTCAAGGGTTCGCTTCCGAATCCCCGCCCGCTCCGCGCGCTCAAAAAGTTCCCGGGCCGGCTGGGGGCCGTCGGCCAGCGCGTCGGCAAGCCACTCCGCGGCCCGCTCGGTCGCGCCGCCGTCGCCGCGGTCGGGGCCAAGGGCTTCGTCCGCCGACAGGGCTACTGGTTCGGGCTCCCACGCCAGCACCGGTTGGCCGCCCGCGCCCATCGCCTCGATCGAGTACGCCAGCCCCCCAAGGTCGGGGGCGAGATTGTTCTTGAGGGGAAGCATCAGCCGCCGGCGGGGGTCGTCGCGATCGCGGGTGACCGCCCACGCCGCGCGGGCAGCGGCGGCGAACGCAAGCGAGCCCATCGCGCGATAGATCGCCGGGCCCCCAGCCGACTTGTTCAAGTGCGTGACGGCCAACACCGCCACGCCGCACCGCGCGGCCAGAGCCCCAAGCGGCGCAAGCAGCGCTCGCACTTCGGCCGCTTTGTGCGAGTCAACGGCCCCGCCAAGGTAGGCAGTAACCGGGTCGATAATCACAAGCCTGCAATCGGGCACCGCACGAACCGCGTCTTCCAGCGCCGGCAGGTCTTCAGCAAGATTGAAGGGGCGCCCCGAGTCGCCGCCAGTGCCGCCGCCGGGATGGATCGCTTGCAGCATCGTGACCCGTGAAACGTCGGCCGCGGCCGCGTCCAGTCGCGGGCGGATCGTGTCGCCGGCGTCGTCCTCCGCCGACAGCAACACGACGCCCCCCGGCGGCCCGGCCTCGTGCGGCGCGTCGGGCCAGCCGGAGCCCGTGCTCACGCGCGCGGCCACGTCCAGAGACAGCAGAGATTTCCCAAGTCCGGGGTCGCCGGCAATGAGCGTGAGTTTCCCCAGCGCGATCCGCCCGGGCCACAACCAGCGGATCGGCTCAGGTGCCACGTCGGCCAGATTCAAGAGCACGGGCCCGCCGGCCGCGGGGGCGCCGTCAAGGCGAATGGCGTCCAGGTCGTCGCGGGCGCGCTTAACCAGCAGCTCGGCGCCGACGCCTTGCCGCACCGCCTGAATCACGGCATGCGCGATCCCGAGCGCCTGCCGCGCCACGTACGCCCGGTGTACTTCGAGGGCGTACTCCGGAGCGCGGAGTCTCGACGGAACAGCAAGCACCAAGTCGGAGAGCGCCCGGTAATCAAGCTTGGTGGCCGGCTCTATCTCCCGTACCCTCTCCAGCAGCAACGTGGCATCGGGCATTTCGCCGCGGTCCGGGCGCGCCGACAGCGCCAACAGCGCGGCGTAGATTGCCGCGTGCTTCGGCGCGCTCAGCTCGGCGGCGCCGTCGGGCAGCAATTCCCGGGCTTGGTCCAGGGCGGCCCAATCCTGAAGGCACGCGCCGACAAGCGCGCGCTCCGCGTGCATCGCGTCCGGGGCCTTCACGGTCAGTGCGGCGTCGGCGCGGATCGACTTGAGCGCCGCCGTCATCGGGGGCCACCTTCCACGCGCTCCGCGAGCCAGCGCTCGAGCGCCGCGCGGGGATACAGCAGCACGCGCCCGAGCTTGACGTGGGGGATCGCGCCCCCAGCGGTCAGGCTCCAGAGCTTTCGGGGCGAAATTCCGAGCGCCGCGGCGGCTTCGCGCGGTCGAAGCGCGAGCCGGTCGGCGTCTGCGGCGGGGTTCGGGGCGGGGGTTCGACAGCTCACCGGGCACCCCCTTTACCGCTCCGGAGCCGCGGCGAGTCGGCGAAGACGAGTGCGATTCCGAGCCGCGCCAGCTCGGCGCGTGCCGCGGCTTCCCGCCGCGCGTCGCCGCGCTCGCGGGCGTGAAGCAACTCCACGACGGCATTCACCGCGGCGGCCGACCGCTCCCGTGTCCAGCCAGTTTCCGTTCTCAAGCAACACCTCATTTCTCTTGTTCGGGCGCAACGCGCGCCTTCACAAGTACACCCGGTGTTGCGTTCGTGTTGCGTTCGGAAAATCGTAAGTGCGGGCGGGCGCTAGACTTGATCGCCAAAAGTGTTGCGGAAACTGTTGCGTTTCGGGAAACGCAACAGGTTGTGCTCAATCTTCCCCGATCGCCTCGATCCCACGCCGGCCGGCACAATCGGCGGTGCGAAACCCCCGGGGTCGCGCTTGGCGGGCAGCGGCGCGCAGCCGTCGGTATTCGACGGAGCGCGTCAGCGCGGAACGGTCCACCCCTACGGCCGCGGCGATCCGCCGATCGGACCAAGCCGGGTTGTCCTTGAGCAACAGCAGCGCGTCGCCCAGCCAAGCGCGGCGCGGGCGTTTCGCAGGCGCAGCGGGCTGCGATTCGCGCACGGCCAGCAGCTCGAAGCGCGCCGCGTCCAGGTCCGCCAACGCCGCGGCGGCATGCTCAAGCGGTGCGTCGGCCACGATCGCGCGCAGGGCAAGAAACCCCGTCGGCTCCGGCAACGCACGGGCCACGGCATACGGCGCCGCAGCGCGCAGGGCCGCCCCGCGAACCTGGTTCGTGCGGCGCGCGGCCAGCGGGTCGCGCGGATCATCGAGCATCGGCGCGGCCGCAATCAACGCGTCGTCGAACGCATCCTGCGCCGCCCACAGCGCGGCCAGCGCGTCCGCCAGCTCGGCAACCGCGCGGCGCCGCGGGCAGTCCCGGTCAGCTTCTCGCAGCTCGGCCGGCAGTGCGGCGAGAAACTCTTCGCATTCGCGCGTTCGCGCGTCGTCGAGCGCGATGAGCCCGCGGCGATCGAGCGCGGCACGCACGCGCGATACCGCGCCGTTCGCCACGCGCGCGGCGCACGTGAAGTCAAGTGTTGCGCGCACGAGTGCGTCAATTGTGGGCGGGAGCGAGTCGGCAAGTGTTGACATTGTGGTCCCTTCTAGCCGGCGTCCGGGCGGCGCCAGCGGGAAGGGGCCGCCGCACGCCGCGCCGGATCGCGGGCCGTCGCCCGCCGCCGACGTTGCGACTGTACCATTCACGCCGCCGCAAGGCAACACAAAACAAAAGCGCCGCTCCGGGGCACCCCGAAGCAGCGCCTTTGCGTGCCACTCTTGCGTCATTATACCAGCAGC
The DNA here is from genome assembly GCA_900696535.1 of uncultured Planctomycetota bacterium. Taxonomy (GTDB): domain Bacteria; phylum Planctomycetota; class Phycisphaerae; order UBA1845; family Fen-1342; genus CAADGM01. Next base: position 18,577 of record CAADGM010000167.1, read on the forward strand.
GCCCGGGCCGCGCTGTAGCGTTCATAGATCGCGCGGGCGGCTTGGAACAAGTAGCGTTCGGCCCACCGCGCGGCGGCGTCGGCGTCGCCCGCAAAGACGAAGGGGCAATACCGCGCTTGCCAACTTGCAATCGAGCCGAGCACGTGCGACGGGGCGAGCTTGCCCGGCCAGCCGCCGCGCTCCAGCTCGGCGAGCGTGGCCTCGACGACTACGGCGCGAAAGCGGTACGCCCGCAGGCGCACCAGCTCGGCCACGAAGCGTTCTCGCCCGCGGCCGCAGCACGCCACCAAGTCGCCCAACGATTTCCGCTCCAGCGCCACCAGCGTTTCCAGCCCGCGGACCGAGTAATCCCCCGTCGCGAGCGTGCCCCGCTCGGCCGGTAGGTGCGCGAAACGCCACGCCGTTTTTTCCCGCGTGTCGACGATCGCTACGGGCTTCAGCCGCAAAAAAGGCCCCTTTTTAGGTGTTTAGTTGCGCGCACAGGGCAGGTCGGCCCAAGCGTGCCAGTCCCCACACTTGGCCCCCTTGGCCCCCTTCGGTGGCTTTGGCCCCCTTCGAGAGTCGCTTGACGGCCGCACGTCACGGCTTCCCCCCTTCGGCGGCCCGCACCAAGGCCAGCACACCCGCCCGGATCAGCGGGGGCAGGGTCGGCCACGCGGCGACCAGCTCGGCCAAGTCATGGTCCGTTACCGCTTCCGGTGCGCCGAGTGTGCCGGATTCTGTGCCGCGCGATTCTGGAAAACCGGGATTTCCCGAAGGAATCTGAAGGGGTTCGAGTCCTGTAACGCCCATCGGGGTTTCCGCTTCGTGGGCGTTTGTCGATGCACTCGGGCGGCTACTTTCCCGCCGCCAGTTCGCGCAGGTACGCGCTCAGCACGGCGCGCCGCGTGGCCCGCGTCTTGGCGGCGCCACTCTCGCCGACCGTGTCCATCGTCTCCCCCTTGCTGAACAGCGAGCCGTACGAGAACAGGCACAGGTTTCCGGTCTTCTCGACGGCCGTCGCGAGCTGCGCGCGAACCGCGGCGGCGGCGTCCTCCGGTGTCTTGCCCGGGTGGCGGCCGAACCACGCCCCCGGTACGACGACGGCCTTCGCCTCGCCCTCCAGCCACGGATCGATGCGGCGGCCGAACTCCTCGGGGTCGTCCGTGTAATTCATGAGGAAGAGCACGTCGATGATGCCCCGGTCCATCCACGCCCGTGCGTCCTGGAAGTGCGCTCGCGCCCGCTCGCGCACCGAGCCGGCGGCGGCCGAAAGCGGCGCCTGCGGCCGCGTCCGGCGGAGCATGGCGTGGATCTCGGCTACGAGTTGCGTGACCTGCTGGGTCCGCCACTGGTTCCAGGCCTCCTTGTCGTCCTGTGGCGCCTTGCCGGTCGCCAGGCGATAGGCCCGCAGGGTCTCATCGTCGTAGGGGTAATCGAGCCCGGAGCCGCGGGGTGTGGCGGGCGGCTCGTTGGGGAAGCGGATGTAGTCGAGGTGCAGCCCGTCGATGCTGTAGTTGCGGGCCAGCTCCTCGAACACGCCGACCAGGTAGAGCCGCACGTCGTCGCGACACGGGTTGAGGCTGACGTAGAAGTCAGACAGGGCCTGACGCTCGCCGTTCTGGTCATACCAGAACCACTGCGGACGCTTATTGTAGAGCTGCTCGGGGTTGGCCGGCGGCTTCGTGCCGCGCCATGCGGGCATGACGTTCACCCACGCGTGCAGGTCGAGTTGTCGCGCGTGGGCTTCTTCGATCGCCAGCGCCAGCGGATCCCAGCCCGGGTCCTGGCCCCCGAGTTCGTCGGCCCACGGCTCGAAGCTGGACCTGTAGAACGCCGTTCCGTTGCCGCGAACCTGGAAGAGCACGGTGTTGAAGCCGAGCGCGGCGCAATTGTCCATGATGCGGGTCACGTCTTCCGGCGCGCGATAGTCGCCGCGGGTGACCCAAACGGCGCGCATGGGCTCACGAATGCGCGGGCTGGTGGCGCAGCCGGCCAGCGCGAGCAGGCTTGTGCAGAGCAAGAGAGACAATAGCGAAGAGCGAAGAGCGAAGAGCGAGAGGCGAAGTCCCATCGGCATCGGTAATGACGCGCGCAACGGGCGATGAGCGGCGCGCAGCTTGGGGCGCGGGTGAGCGACGAGCGGAGAGCCGGTATCGACGGGTGTTGGCTGTGTCATGCTTCGACCTCGTTCAGTTGCGGCGACCTCGTGGTGAGGCGCGGCGTCCAGGTGGTCAGGCTCGGCGGCGTGCCAGCAGGTAGCCCCAGGTGACGGCGACGACGCTGCCCAGCGGGGCGTACCAGGGCCAGGCAACGGTCAGCGGCTTCGCGGGATTGTCGGGATTCGGCGCGTACACGTACCAGTTGATGAGCAGCATCCCCACGACGCCCAGAATGACGAGCAGGAATTGCAGCCATGCGGGGACGACGCGCCGGCCCGCGTCGGGGCCGACGGGGACGAATTGCCAGGCGAGCCACGCGAGCGGGAACACCACGGCGAAGATGCCGCACACCCAGTGAGAGGCCGGATTGTGCCAGGCCAGTGCGTAGACCCATAGCACTGAGAGCGGCGCGGACCACATGTACCCGCGGCCGTCCACCTTGAACGGCAGGAACGCCAGCGCGAAGCAGGCCAGCAGGGCGCCGCCCGCGTAGCCCGCGGCGGCCAGAGCCAGTTGCAGGATGGAGGGTTCCTTGTCGGCGATGTAGTCGGTCAGGTAGGCGAGGTAGCACAAGACCACGCCCCAGAAGAGCACCAGTCCGCGGCTGAGCACCAGGTTGAGCCTGTGCTCCGCCGGCGAGTGAAGCTGGGCCTCGACCGCCTCGTCCGAGCCGAGCCGTGCGGCGAGGGCTTTCCGTCGGAGCGGCCCGTAGAACGCGCCCATGACGGTCTGGCTCAGCGCGGTGAGCACGCCCATGACGGTCGAGATGGCCGCGGCCAGGGCCCCGGCCATGACCAGGCCCTTGAGGCCGACGGGGATCACCTGGCAGATGAAGATGGGGAAGATGCGGTCGCCCTTCTTCTCGTAGAGATCGAGGGCCTCGCCGCTGAGCGGGTGGGCCTGGTAGTAGGCGAACAGCCCCACGCCGACGAGCATGACCGTGGCGGTCACGACCTGGCCGAAGGCGCTGCCGATGATCGCCTTGCGGGCCTGCTTCTCGTCGCGGCAGGTGAACATGCCCTGTACGAGGAGCTGATCGGTCCCGTAGGAGAAGAGCCCGCCCCACGTCGCGGCGATGACCGCGGTCCAGATTGTGAAGTCCTTGAAGGGGCTGGGGCTGAAGTCGAAGAAGGTGAATTTGCCCCAGGGACCGGACTCCTTGGCCTGCCACCCAACGCGGAACATCTCGGCCAGGCCGCCCTCCAGGTTCCACGCGGCCACGCCAAGCGCCACGAGGGCGCCAACCAGGAACGTGAGGAAGAGCGTGAGGTTGGTCCAGATGACGGTCGTGATGCCGCCGAAGAGCGCCCAGCCGATGGCGATGACACCCAGGATGATCATGGCCCAGGCGAGGTCGCTGAGGCCCAGGTGCGTGGTGAGCCAGTGAATCTGGTCGCCCAGCAGGACGATCATGATGTGGCCGGTGAGGTAGATGCGGGCCGACTGGGCCAGCATCGCCCCGAGCACGAACAGCGCGCTGGTCATCGTTCGCACGCGCTGACCGAGCTGGTTGCCCATGTAGTCGTACGGGCTGTAGATCTCGCGGCGGTAGTACTGCGGCACGAGCAGGTAGCCGACGATGATGCGGGCGAAGAGCGATCCCATCACCCCGAGCTGGAGGTAGGTGAAGTTACCGCCGTCCTTGAAGACGACGAACGGTACGCCGATGAAGGTCACGGCGCTGATCTCGGTGGCGATGATGGAGCCGCTGACGGCGTACCAGGGGAGCTTGCGGCCGCCGAGGAAGAAGTCGCGCATCGTGGCCTGCTTGCCGGCCAGGCTGGTCCCCAGCAGCGTGGTAAAGAGCAGGAAGGCGACCACGACGCCCCAATCGATCCAGGTGAACTGCGAGCTGAGCGAAGCTAACAGCACGGCGGGGCTCCGATAGGGACTCGGGAGTGCGTTGTGCCGATCGGACGCCCGCGCCGGCCTCGCGCGAACCGGCGCGCGTGGCGCTGTACGGGGGTGCGGGTGTGTGCCTGAGCGGGGGGGCGCGTGTACGCTTCCGCGATCGCAGAGGTGTGTGCCTGTGGTGGTGTGTGCATGTGCATGTGCGAGTGTGAGCGTGTCCGCGGGCGCGCGGGTGAATGGGGGTTCGCGGCTGTGGTCGCTACGTCGCGAACTTGCACGCGTGAACTCCCGGTCATGCGCTGCCCACTACGCCCGTGGCCTCGCTTCGCGAGTCACACTTGCGGCCAGCGCGGGCCTCGCGCCTGAGGGAGCGAAAGGATCGCGGCGCTGCCTGTGGTTGTAGCCCTGCCTGTGATCGCGACCCTCCCTTAGCCCCTCCCTGGATGGGAGGGGGGCAACGGGCGACCCCTTGAGAAGGGAGGGAGAACTCAGGGATCGCTCCTCGTTTCTTTGTCCCTTCACGCCTGGACTCCTCCACCCCCTCGTTCCTCAGCTCCTCGACTCCCTCGCTCCTCCGGCTCCTCCTCCGCCCCTTCGTGCTTCCGTGCCTACCTCATCGCTGTATGACCGGTGCCACGTGCCCGCGGTGTTGCTCCAGCAGCTTCTGAGCGGTCTCGCGGTCCACACCGCGGAAATGCATCACCAGCGCCGTCTTCACGTGCCCGCCGCTGTCCTCCAGGAGCTGCGCGGCCGCCGGCCGGTCGAGCCCGGTGACTGTCATGATCATGCGTGTGCCGCGGTCGACCAGCTTGCGGTTGGCGCGCGTATTCACGTCGACCATGAGGTTCTCGTAGGTCTTGCCGATGCGGATCATGGCGATGGTCGTGATCATGTTCAGGACCATCTTGGTGGCCGTGCCGGCTTTGAGCCGCGTGCTGCCGGTGACGACCTCCGGGCCCACGAGAACGCGGATCTCCACGTCGGCCTCGCTCGGCACGTGCTCGGCCTTCACGCAGGCGAAGAAGATCGTCCGCGCGCCGCGCTGCCGGGCCCGCACGAGCGCCCCATGAACGTACGGCGTCGTGCCGCCCGTGCTGATCCCCATCACGACGTCGCGGGCGTCAACATCGTGCTGGTCAATGGCCGCGGCCCCGTCCTCGGGCGAATCCTCGGCGCCCTCGACGGCCCGGCGCAGCGCCTCCCATCCGCCGGCGATGATGCCCTGCACCATGCGCGGGTCCGAGAGGAACGTGGGCGGGCACTCGGACGCGTCGAGCACGCCCAGCCGCCCGCTCGTTCCGGCCCCCACATAGATGAGCCGACCGCCCGACTCGAACGCCGCGACGACCAGCTCGATCGCCCGGCACACGCTCGCCCTGGCCGCTGCCACCTCCGATGCGATGGTGGCATCCTCGGCATTCATGATGTCGAAGGCTTCCGGGATCGAGACGCGGTCGATGTGCATGGAGCGCGGGTTGCGCAGCTCGGTCATGAGATGGCCGCGATCCTGCACAGAGAGCCTCCAGGGCGTCGGGGCGTAGAGGCTATCCCCAAATCCCCCTCCCTTCCAGCGAGCGGCTTCGGGGCGGGTCGAGTCCGTCGACGCGGGGTGTGGGTTGAGTTTGAGCAGGTCCGGGTTCCAGGATCGCCGCGTCAACGCGGAGTCGCGGGGTTCCTGCTGGCGTCCGCCGAAGAAGCGGAATCCGGGCGGGCGCCGCGCTTGTGCCGTCACCGGGCCGGAGCAGTATCATGCACGCATGCGGCCGAAGCTGATCGACGAGCCCTACCCGCTCTCCACGGCGGACCGCGAGCGGTTCAAAGCCGACGGTTACATGCGTCTGCCGGGCGTGCTCGACGCCGCGACGCTCGCTCACTACGCCGACGAGATCACTCGCGTCACGCTGGCGCACAACAAGTACAAGGACGTGCCGCTCGAGCAGCGGAGCACGTACGGTAAGGCGTTCATCCAGGTTACGAACCTCTGGCGACTGAGCGAGCGCGCCCGGGAGCTTTCGTTCAGCCGCCGGCTGGCCCGGCTGGCGACGGAGCTGCTCGGTACGGGTGGCGTGCGAATGTGGCACGACCAGGCCCTGTACAAGGAGCCGGGCGGCGGCCCTACGCCCTGGCACGTCGATCAGCAGTACTGGCCCATGGCCAGCGACCGCTGCGTGACCGCCTGGATTCCCCTCCAGCCCGTCCCGTTGGAACTGGGCCCGCTCCAGTTCGGCCGCGGCTCGCACCGCCTGGATGTCGCCCGCGACCTGGCGATCTCCGAGCAGTCCGACGCGGTCATTCGCGAGGCCATCCGCGCGCAGGGCATCGAAGTCGTCTGCGAGCCGTATGCCCTCGGCGACGTGAGCTTCCACCTGGGCTGGACGCTGCACGCCGCGCTGCCGAACGCCGCCGACCGCCCGCGCCGCGTTCACACGATCATCTACATGGACGTGGCGATGCGCCTGGCCGAGCCCGCGAGCGAGAACCAGCGCATCGACTGGCGGGCGTTCACCCCCTCGACTCGGGTGGGCGAAGTGATGGACGACGAGCTGAACCCAATCCTGTACGCGGCCGCCGAGTGATGTGCTCGCCGGGCTGCCTTCGCGCGGCTACGATCCACCGCCGAACGTTCGCCCGAGTTGCCGACACCTCTGCCGCGGCCGGCGCGGCGGCCCTGCGAGGATAGCCCGAATGCGTCGCGGCCTGTGGAGCCTGTTGCTGGCGGTCACGCTCGTCGTTCTCATCAATTGTCGCACGGAGCAGCCCCGGCCTCGCAGCGAGCCCCAGCCACCCGCCCCGCCCGTCACGCAACCCGCCGAGCCGCAGCCAGCGCCAGCGCCCGCGCCCGCGCCCGCTCCAGCGCCGCCGGTCCCCGCGACCGCACCTGCGACCATGCCCGCCGGCGATCCGATGCTCTCGGTCGATACGTTGCTGCCGGAGACGGAGCCGGACTTTGCCGCCCGGCGCGTCGGTTCGGAGCGCTACCCGCTGCCGCATTATGCGAAGTTTCTCCGGGGCGTGCGCGTGTGCCTCGATCCGGGGCACGGGGGCGACGCCCACCTGCGGGGTTTCAAGCGCGGTCCGACGGGCGTACGCGAGGCGGAGATCAACCTCCGCGTGGCCCAGTACCTGCGGGCGCTGCTGGTCGCCTCGGGCGCCGAGGTGAAGCTGACGCGCGAAGGAGACTACGACCTGTCGCTGCGCGATCGAGCGAAGGTGGCGGCGGACTGGGGCGCCGACCTGTTCATCTCCGTTCATCACAACGCGGTCGGCAACAGCAAGACGAACTACACGTCGATCTGGTACCACGCGGACGTCGATCGTCGCCCGAGCAATCTGGACCTGGCACGCTACTTGTGCGATGGACTTTACGACCATCTGCCGCTCGAACAGCTCACCGATGTCCCGCTCAAGAGCGACCAGCTCATGTACCCGGGCGGCTTCGGCGTGCTGGCGTCCTCGAGCGTCACCTCGGCCCTCACCGAGATATCGTTCTTCACCAATCCGGCCGAGGAGCAGCGCCTGCGCGATCCGGAGTACAACTTCCGCGAGGCGTACGCCCTCTACATCGGGCTGGCGCGCTACGCCCAGTCCGGCTTGCCGCGCGTGCGGTTCGTGGACCCGCCGGATGGGGTCGTTCGACTGCCGCGTGGCGACAGCGGCGAGCGGCTCATCTCGGACGATGCACCGGCCCACGCCGCGGTCGCCGACGCGAGTTCGACGGTCGATGTATCGGACTCCCCGGAAGCCGACGAGCCGCCTGACGCTGAGATGGCCGACGCGGCGGCGGAATCACCGGCGGGCGAAGCGCAGAACGGGTGGCTCGTGGTCACACTCCAGCTCGACGACGGCCTGCGGGGGCGACGGGCCTGGGGTTCCGAGCGACAGATGATCCTGTCCGATTCAATCGCCGTCCGGCTGGAGGGCGAGCTGGTCGAGCACGTCTTCACGCCGGGCGACTACCGCTTGTTCGTGCTGCTCCCCGGCAATCTGGACTCCGGCGAGTATCGCCTCGACGTGCAGTTCATGAACAAGAACAAGAACTCGGTCCTGAACCCGGGATTGACGCTGCGAATCGAGCCGTGACCGAGAACGGATCGCGGACAGCGGCCGCGCCGCTTCGGGAGCCGCCGAGCCACGCAAACGGAATCATTTCGGATCTATTAGTCTGGTGGGCGGCAGCCGCCTGTCCAGTTGGTCGTGCGGCGGGGTAGGGTCAATGTTATATAACGGTTGATAGCGGCATCCGAATGTGCTAGACTCCAACTACTCAGCCGTGATGGCGTCGATAAGATGGCCAGCCGCGCTACTCTCGGTGCACGCTTGGGCCTTCGTTCGTCGCCCGCGGGCCAGAGCGCGGCGAACAACGTAGGACGCTGTTGCCGCGCGCCGTGAATGCATGGAGCCTCCCCCCATGAACCGTTCCTCCCGATCCGCCGCCTTCACCCTGATCGAGCTGCTGGTAGTCGTTGCGATCATCGCGCTGCTCATCTCGATCCTGTTGCCGTCGCTGGCGCGGGCTCGCGAGCAGACCAAGGCGACCAAGTGCCTTGCGAACCTGCGGACGATGGTCCAGGGCGTCATCTCGTACACGGCCGAGGAGCGCGACTTCCTCCCCGGGCCGCTGCACCCGGCCATCTACCGGACGCAGACACGCGAGTACCTGATGAAGAACGACATCAGCAACATGACGCTCGCGCAGGCCGAGTACATGCAGTCGCGCATGCTGTCGTACCGGCTTCGGCGGCAGTTCAGCGACTCGGACACGACCACTCGGTCGCTGACTGACGAGGTCATGACCTGCCCGACGCTGGTCGGCATCATCCCGGACTCGCACTTCGTCACCTTCAAGAAGACCACGAACAAGGGCGTGTTCCCGACCCACTACGTGATCAACAACGTCTGGCCCGCTGAGCTGGGTGATCCGAGCAGCCCCGGCGCAGGCTACATCGGCAATCCGCGTGCGACCGACCCGCCGGCCTACTTCGGCTTCAGCCCCGCGCCCGGGACGCAGGACTCGACGGAAGCGCAGACGTACATGCGGAAGTACCCGCCGCAGCCGATCACCCGCGTCAAGAAGCCGTCGGACGAGTGGATGATCGCGGATGCGTGGTGGCGCAGCGTCCCCAGCGGTTTCGCGACCGAGTTGCAGCAGGAGGGGCCGTACCAGGTGAGCTGGTCCGGGGAGGCCCTGCCCAACTTCGCCCCGCACTTCAACAAGGTCGGTTCCTATTCGTTCACCAGCGCCACAGCTCGTGACGCGCAGTCGGCCAACATTCGCCTGGGTCGGCTCGACGGACGCACGAACACCGGGTTCTTCGACGGCCACGCCGCCCCGGTGGCCTCGAAGAAGCTGATGCTGGCCGGCTTCGAGCTCCTGTACGGCTTCCCCGGCACGGTGAACCAGGAGTGGCCCAACTTCTCCGGTCCCGGCTCGGAGCGGCCCTACTGGGAGTAGTCCGGCACTCGAGCGCGCCGCATTCGCGCCGGAGCATGACTCGCCTCATGTCCCGGCGCTTCTCTTTTTTCACTCGCGTGCTCGACACGCGGCCCGATTTCGGGCATGAATCCCCATCGAGCCCGGGCTGGTCGACCGGGTGGCGCTCGAAGCTGTCCGAAGGCCCGTGTCCAGAGGAGCAGGAGAATCAAGGCAGCGGCTTCGCCGAAGAGCTCGATCCTCCCCTAGCCCCTCCCCGAAAAGGAGGGGGTTGAGCGACACCTTCCCAGCCGCTTCCCAGCGCCTTCTCGGCCGCTGCCCGGCAGCTTGCAGGTCGCTTCCAAGCGGCTTCCCGGCAGCTCCCAAGCAGTTTCCAGACATGGAGAGTCGCATGTCACCGTCCAACTGGCCACGTCATCGCGGTGCGGCTGCGTGCTTGATCACGAGTGTGGCCTGTGCCCTCGTGCTCCTGGCGGGCTGCGCCGCGCCGGGACCCTACGGTCGGCCGGGAGAGCTGAGCCCGCGCCTGGGCGATGAGATCGTCGTCGCCGGGCAGTTCTTCCATACCGGCACGCCCGTCGTGCTCTGGCTCGACCCGGGCGGCTACGACGCGTACCGGGCGGAATGCAAGTTCGACCCGAACCAGCTTCGGCCGAGCAAGCCGGTGAGTGACGCGCCCATCCGGTACAGCACCTTTCGGCGCGGTTTGCCGGAGGACGTTGCGGCGCGCGTACGCGAAGAGGGCTGGGACCTGTCGACGCTCCAGGCCCACGTGGACCAGTTCGTGTACCACTACGACGTGTGCGGTACGTCGCGCAAGTGCTTCGACGTGCTGCACGACCGACGCGGGCTGAGCGTGCACTTCATGCTCGATCTCGACGGAACGATCTACCAGACGCTGGATGCCAAGGAGCGCGCCTGGCACGCCGGCCAGGCCAACGACCGCAGCGTGGGCATCGAGATCGCCAACATCGGCGCCTATCGCGACATGAAGGTGCTCGACCAGTGGTACGGGCAGGATGACGCGGGGCGCACCATTGTCACGCTGCCGGCCGATTTCGGACCGACCGGGATACGCACGCCGAACTTCGTCGCCCGGCCCTCGCGCGAGGGCGTCGTGGAGGGCGTCATCCACGGCCGCACGCTCTACCAGTACGACCTGACGGACGAGCAGTACGACGCGCTGATCCGGCTGACCGCGACGCTGTGCCAGGCGCTGCCGGGGATTCGGCCCGATGCACCCCGCGACGCGGCCGGCAACGTCCGAATGGACGAACTCAGCGACCAGGAGCTGGCGGAATTCAGCGGGCTGCTCGGGCACTATCACATCACGAAGGACAAGGTGGACCCGGGCCCGGCGTTCGATTGGGAGCGGGTGATCGCCGGCGTCCGGAAGTTGCTGCGTCCGTAACTCGGAAATGCGGATTGGCTATCGGCCGGCGCTGGACGAGTGAGTCGGCGGCGGGCGAGCGCCGGTCTTGCGCCCTTCTTGGGGGGGTGTCACAGATTCTGCGCGTGTCGCCGGCCTTCAATGCGTCTGCTCCCGCTCATGAGCGCCGGATCGGACCGGACCGAAATCAGCAATAGGGATTGTGTGGACACGGCGTGCTGATGGGCCGTTGGGAAGCGGCGCGCCACATAGGAGCCGTGTTGGTGCTGGAAGCGGCCAATAGCTCGGTTGGCGAGGCCGTCGCTCGCCGCGCGCTGCGCCTCGGAGACGGCGCGGTGACGCGGATCCTGGACGAGCTGGACAGCCAGGCGCCCGCGGGGGCCGCCCGGACGCAATTCCGTTACCGCCAGCCGCTGCTCCAGATCCACCTCGAGGGCGCCCTGAGCGGGGCGGTCCGAGCGCCGACGCGTTGGATCAGCAAGTCGGGGATGACTTTCCTGAACGCCTGCTTCGTGTACGGGGGCACGCACGGGCGGGCGAAGCTGGTGACCCTGCACGGCACCTGGAACGACGTCTCGTTCACGGTCAACGCCTGCCGCTACGTCGAGCCATACGTCTACGAGGTCGAGGTCGCCTTCGACGAGCAGATCGATCCCTCGGTGTACTCGATCGAGGCGGGCACCACGCAAGTGCTCCTGGTCGACGATCAGCCGCTCCTGGCGCGGCTGGTCATGCGGCAGCTCCAGAGCATGAACGCGGTGGTGGAGTACGTCGACAGCGGCAAGGCAGCGATCGAGAAGGCCGCCAAGAACCGCTACGACATCATCCTGATGGACATCCTGATGCCGGAGATGGACGGGCGGGAGGCGGTCCGGGCGCTGCGCGAGGCGGGATACGTGGGGCGCGTCGTGGCCTTCACGGCGCTATCCGATCCCAAGGACCGCGATGCGCTGCTGTCCGGCGGATTCGACGCCTACCTGAGCAAGCCGTTCAGCCGGGAAGAGATCAAGGGGCTGCTCGAGTCGTCCCGGGCAGAGCCGATCATCAGCTCGCTGACCGGCGATTCCTCCATGCACGAGCTGATCGGCGAGTTCGTGGCCGCGCTGCCGCGCTGGATCAACACGCTCCTGAAAGCGCTCGAGCAGGGCGATCGCGGACCGCTCGAAGGACTGTCCCGCGAGCTGAAGGCGCACGGGGCCGCGATGGGGTTCGAAGTGCTGACGGCCGAAGCGGCCGCCATCGAGACCGCGCTGCGCGCCGGTACCTCCGTCGGCGAACTCAGCGAGCGCATTCGCCACCTCATCGAGACCTGCCGGCTGGTCCGGGCCCCGAGCAAGCCACCGGCGCCGCCGGCGGCCACACCGGAAAGTGCCGCGGGAGCAGCAAAGCCGACGCGGGGCAAGCGCGGCAAGGCGAGCCCCAAGCCCGAGGCCGCCCCGTCCACTCCAACGGGCGAGCAACCGGCGGGTGGCGACGCGCCCCAGGCGGGCGCCCCCAGTCCGCCCGCGACCGAGCCGACGGCTTGATCGGGTCGTGCTACGGACCCGACCGGCACGTGAGCAGCAACGCGTTGGCAACGGGCCGCTCGCGGCCGTCGGACGGCACGTTTCGGACCTGTCCGTCGACCACCAGCGTCGATGAGCCGCCGCCGTCGAGATTCAGCGCCTCCAACGCCCCGAGCGTCTGCGTCAGAAGCTCGGCCATCTCCGGGAAGGTCATTCCGACACTGATCGGCGAGCGGCCGTCGATGACGATGAAGAACCAGTGCATGTCGTTCCAGGCGAACACGGTTCGCGGATGCCGCTTGTTCCAGAAGCCGTACTGCTTCCAGTTGGGCTCGTGCGGCACGCCGTCGTGCACGAGCCATCCCATGCCGGTGACGGCCACTTCGGCCGCCTGCATTAATTCGTGCGTTGCGTCGAAGTAGAGTCGGAGTTGGGTGCCGGGCACTGCCGCCTGCGCGAGGCGCTCGCCCGCGGACCCGCTCCCGACCAGCACGAGCCCGCCCGGCGGCACGAGCAGCGGATCGTCGATCGCAGTCTGGATGCCGAGCCGGGTCTGCTCGATCGTCCCGACTACCTCGCTGCGGCCGCGCATGGGATAGGAGACGCCGTCCATGTGCACCACCGCCAGGTCACGCGTCGGCGGCGGCGTCATGACCGGGCCCCAGATCGGCGTGTAGGCCGTGATCGTGCCGGCGATGTGCGGCGTGTTGTAGTGGTGCAGGGTGAGCGGCTCGGAGCCGGGGCCGCAGATCCAGCCCCAGCGATGCCCGAGCGACTCGAGAATCGCCGCCCGGCCGTCGGTCGTGATGACCAGCGTGTCGAACGCCCCGTCGGGCATGTCGTGAAGCTCGCCGCCGGTGGCCGCTGCCCCGATCGTCTCGGGGACCGGCCCGAAGAATGACGCGTTGATGGCCGCGATGACGCGCTGCTGCGGCGGGGGGTTGTAACGGTCTGCGATCTGGCTGGTTGTGGCGCGGCGCGTGTAGTTTCGCCGCGCTTCCGGCCAGCCTACCTGGAAGCCGTACTCGCCGCGGGTGCGCTCAACTGCGAGGACGAACACACGGTTGGGACCCGGGGCGAGGAGTTCCCTGTAGACGACGCCGGGGGCGATCGCGGTCTGGGTGTCGGAGTACGCGGCGACGGTCGCGAGTAGCGCGGCGCCGAGCACGGCCCACGCGCGGCTCGACGGCGATCGGTGCAGTGCGGCGTTTGTCGGGCCGTGCTGTTTCATTTCCTCCCCGGGATCGGGAACGGGAACCGATCCTTCTTCTTGTCCGGTTGCTCGCCGGGCTGTGGCGGCGGCTCGTCCTTCTTGCGCCCGGGCAACCCGCCGCGGAGTGCGTCGCCGATCAGGTCCTCGGCCCCGCGTTTGACGACGCTTCCGAGCACCTTGTCCATGTCCACACGGGCCATTTCGAGCTTGGGGCTTTCGCGCGTGCCGCTGATGGGGATGTCGATGCGCGTGCCCGCCAGCAGTCGGGCATACTCGGCAACGGGGCCGCGCACGCCGAAGCGCTGGAGCAACTGCACGCTGATCGGCACGGAGACAACCAGGTCGATCGTGCCATCAAGCCCCACGGAGCCGTAGAACTTGAGGTCGAAGACGCCACCGCCGAAGCGCATCCAGAAGTCCTGGTAATAGATGCGGCCCTGGCGAAGCTCGAAGTCGAATCCGCTGATCTCGACGACGTAGAGCTGCTCGCCGGATACCGCTGCAAACGACAGCAACTCGCCCAGCAGGCCGCCGGGCTCCATCCGGCAATTGCGCAGCTCGAGCCGGCCGCGCCCGCGGCCCTGAGTCTTCAGCCCGTCGCCGAGCGGTACAGAGACGTCCTGCGTGTCAAGGAACATCTGCCCGTCGATCCTGGCCATCTTCATGAAGACCGGGTTGATGTAGCTGAGCAGCATCTCGGAGACGAGCTTGTTCACGGAGACGCTGTCGATCACGCGCGTCGGCGCGGGCAGGACGTACGTCGGCTCGCCTGCGGTGAGGTCGACGGTTCCCGCGACCAGGAGCTTGCCGCCTGACGCCGGCACGGTCGCGGGTGGGATTTCGACGCGTCCGTCGGCCAGCCGCGGCGAGAGCAGGGCCTGGCCCAGGGCGACTCCATACACGTCGGCCGCGCCCCATCCGACCTGGGTGGCCCCGGCCACGCCGCGGTACACGGGGGTCACTTCGGGCTTGCTGGCGGGCCCGTTAACGGTGAACTCGCTGGTGCTGGCACCCTTGACGGCCAGCACGCCGGCGGTGTTCGGCGCGAGCTCATGGAGCAGCCTCGTGATCGGCTCCCACTGGGCGTCGTAGCGGCCCTTCAGGTTGAGCACGGCGCCGCGAGCGTACTGCTCGACGCTGCCGGTTACTTCGGCGCTGAGGGGGTTCGACGCGAGCTTCGTGCGGCCCAGCGTGATACGCTCTGTCTTCGGATCGATGGCCGCGTCGAACTCGAGCTGGACGCGCTCCTCACGCACCGCCTTCTCGCCGACGCCCACCGTGAATTGCGCAATCTCGCCGCTGCCACGCAGGGCCACCCCGCCGCCGGCGGCGCCCGCCGTGCTCGTCAGGCGAAGCTGACCACCGATCGCGGGAGGCTTCTCCGAGCCGGAGAGGCGTGCGACAAGGTTGAAGACCTTCTGAAGGTCGGCCGCGGCTTCGACGCTCAGACTGACCGCCGCGGCATCGGCCGCATCCCAGCGGACCTGCGTCGCCTTGAGGGTCGCGAAGTCGCTGCTGACGTCGGCTTGCGCGACGCTCACCTGGCGGTAATCGGGCGAAAGCTGCGCGCCGCTCCACCGGATTACCGTGTCCTGCTGGCTCAGCGCCTGGCCGTCCACCGATAGGCCACGCGTTGCCAGGTCGCCCTCCGAGGCCAGCGGTTCCTTGCCGGCGGGTTTGTGGAGCTTGGCCGCGCCGCTAAGAACCCCCGCAACCTCGCCCATCTTCGCTCCGGCCAGCGTCGCGACCTTTCCGGTGACGAAGCCGAGGTCGGCCCGGCTGATCGAGATGTCCGCCCCGTAGCCGCCGCCCTGCAATTCGTACCAGCCCTGACCGGCGGCGACCACCTGGCCGTCGAGATCGACTTCGACGCGTTCCGCGTCGACGCGACCAGGCCGACCGCCGCGCAGCGTGATCCGCCCCTCGTGCTGCGCGCGGGCCGCGCGCACCTCCACGGGCCGCCCGGCTTGCTCGTACCGGATTCCCGTGGCTGCCGCGTCGGCGCGAAGCCTGTAGGCGTCGTCGCCTGCCTTGGCGAGTTGGACGTGACCCTCGAGCTGGCCGGCAAGGTTTGACTGTCCGAGGTCGACGATCTGCCCCAGCTCGCTCTGGAGCCGGGCGAGGTCGGCCCTGAACGTCGCCGACAAGTCGTCGACTGCGCCCGCAGCCGTCAGCGTTGCGAAGGCCGTCCGCAGGTCCGCCTGCCGCACGCGCAGGCCCTGTCCAGGCTCGACGGCGGCGTCGAAGCTCAGCGCAATCGGCTCCGGCCGAATCGTCGTCCCGTCCGTCGATACGCTCAGGTCGCGCAGCTCGAGCGCGCCGCGGGCCGCTGGCGCCGCGCCCCCGCTCGCGGAGAGGTCAGAGAGTTCGAGCCGTCCCTGCGTGACCTGCTGCCCCTCACGGAGTGTCAGCAGCCCAGGCACGGCGGCCTCCACCGCGGCCAGGTCGATGCTGGCAGTCGCGCGCAGCGAGAAGTTCGGCAGCGTGAGCGACTCACCGCCCAGCACAGCCGCGAGAACCTGCTCCACGGTCACTGCCGGCGGGCGATCGGTGAGCGCGTACGTGAGGTCGGCGGTCGCGGTGCCGGCCGGGCTGGCCAGGTCGAGTTTGGCCACGAGTTGCTCGGTCGTGACCTGCACGTTCCCGCGCAGGCTGGCATCCAGCGGCCGGACGCCGCTCACCGCGGCGCTGCGCAGCTCCGCAACGCTCGTGTCGATGGTGGCGCGCACATCGCCCGGGTTGAAGACGCCATCCACGGCGAGCGTGACCTGTCCATCCACGGCGGCGTCCGGGGCGAGTACGCGCGTCAGCCGCCCGAGGTCGATAGGGCCGTCGGACGCGATCTTGAGCGTCCCGGAGGCATGTTGGGCGCTGAAGGCGCCATTGGACACGAGGCCCCGCGTGGCGACGTCGGCGGACAGCGTCGGTCCCTGATCGAGGCGTGCGCTCAGCGTGCCGGCGATCTCGGCCAGCGAGGCCAGTGTCACGTCGCCGCTGATTTGCGAAACTTCATACGGCTCGCCGGCCGCGCGGAGTACTCGGACAAGGCCGTCCCGGAGGATGATGCGCCCGCGCGGCTGCGGCAGCTCACCCGAGGCGCTCGATGTCGAGGGCGTTCGCGATGAGAATGCCTCGGCGAGCGTGAGCCGGTTGTCCGGGGTGAGGATCAGCGTCACCTGGGGCGCGTCGATCTCGATCTGGCCGAAGTCCAGGTACGAGCGGACCAACCCCCACACACCCGTAGCCAGAGTCAGGCGTGAAACGCTGAGAACTTCTTGGCCCGCGGGGTCGGAGACCTTCAAGCCGCGGACCTCGATCGGGCCGGTCCACGAGGCGGACAGCCCGTCTATGGCCAGCGTGCCGCGCAGGGCGCCGTTGGCCAGGCCGAGGCCCCAGTTGTAGACCGCGGGCATCGAGGCCAGTTGCGGGGCGAAGCCGACGAGAGCGCCAACGCCCAGCACGAGCACGACGAAGGCCAGGCCGAGTCGCCGGCCCCAGCGGCCCTTTCGCCGGGGCGCGCGGGCACCGGGAGGCGGCGACGTGCCCGGACTGCTCGGTGATGATTGCGGTTGGGACATCGCTCGGTCCTCCCACCAGTCGTTCGCGTCGATCGCGCGCTCGCAGCGCCCGGCCCACGACGGGCCAAAGTGGACGATACCCCCCACGAACCGCTACTGACAGTGTAGAGGCCGTCGCAGCGTTCGTCCGCCCGAAATGGGCGTTGGTCCCGGCCAGCGCACGGAAGCCGCCGGGCGGCCTGGCCCCCGGTCGACAGCCCTGCCGAGGGGGCAAGCCGCGGGCGTTTGCATCGACCGGCCTGCTCCCCCCTAATACGCCCCCGGACCCATGCCGAAATCACCTGACATCAACCGTGTCCTGATCATTGGCTCCGGACCGATCACGATCGGCCAGGCCTGCGAGTTCGACTACTCCGGCACGCAGGCCTGTCGTGCGCTGCGGCAGGAAGGCGTCGCGGTCGCGCTGCTCAACAGCAACCCGGCGACGATCATGACCGACCCGGAGCTGGCCGAACGGACGTACATCGAGCCGATCACGCCGGAGGTCATCGGCGAGATCCTACGGCTTGAGCGGCAGCGCGGTACGCCGGTGGACTCGGTCCTGCCGACACTGGGCGGGCAGACCGGGCTGAACTGCGCCCTGGCCGCCCACGAGCAGGGGATCCTGGACGCGTACGGGGCCCGCCTCATCGGGGCGTCGCCGGAGACGATCCGCCGGGCGGAGGATCGCGAGCTGTTCAAGCGGACCGTGCAGGCCGTCGGGGTGGACGTGCCGCGGTCGGGGGTGGCCCGGAGCTGGCAGGAAGCGCTGGCCGTGCTGGAGTTCGTGGAGTTGCCGGCGTGCATCCGGCCGGCGTTCACGCTGGGGGGCACGGGTGGGGGGATCGCCCGGACGATGGAGGAGTTCGAGCAGATCGTGAAGGAGGGACTGGCGGCCTCGCCGGTGAGCCAGGTGCTCATCGAGTCGGATCTCACCGGCTGGAAGGAATTCGAGCTGGAGATGATGCGCGACGCCCGCGACAACGTGGTCGTCGTGTGCTCGATCGAGAACCTGGACCCGATGGGCGTGCACACGGGCGACTCGATCACCGTCGCGCCCGCCATGACGCTCAGCGACAAGGAGTATCAGCGCATGCGCGACGCGGCGATCGCGATCATGCGCGCGGTCGGCGTCGACACGGGCGGGGCCAACATCCAGTTCGCCATCCACCCGCGCACCGGCGAGATGGTGGTCATCGAGATGAACCCGCGCGTCTCGCGCTCTTCGGCCCTCGCCTCGAAGGCCACGGGCTACCCGATCGCCAAGATCGCCACGCGCCTGGCCATCGGCTACACGCTGGACGAGCTGCGCAACGACATTACACGCGTGACCAGCGCGTGCTTCGAGCCGACCATCGACTACGTCGTGGTCAAGATGCCGCGCTTCGCCTTCGAAAAGTTCCCCGACGCGGACGAGACGCTGACCACCTCGATGAAGAGCGTAGGTGAAGCGATGGCCATCGGCCGGACCTTCAAGGAAGCGCTCCAGAAGTGCATCCGCTCGATGGAGATCAAGCGGCCCGGCTACGGCCTGCACCCGCAGGACAAGTGGTTCGACGTCCAACTCGGCCAGGCTGCGCGCCGGCAGCGCGAAGAGGCCGGCGTCTGGCTCGACCCGTTCGGGCAGGCGGCCGAATTTCCCGCGCCCCTGTTCGGCGGGCGGCAGCTGACCGAGCCCCCGGCGGACACGCAGGAAGAGGCCAGCGAGCAGTGGCCGGTCCCGGAGGACGTGCTGGCCGCCAAAATCGCCACGCCTTGCCAGGGCCGCCTGTATTACATCCGCTACGCGCTCAAGCAGGGCTGGTCGGTCGAGCGGCTGCACCAGCTTTCGCACATTGACCCGTGGTTTCTGGACCAGCTCGCGGAGCTGGTTGCGTTTGAGGATCGGCTGCTCCGCGTGCCGGTGGGCGACGCATCTGCGACACGGATCTCGCCCGAGCTGATCGACGTGTTCCAGCAGGCCAAGGCATGGGGCTACAGCGACGCCCAGCTCCGCTGGGCCTGGCAGATCGATGACGCGACGCTCAGCCGCATCAAGCAGCCGCTGGACCGCCCGAAGTTCAAGCTGGTCGATACCTGCGCCGCCGAGTTCGAAGCCTACACGCCCTACTATTACTCCACGCACGAGCGCCCGCTGGCGCAGCTCGTCCGCAGCCCGGAGGCGGTGGCGGAGCTTCGGCAGCGGCAGCAGTCGGGCGGGCGCGCCGCCCTGGGCGCGGCGCTCCAGAACCTGGGCATCGACTCGCCCTACCGTTTCCGCACGCTCGACGCTGAGCACGTGCTCGTCGAGTTGCACGACGACGAGCTGCGGCTATCCGACCGGGAGCGGGTCGTGATTCTCGGCGGTGGCCCCAATCGCATCGGCCAGGGGATCGAGTTCGACTACTGCTGCGTGCACGCGGCCCTGGCCGCGCGCGAGCTCGGCTTCGAGACGGTGATGATCAACTCGAACCCCGAGACGGTCAGCACCGACTACGACATCTCCGACCTGCTCTTCTTCGAGCCGCTGACGCACGAGGACGTTCTGCACATCTGCGAGCGGGCCAATGGCCGGCCCTTCGGTCGCCCCGGCGGGCGGCTCCGCGGCGTGATCGTGCAGTACGGCGGGCAGACGCCGCTCAACCTGGCGCTGGGGCTCAGCGAGGCCGGCGTGCCGATCCTGGGCACCTCCCCCGGCAGCATTCACATCGCCGAGGATCGCGAGCGGTTCCAGCAGGTGCTGCGCGAGCTGGGCCTGCGGCAGCCGCCGAACGGCGTGGCGTTCTCGCGGGCGCAGGCGAAGGAGGTCGCCGGGAAGCTGGGCTACCCGGTGCTCGTGCGGCCTTCGTTTGTCCTCGGCGGGCGCGGCATGCAGGTGTGCAACAACGACCAGGATCTGGACAAGTACATCCAGGGGGCGCTGGCCGCGACGGACCTCGAACTGAACCTGGACCGCCAGCACCCGATCCTCATCGAGAAGTTTCTGCTCGACGCCGTCGAGGTCGACGTCGACGCGATCAGCGACCACGGCTTCCCCGGCCGTGCGACCGACGAGGGGCGCTGCGACATCTGCGGAGTGATGGAGCACATCGAGGAGGCGGGCATCCACAGCGGGGACTCGTGCTGCGTGCTGCCGCCGTACTCGCTCTCGCCGGCGCTGCTCGACGAGTTGAAGTACCAGGTGAAGATGCTGGCGCGGCGGCTGGGCGTATGCGGGCTGATGAACGTGCAGTTCGCGATCCAGGGTCGCACGGTATACCTGATCGAGGTCAATCCGCGTGCCTCGCGGACGGTACCCTTCGTCAGCAAGGCGACGGGTGTGCCCTGGGCGAAGGTGGCCACGCGGGTCATGCTGGGCCAGTCGGTCGACGAGGCCCTGGCGGCGGTGGGTGTGCGCGAGGCGCGCTCCCCGCGGCACATGTCGGTCAAGGTGCCCATCTTCCCGTTCAAGAAGCTGCGGACGGTGGACTTCGTGCTGGGCCCGGAGATGCGCAGCACGGGCGAAGTGATGGGCATCGACGCGAGCTACCCGCTGGCGTTTGCCAAGGCGCTGGCAGCGGCCGGCATCACGCTGCCGACCAGCGGACGGGTGCTGGTCAGCGTGAACGACCCGGACAAGCCGCGCGTGGTGGGCATCGCCCGCGAGCTGCACGAGCTGGGCTTCGACATCTACAGCACGCTGAAAACGCACGAGACGCTGAAGGCCGCCGGCGTGCCCAGCACGATCGTGTCGAAGTTCGCCGGCCAGCCGCACCCGTTCCTGCTCGACATGATCCGCACGCGGCAGCTTGATCTTCTGATCAACACGCCGATTCACACGGGCAGCGCCACCGACGAGGGCCGCTGGCGCGTGGCGTCGCTCCAGGCGGGCATTCCGCTCATCACCACGCTTACCGGTGCGCGGGCGGCCGTCGGCGCGATCCGCGCGCTGCGGCATCGCGAGGGCCTGGGCGTTCGGGCGCTGCAGGACTATCTGGCGTAGGGGGTGCCGGGAGGGGTGGCTGGCTTGCCGTAAAACGTCTTAGGTCAAAGATTTACAGATCTCTCCTTTTCTGAAGGAGAATAGTCGTTATAGTTCTCCTTGCTAGAAGGAGAGTATGCTCGCGTGGAAAGCGATCCTGCCGCCTCGCACCGTGCCGTCCTGCTCGAGAAGCTTGCCGACTCGCTCGCGTCGCCGCTCCCCATTGCAACGCCGCGACGCGTCCACGGCACGTTGCAGCTTCCCGGTAAGGCGACCGCGGTCATCGGCATGCGACGGGCTGGGAAGACCACCTTCCTGCACCAGCTTCGCAGCGAACGGCTCGCGCGCGGTGTGCCGCGTGAACGACTGCCGTACATCAACTTCGAGGACGAGCGTCTCGCAGGTCTCGCGGCCGAGCACCTCCACCTGGTCGTGGAGGAGTACTACCGCCGCTTTCCCGCTTTCCGGGGGACTGAGACGGTCACGTGGTGCCTGGATGAGATCCAGGTAGTCTCCGGATGGGAGCGTTTCGTTCGGCGGTTGCTCGACAACGAGAAGGTCGAAGTGTTCATCAGCGGTTCGTCGGCTGCCTTGCTAAGTCGTGAGCTCGCGTCGGCCATGCGCGGCCGCGGATGGGAGGTGGTGATTCATCCGTTCAGTTTCGAAGAGCACCTTCGGCACCACGGACAGTCGCTGCCGGAACGCGTAGACCTGCTCACGG
Source organism: uncultured Planctomycetota bacterium (assembly GCA_900696535.1). Taxonomy (GTDB): domain Bacteria; phylum Planctomycetota; class Phycisphaerae; order UBA1845; family Fen-1342; genus CAADGM01. Next base: position 40,326 of record CAADGM010000167.1, read on the forward strand.
CGGCCCAGCGGAGCGCGCTCGACGCTGCCTTGCTGCGGTATCTTGAGACCGGGGGCTTCCCGGAGGCACAGGGGCTCGACCCAGCCACGCGGCACACGCTGCTGACTCAGTACGTGGACGTCGCCATGCTGCGCGATGTGAGTGAGCGGCACGGCGTCACGAATCTGGCCGGCCTCCGCTGGCTCGTGCGCCACCTACTCGGCAATCCCGGCGGGTCGTTCAGCGTCGAGAAGTTCTACCGGGATCTCAAGTCGCAGGGCATCGCCATCGCGCGCGACACAGTACATCAGTTAGTGGGCTACCTGGAAGATTGCTTCCTCGTACGTACGACGTGGGTGGAGTCGGCCTCGCCGCGTCGCCGCATGGTGAACCCCCGCAAGACCCACCCCGTGGACCCGGGACTCATCCCCGTCTTCGACCGTACCGGTCGCGCCAATCGCGGGCACGCGTTGGAGACGGTGGTACGGGTCGAGATCGAGCGTCGACGGATGCAGGCGAGCTACGTCCGAACGCGCGAGGGATTCGAAGTCGACTTTCTGGCTCGTCGACCAGGCGAGAGGCCGATGCTCATTCAGGTCTGTGCCGAGCTGGACGACTCTGTCGCACGCGAGCGCGAGGTGAGAGCGTTGCTTGCGGCCTCGCAGGAGCATCCCCGCGCGAGCCTGCACGTTATCACGCTGACGCCGGAGACCGCCGCGGAGATGCCGGAAGAGGTCCGTGTGCATTCTGCGGCGCTCTGGCTCCTGCATGAGCGACCCTGATCGGCCGTTACTCCGCGGGTGTCGGCGTTGATTCCCCCTGGATCGCCGTCATAATCCGCCCGCAACGGCGCCCAGCCCGCCGCGATCGGAGCCCGCGTGACTGCCAAGCTCGCCCTTGAGGACGGGACCATCTTCACCGGCCGCTCGGTCGGCGCACCGGGAACGCGCGAGGGCGAAGTGGTCTTCTGCACGGCGCTGACCGGCTACCAGGAAGTGCTCTCCGATCCCTCCTACTGCGGCCAGATCGTCACGCTGACGTTCCCGCAAATTGGCAATTACGGCGTGAACAGCGAGGACCTCGAATCGCGCTCGCTGCACCTGGCCGGCCTGGTCGTCAAAGAGCTGCCGCCCAGGCCGAGTAACTTCCGCGCCGCCCGGCCGCTGCCGGAATTCCTCGCGGATCACGGCGTGGTCGCCATCGCCGGCCTGGACACGCGGGCCCTGACGCGGCGCATCCGCGTGCACGGCGCGATGCGCGGTGTGCTCTCGACGGAGATTCTCGACGACATGGCGCTCGTGGCCCGCGCCCGGGCCGCGGAGCCGATGACCGGAGCGAACCTCGTCTCGCGCGTCGCGCCGCCGGCGCCGTGGGCCTGGTCGGAGCGGCTGTGGTCGCCGCCGGAGCAGCTCGCGCGGTCGCGTCGATCGGCGGTGGCGGGGCAGGCCGCGAGCGCCCGATGCCGGGTGGTCGTGCTGGATTGCGGCGTGAAGCACAACATCCTTCGCCATCTGTCTGAGGCGGGTTGCGACGTGAGCGTCCTGCCGGCCAGCGTGAGCGCGGCCGAGGTCCTGGATCGTCGCCCGGACGGGGTTCTTGTCGGCAACGGGCCCGGCGATCCGGCCGCGGTGACAGCCACGATCGACGCGTTGCGGGGGCTCCTCGGCCGCGTGCCGATCCTGGGCATCTGTCTGGGGCACCAGATGCTGGCGCTGGCGCTGGGGGCGCGGACCTACAAGCTGCCGTTCGGGCATCACGGGTCGAACGTGCCGGTGCTCAACACGCCAGCGCGGCGGGTGGAGATTACCAGCCAGAACCACGGCTTCGCGGTGGATGCCGGCTCGCTCGAGGCGGTGGGAGGCGAGGTGACCCACGTCAACCTGAACGACGGGAGCCTGGAGGGTTACGTGCATCGCGAGGCGGGCGTGGTGTGCGTGCAGTTTCACCCCGAGGCGAGCCCCGGGCCGCACGACGCGGCTTACGTGATCGAGCGGTTCGCCGACGCGATCACGGAGCGCCGCCCAATCTCGATCGAGTTGTTGCTCTGAGTGGCGACGCCGAGGCTGGCTCGTTCGCCTGAGCGCGGGGGCTCACTGGGTATCGGGTTGTGTCGTGGCCGGGGGGGCCGGCGCGGCCGCTTCTGACGCCGGCTCGGCGGTGACAGCGCGCGGAGCGAAGACGAAGAGTGGCTCGTCACTGTCGCGCAGCTCGATCGTCAACTGACCGAGCGGCTCGCCCTGCGCAGAGGCGCCCTCGGCGTACGTGACGCGCTGCACGAACTCGCCGATGGCCGAAAACCGCTGCAAGAGCTGAACCGGGTCGACGAACGGAACGGGGACCCGCCGCACGCGAACGGCGTGGTCGCGCTCCACAAGCAGGTCCACCCAGCGGGCGTTGGGCCGATTCTCGACGGCGCGCTGGATCTCCTCCACGGGCTGGGTCGTCGCGAAACGGCGGCGACTGACGCCGAGGATTACATCGCCTGGCTGGATGACTCCGGCGGCCGGCGACCCCGGGACCACCCCCTGTACACTCAGCCGCGACTGCTCCGGATCGGGGATGACCTGCAACCCAAGGCGCACGCGCCCGCCGTCGGGCTGGTATCGGCGCCACCACTCTTCATCGAGCGCCATGGGGAAATGGCTGGCGAGGAACTCGAGCCAGGCGTCGGCCAGGTCGCCCATGGGCCCCGGCTGCGCGATCAGCACGCTCTCGCGCCCGGCGGTCTCCGTGGGCCGCACTGCTTCAAGCGAGTCCGCGAGGCGCCCCGCCGACTGCCGCCGCGCGCTCACGATCTGACGTAGCCAGTCGGAGTGGGATGCAAGAATGAGCACGTCGTCATCGACGACCCAGGACATGTGCAACGCGTCGAGCGGACCGGGGCCCAGGGCCGCGCGGAGCACGGGCGAGAAGTCCACCTGTTCCGCGACGCGGTCGCCGAGCACGAGCGTGCTGAGTGACAGATCCTCGCGCGGGCCGGGGCGTCGCAGCGAAAGCAGCTTGTACACACCGATCGTGGCGTGGAAGAGCGTGCGCCACTCGTCCTCGGCCACCCGGGGATCGCGCAGGGACACCAGCAGCGCGACCGCCGGCGTAGGCGGAGCGGGCGCGTCGCCGGGCGGCGCGTCCACCACGCCGAGGGCCACCGCGACACGGGTGTCGAGGGCGCGCGTCAGCCGTTCGATTGTGCCGCTGCGCTCGTGGACCTTCTTGACGATTCTAAGTAGGTGCCGCTCGGGCAGGGCGTCGACGCTGCTGCCCAGCTCGGCGTAATCGACACGGAGCGACCAGGCCAGGAGCGTTCGCGCGGGCAGGCGATCGACGAGCAGGTCCGCCGCCTCGTCGGGCGACGGTCTCTCGCGCGCGGGCGCGTCGCCCACGGCGGTCAGGTGCAGCAGCTTGCCTTTGCGGTGCAGCGCCAGCAGGACGTTGTCCGAGTCCGCCAGAGGCCGGGGGAGCGGCAGATTGGCTGGTCGCGTTGTCGGCTCGGTCGCGGCCGGGGCGGCGGGCGCCGCCGCGGACGTGCGCTTGAGCCGGACGAACAGCACGCCGTCGGGCTCGGCGGGCACGCGCTCGAGCAGGCGTCGGTAGATTGGGTCGTCGGCCAGGCGCGCGGTGCCGCCCTCGGGGCTCGACCTCAACACCTGGGGGAAGATCGTGGGCGACGCCTGGTCACCGAAGATCAGGACATCGTCAAGCAGGGCAACGCCAACGCTGTTCGGCAGGCGGTACACGGTTGCACGGGCCGCGGTTGGCAGGGGCTGGGCGGCCCAGCGTTTCAGCAGCTCGCGTGGGGACTCGGGCGGCCGGCAGATGATGACCGCGTCCTGTGAGCCGCGCCAACTCTCGGCGGCAAAGGCGACGCGCTGCGCCAGAAGCGTGTGAACAGCCTCCTCGGGCGACATGCCGATGGTCTGTTCGACGCGCTGGCGCCACTCGCTGGACTCCTGCCGATCGGCGGGCTGGCCGGTCAGCTCGGCCAGCGCGAGCCACAGGTCGGGCTTTGCCAGCGGGAGCAGCAGATCCTCGCCGCGGCGCAGCTCGACGAACAGGCCGATGTCGGCCGGCACATGGCGGGCGAGCGAGTCGTCGGACGCGTTCGCGTCAGGCATCGCCACGGCCGCAAGCGCGACCGCGATCAGCAGCGGCGCCCGCCCCTGTCGTTGCGCTCGGCGCGCCGGCACGGCGACTTCGCACGCGGGCGCGAGCACCCGACGCTGGGTTCGTGGTGGGCAGACGGGCATCGGGCTAGATGGAATGGACCTGTTCCGCGGGCGGCACGGGCGCGGGCGCGGGCTCTTCGGACTTGGGCGGCGGCAGCAGGACGTTCCAGATGCCCTGCCACGGATTCGTCCCGGCCAGGTCGACCGAGTCGCGGGCCACGTCGGCCGGGAGCAAGATGTTCAGGTAGCGCCCCAAGTCGACGATCTCGCCCGTCAGCGAGCGCCCCGCCGTGTGCATCTCCCAGATTCGCTCTTCCACGCGGTCGACGATCAGCTCGCGAATGGCGCGCTGCTCGGACGTGAGCGATACGCTCTCGACGCCGTGGGCGCTCGGGCCGATGCCGACAGTCGGCGGGGCCGTGCGGAACAGCCCGGGGCCGAACCACGCGGCGAACAAGACCGCCGCCGCCGCCTGGAGCCCGATGCCGAGCCGCCACAGCATGCGACGGAGCGGGGCCTGGCGCTGGCGGGCGGCGGCCGCGCGGATCACGCGGTCGCTGAAGTCCTCGCGCAGCGCGGGAATCTCGCGATCGGACGCGATGACGTGGCCGACAGTCTCGAGCATCGCCAGGGTTTGCTGGCAGCGGGTGCAGCGCAGCCGGTGCGCGTCGAACTCCAGCCTCAGCGACCCGCTGAGCTGGGCGTCGAGGTAGGCGTCGAACAGTCGTTCGCACTCGGTGCAGTTCATGCCGGTCTCATTTAGGCCGAACGGGACTCGCCCGTCAGCCGCAGGTGCGTCCAGTCTTCCACGTAGTGCTCGGCCAGGGCCGCGCGGAGCTTGGCCCGGGCGCGGTGCAGATGACTCTTGACCGTGACGGTCGGGATGCCGAGCACGCGGCCGATCTCGTCACAGCTCTTTCCCTCGCGGTAGAAGAGCAGCACGGCGGACTTCTGCGGGGCCGTCAGGTCGCCCACGGCGTCCCAGATGTGCTCCCGGAGCCGGCGGGCCTCCTCGGTGCTCACGATCGCCTCGGGCGACTCGTCCTCGGTCGTGCCGAGCTCGGCCAGATCGAAGTCGGCCACGGTCGCCCGGCGCTTGCGGAGGTGATTCACGCAAAGCCGGTAAGTGATCGTGAACAGCCACGTGCTCAGGGCCCACTTCTCCGAGTAGCTGCCGAGCGCCTCGTAGGCCCGCACGAACGCGGCCTGCGTGATGTCCTCGGCTTCGTGGTGGTTCCGGACCATCCGCCACACGAAGGCGAAGATGCGGTCCTTGTACGCGTCGACAATCTGGCGAAACGCGTCGGCGTTGCCGCGGCGCGCACGGGCGACGAGCTTGCTCTCTTCGTCGCGAGGCATCGGATCCTTCGGGACGGGTCGGATCGTTTCCGTCACGTCTCACCGCCTTGTACACGGCGTGGCCCGCGGAGTTGCGGGCGCAAAGCCCGACCTCATAGAATCTAACCCGCGTATGGCCAAGGGTCCACCACAGCCGCCGCGCATCGTGAATCGGAAGGCCCGATACAACTACGATCCGCTTGAGACTCTGGAGGCCGGAATTGCTCTAACCGGCAGTGAGGTCAAGAGTTTACGCGCTGGCCGCGCGTCGCTCGACGAGGCGTACGCCTTCATACGAAATGGCGAGCTGTTCCTCCTGGATTGCCACATCTCGCCCTACCCGAACGCCGGCTACGCCCAGCACGACCCCGTGCGTCCGCGGAAGCTACTGGTCCATCGGCGGGAGTTGAAGCGGCTCCTGACCAAGGTCACGCAGAAGGGCCTGACACTGGTTCCGCTCAGCCTGCACTTCAGCGAGCGCGGGCTGGTGAAGGTGGACGTGGCCCTGGCGCGCGGCAAGACACACGAAGACAAGCGCGAGACGATCCGCCGCCGCGAGCAGCAGCGCGAGATGGACCGCGAACTTCGGCGGCGGCGGTAGGCCCTGGGGGACGGCGGGGGCGGGGGGGGGCGCGGGACCATCGCCCCCCGGACGGCGTCCGAATCGCTCGTGCGCCCGCCCTTCTTTCATTGCCTGCGTCCCCTCGTCACACCAACCTACAAGATCATCGGTTTCGTGTGTTCGTTCGCCGGGCGCCGGGCGTTGGGCACGTCGAGCGGGCCGGCGAGCGTGCTCTGGGGTCGGTTGAACACACGCCCGTGCCTCGCGCCGAGGCCGGGCGGGGAGGCGCAGCATGTCGAAGCCGCTTCACTGGTCAGATCTGGCCACTCGGTCCCGTGTTGCCTCTAACAGAGTCCGTGCGCTCCTTTGACTCGCCGTGGCTGGAGGTCTTGCCGCTGCGACCTGGGCGCAGCCCCTCGACGCATTGGAGGAGGGTAGCCGCGACATCGGCTGTCCGCTGGACGGCGCGCCGTTCGTGCCGTGCGACGGCAGCGACACGATCATTACGTTCGAGCCGCCATACGTCGAGACGAACGAGCGCCGGCCAACCTGCGCGGTCTCGCCGGGTGGCGGCCAGTACTTCCTGCACAGCCCCCAGTGGGTCAAGTTCGTCGCCAGTGCGGGCGGCGCTCGCGTCGACAACTGCCAGGACGCGACCGCGGACGTGGACGCCGCGGTTGTCGCGGTCTACGGAGCGATCAGCCCCGATCAACCGCTCACGTGCCTGAACATGGTTGAATTCGGCTGCGAGCCAATCAACTGCGGCCCCGACGCAGGCAGCTCGAGCGTCATTGTCCCTGGACTGGTCATCGGCAAGACCTACGCCGCGCAGGTGGCGGTGTTCCGGCTCACCGGCGATGCGTGCCTCGCGCCGCCGTTCAACTGCCGGACCGCGGGCGACTACAAGCTCCGCGTGACCTGCGACGAGTTCTACAACCCGTGCCAGCTCGATCTCGACCCGGACATGCCGGGCGAGGGCGAGATGCAGCCGAAGGAGCCGAGCCAGCGGATCAACGATGGTTGCAACCAGTCGCCGCCGCGCTTCGGGCTGGTCGCGTGCGGGCAGTCGCTCCGCGGGACGACCTGGCTCGACTCGGGTACGGGCGATCGGGACACCGATTGGTACCGGCTCGTCCTGCCCGAGCCTGCCGCCATCCAGGTCAGCGTCATCGCCGAGTTCCGGCCCGAGCACTGGCTGCTCCGTCCGGGCAGCCCGAGTCCGTGCGTCGGGCCGCAGGTGCTGGCGGGTAACGATCCCGGAGCGTACGAGCGGTGCTCGACTCAGCCGAGCGTCCTGGAGTACGCGGCGGAGGCAGGCGAGTACTGGGTCGTCGTCGCGCCGCTCTCCGAACCCGGTGTCTTCCAGACGCGCCCGCCGGACTATGTGCTCAGCGTCAACGCCACGCCCTGCGTCCAGCCTGTCGGTGCCTGCTGCACTGGCGTGAGCTGCACGGTGCAGACGGCCGCTGCGTGTGCCGGCTCCGGACAAGTCTTCTACGGCATCGGCAGCACCTGCCAGCCGGACACCTGCTTCGAGTGCCCGGCCGGCGCGACGCCCGAGGGAGAGAACATCAACTGCGCGGCTCCGCACGGATTCGCTGACTCGATCAACGGCGGCTGCGGCTGGAGCACGACGACGCCGACGTTCATCAACCTCGGCAACCTGCCGACGAGTGACGATCCGGGCGTGTTCGCGGCCCGCCGCTGCGGCACGACGGCGACGTTCTTCGACGTGCAGCCACCCAGCGCGACCGAGAACCGCCGCGACAACGACTACTACCGCCTGAACCTCTCCGGCGTTTCCATCGGCGACTGGCGCCGCATCCGCCTCACGCTCAAGACCGAGTTCGAGGCGCAGGTGCTGATCGTCAACCCCGATCTGGGCTTCAACCCGTGTCCGACGTTCATGCAGCGTGTGGTGGCGGACGTCGTGGTCCAGCCGGGGATCGAGACGACGGTGAGCGCCTGTGTCGTGAAGCGGTCGGTGCCGCAGGGACAACTCAACCTGTACAGCGACGTGTGGGCGCTCGTGCGGCCCTTCGCGCTCGGACCGCCCTGGGAGGTGCCGTGCGCTCGGCGGTACTACCTGGGCGTGCAGGTGCAGTCGTGCGGCGAGCCGCTGGCGTGCTGCATCGGGAGCAACTGCTCGGAGCTGGCGCCGGCCGCGTGCGTCGCGCAGGGCGGCGTGCCGCTGGCGGACGAGTCGTGCGTCGGGGTCGTGTGCGGCCCGGCCGTCTGCGGGGGCGACAGCGATTGCGATGGCGATGTCGACTTCGACGACATTGACTTCTTCGTCGCGGCGCTCGGCGGCGAGGCGGCGTGGATCGCGCATCACCAAGCCGCGGGTGGGAGCCCGAACTGCCTGTTCGCTGTCAACGACACGAATAACGACGGGAGCGTCACGTTCGACGACATCGAGCTGTTCGTGCTCGCCATCGGGCGCCGGCGGACAACGGCGACTCGGCTTGACGGGGCGCGACGGGGACGCGTCGCGCGGACAGCCGTAGCGCGGGCTGGCACGCGCCGGCGCTTCGTGGCACAATCCCGGCATGCCATACGACGACCCCGCAGCCGCGCTTCGCGAACTGAGTGCCCGCGTTCACACCATCCGGGACTCTCTTTGACCTGCCTGGGAAACTGGCTCGCCTGGGCGAGCTCGAGCAGCAGATGGCCCGGCCGGGCTTCTGGGATGTGCAGGACACTGCCCAGGGGGTGATTTCCGAGTCGAAAGCTCTGCGCGCCCAGGTCGAGCCCGTGCAACAGGTCCTGCGGCGGGCGGAAGACGCCGAGGTCCTTCTCGAACTGGCGGGCGAGTCGGCCGACCCAGCGGCGCAGGCCGAGTTGCAGCGGGAACTGGAGCAGCTCGCGGAGCGCGTTGATCAGGTCGAGCTGCTGACGTTGTTGTCGGGGAAGAACGACCCGCTTCCGTGCTTCCTGAGCATCCAGGCCGGGGCGGGCGGGGTCGAGTCCTGCGACTTCGCCGAGATGCTCTTGCGGATGTACCTCATGTACCTCGAGCGGGCCGGCTACGAGGTGATGGAGGTCGACCGCCGCGACGGCGAGGAGGCGGGCATCCAGTCTGTCACGCTGCGCGTCGAGGGGCCGTACGCCTACGGCTACCTCTCGTGCGAGGCGGGCGTGCACCGGCTGGTCCGCATCAGCCCGTTCAACGCCCAGGGCAAGCGGCAGACCTCGTTCGTCGGCGTCGATGTGCTGCCCGAGCACCCGGAGACGACGATCGAGCTGCCCGAGAAGGACCTGGAGATCGTCACGTTTCGTCGAGCCAGCGGCGCCGGCGGGCAAAACGTCAACAAGGTCGCCTCCGCCGTGCGGGTCAAGCACCTGCCTACCGGGATCGTGATCGAGTGCGTCGTGGAGCGGAGCCAGCAGCAGAATCGGCGGCTGGCGCTCTCGATCCTGCAATCGAAGCTGGAGCAGATCGAGCAGGCCAAGCGGGATGCGGAGCTGGCCAAGCAGTACAGCGAGAAGGGCGATATCGCCTGGGGCAACCAGATCCGCAGCTACGTCCTGCACGGCTCGACGATCCACGTGAAGGACCACCGCACGAACCTGGCCATCGGCGACACGCAGCGCGTCCTGAACGGCGACATCCAGCCGTTCATCGACGCTCGGCTGCGGCAGCGGCTCAAAGCGGGGCGGTAGCGGGCTTGTCAACAGCGGGGCCGCCGGCGGCGGCCTCGGCCGCCTGAAGCGCGGCTTCCACGTGGCGGGCCTCACGCACCGCGGCTGAGAAGGCCGGGATCGCGAGGCACGCGAACACGAAGCCGGCCGCGCCGTAAGCGAAGAACAGGCATCCGGTTGCGCCGGCTAGGATGGCGAACGCGAAAAAGCGTGTCGTGAAGATGGGCAGCGGGGGGATCGCTGTACCTGACGCGGTCGGGGTGGTTGCCGCAATCGTGTCCGCGTCTGATAGTTCCTCGTCGGCTGGCGCGTCGTCGTCCGTGCCGGGGGTCTCGAGCGCTGCATCGGTCTCGCTGTCGGCGGTCGTGACGGCGGGCTCGGGTGAAGGGGGCGTGGACGCCTCGTCCTCACCGGCGGGTGGTGTGCCGGCAATCGAGGGGATTGTGGCCGGAGGGATCGGCGGGCCTGTGACGGTGATGACGCGGGTCGGGCCGGTCGGCGTGTTTACCCATGTGGCGGCGCCGGGGCCGGCGGCGGTCGGGATCCCGGCGAAGACCCAGTCGAGCATGATGAGCTGTGCGAGCGTCACGACCAGCAGGAGGGCCAGCACGACAACGGCGCCCACCGTGAGCACGCGGGCGAAGCCGGCCAGGCGCGGCCGCGGAATCCGGGCGAGCAGCGTGCGAAGATGTTCCAGCAGCGCCAGCGCGCCGATTGCGAAGATGCCCATCTGCGCGAAGCCGAGCACCGCCATCAGCACGCTGCCGCCGGCCTGCTGGAAGAACTTGAGCAATGCGGCCTCGGGAGATCCCGCTGCGTCGGACGTGCCGGCGTTCCAGGAAGCCACGCCGAAGGCCACGAGGCTGAGGGCGTAGCACCCGATGAGCAACCACAGGCACAGGCGTGCCGTTCGTCTTGCCGTCTGCGGGGACTTGCTCCCGGGTTCAGCCGCCGTCAGCGCCCATACGCCGGCGATCAGCGGTACGTACAGCACGGTACCGACCGCGGCGCTGATCCAGGCGAAGACGCGCAACACCCGGGGGCTGGGGACACCCGTGCCCGTCGTCGTGGGCACAATGAGCGCGGCGACGATGGCTTGCAGCACCAGGGCGCCCACCACCACGAGCACAAGCCCACCGACGATCATGATCAAGCCGTCGCGCAGGCCCGTGACCCAGCTCGGCGATGCGAAGCACAGGCGCGACAGGTACGCGCGCAGCGAGTCGCTGACCGGCTGAGCGCACTCAGGGCACCGCGTGGTCGACGCGAGCGTGACGAGGTTGTAGCGGCACTGCGCGCACGGCACGTCGGCGGTGATTTGTCCGTCGGGGCTGATGACCAGGCGCGCGCCGGGTGGGTAAGTGCCCGCGGCGGACAGCGCAACCATCGTGCGCTCCGGCACGTTCGCGTTCCCGCCGTCCGCCTGGTGCGTCGCCATGCGGAACATCGTACCCGCGGCTTTGTCGTCGGCGACCAGGTCGACGGCTTTCGACGGGCGCGGCGCGGCCGCGCAGCCGTGCTCGCGCGGCGCGGCGGCGGGCATTGGCGCTCCGCGTATACTCCGCGCTGTGATCACGTCGACCACCCTCCACCACGAGCACGCGGGGCGCGGCAAGTTGACCGTCATCCGCGGCTGCATGTTCGCGGGGAAGACCGCGATGCTGATCGAGCGGCTCCGCGCCGCGGAGGCCGCCGGGCGGCGGGTTGTGGCGGTCAAGCACGCGCTCGATGCGCGTTATGCGTCGGACTGCCTGGCCACACACGACAGTCGTCGCTTTCCCGCACGCGCGGTGGACGCGCCCGAGGCGCTCGTGCCGCTCGCTGACGGTGTGGATGTCGTTGGTGTCGATGAAGCCCAGTTCTTCGGCGTGGGGCTGGTCGAGGTCGTCGAGCGGCTGCGGCGCTGCGGCTGCGACGTGGTCGTCGCGGGGATCGATCACGATGCCTGGGGACAGGACTTCCCGCCCTTGCCGCTGCTCGCTCGCGTGGCCGACGAAGATGTCGTGCGGACCGTTCCCTGCACTCGATGCGGTCGGCCCGCGCGATTCTCCGAGCGCGTCACGCCGGTGGTCGGCGAAGACCTGGTGGGCGGGCCCGGTGACTACCGCCCGCGCTGTGCGGCGTGCTTCCAGCCGCTGCCCGCGCCCGGCCCGACGTACGAGGGCTGATCGCCGCTGCGGCGGATCGTGCCGAATGGGACCGGACTCCGGCCAGTCTTGTCGTGCTTGAGGAACGTGCCTTCCCCCCGTCCCGCTCGACGTATCAGGAAAAGGCCCGGTGCCCGTCTTGCGACATTGACACGCCCAGCTCGTGCTGGTTCGTCATCGTTTGCCGAACGTGGACGACCGTGCCCGACAGGAACAGCGGGTCGCCGTTCGGGTGGAGCACCATCGTCTCGACCCACGCTCCGATCGGCGCCGGCGAGGCGAGCTGAACCGCGAAGCCCCCCGGCGAGATATTCACCGTCTCGCCGACCACGGTGCGGACTTCCCCGGTCGCCACGTTCGCCAGCCGCACGCGGCAGGGGACGCGGTACGGCACGCGGCGCTGTCGGCGTTGCGGTCGGGTCGCGGTCGGCGGGGCGACGGGAGTGGCTCGGGCGGCCGGTCCCGGCGTGGCGATGGCGGGCTGCATCGGACGTCTCCTCGCGGGCCTCTCCGCGGTCGAGGTGGGCGCCGCCACGGCCCGCGGGGTGGGCGCCTCGGGCGGTGAAGCGGTCGGTACGTTGGGTTCTATCGGGCGGAAGCCGCCGCCGTGTTAACAATCCGCTCGTCCGGTCGCGGCGCGACCGCGGGGCCGGCCCTATCGCCCGGCGCGCATCGAGCGCAAACTACGGGCTGGGACACCGTGAGCGCCGAACCGAACCCAGGGTGACGAGCATGAACGAACGTGAGCTTCGCGGCCTGCTGGACTTCGCCGTCGAGATTGCCCACGACGCCGGCGTGCTGACACTGGGCTACTTCCAGTCCGGCGTGCGTCCGGAATACAAGTCGGACCGCTCCCCGGTGACCGTCGCCGACCGCGGGGCCGAGGAGCTGCTCCGCAGCAAGATCGAGGCCGCCTACCCCGACCACGGTATCGTCGGGGAGGAGCACGGCGAGAAGCTCGGGCGCGCGCCCGCCCGCTGGATCCTCGATCCAATCGACGGGACGCAGTCATTCATTTGCGGCGTGCCGCTGTACAGCGTGCTGGTGGGGCTTGAGTGGGAGGGGCGGATGGTCGTCGGCGTGATTCACCTGCCCGCCCTGCGCGAGACCGTCTGCGCAGCGCGCGGGCTGGGGTGCTGGTGGAACGGCCGGCGGGCCCGCGTCTCGAGCGTGGAGCGGGTGGCCGACGCCCGGCTGGTCGTCACGTCGGTCAAGTTCTTTCACCAGCACCAGGCCGGGGCGGCCTACGAGCGGCTGTGCGACGCGTGCCGGCTCGACCGCGGCTGGTCGGACGCGTACGGGTACGCCCTGCTGGCGACCGGGCGGTGCGACCTGGTGGCCGACCCGATGATGAACATCTGGGACAGCGCGGCCGTGCTGCCGTGCGTTCTGGAGGCGGGCGGGGCGTTCACGGACTGGGACGGCGTCGAGACGCACACGTCGCCCAGCGTGCTGGCCAGCAACGGGCGACTGCATGAGGCGGCGCTGAGGCTGGTGCGGGGGTGAACGGATGGGGGGCGAGGGCATTCGTTTGTCCAGCGGCTTGCCCGCGGTGATACTGGGATGCCGAGCCAGGGCAGGAGGAGCGTCATGTACCAGAGCGGTTGCTTTCGCGGCGGGTGCGTCCGGCCGAACGCGGCGGGTCGTTCGGCCGCGGCGAGGACGGCGGTGTTGAGAGGCGCACTGTCGGTGCTCGTCGGGCTGGCCGCAACCTCGATCGCCGGAGCGAAGATCGTTACGGAGGCCGTGCCCTACAGGCACGGGGAGGTCGAGCTGGAGGGCTTCCTCGCCTACGACGACAGCCGCACGGGCCGGCAGCCGGCCGTGCTGGTCGTGCACGAGTGGTGGGGGCTGAACGACTTCGCGAAGGACAAGGCCCGCGCGCTGGCGGAGCTGGGCTACGTCGCCTTCGCGGTGGACATGTACGGCCGCGGCAAGGTTACGAGCGATCCGAACGAGGCGATGAAGCTGGCGTCGCCGTTCCGCACCGACACGACGCTCACCCGCGACCGCGCCCGGGCCGCGCTCGACGTCGTCGCCGCGATGGAGCGAGTCGACCCGCAGCGGATCGTGGCGATCGGCTTCTGCTTCGGCGGCACGGTCGTGCTCCAGATGGCGTACGCGGGTTACGACCTGGTCGGTGTGGTGAGCTTCCACGGGAGCCTCCCCGTCCTGCCCGAAGCGGACGCGAAGGGCGTCAAGGCCCGCCTGCTCGTCTTGCACGGTGCCGCGGACAGCACCGTGCCCGACGAGCGCGTCGCCGCGTTCCAGGCCGCGCTGCGCAAGACCACGATCGACTGGCGGCTGATCACCTACGGCGGGGCCAAGCACGCGTTCATGAACCCCGACGCGGACAAGCTGGGCTTCGAGGGGGTCGGGTACGACGCCCGCACAGCGCGGCGTGCGTGGCAGGACATGCGGACATTCTTCGGTGAGGTGTTTGAGGCGAGGCCGTAGGCGGACTCGAGTGTGCTGAGTACGCTGGCGTCTTCGTAGACACGCTACTCAGCGCCAGCGGATCAGCGCCGCGATGTTCGAATAGTGATCGGTCCAGGCGCGGCGGGGGTTGCCCTCGAGCCGTCTCCAGGTTGGCATCGACGGAAGCGTCCCCAGGTCCTCGATCCGGCGGGCCATGACCACGTAGTCCGAAGCCGACTTGGCCCCGACGCTCTCCGGGTCGTGACGATGCAGGGCGACGAGGCCCGCGTCGGCGGCCACGTTTGCCAGCACGGGCACGAGGTCCAGCCCCGCGTTGGATGCGTGGAACGCGATCCAGCCGCGCTCGTCCGCCTTCTGAAGGTAGATGCGCAGCGCCTCGCGCGTCAGCAGGTGCGCGGGGACGGCGTCCGAGCTGAAGGCGTCGATCAGCACCATCCCGAAGTGCCCGTCCGGCGCCCGCTCGATCATCAACCGACCGTCGCCGATGACGTGCGTGTAGCGGCCCGCCCCGTCGCTCAGGAACGTGAAGTAATTCGGATCTTCCGCGATCCGCAGCACGGCCGGATCGATCTCGTAGAAGACGAATTCTTGGCCGGGCTGTGCGTACGTGGCGATCGACCCCACGCCCAGACCGATCGCGCCGACGCGGGTTCCGGGCCGGGTGAAGCCGAGCGTGCGGAACAGGTCGCCGCAGGGCCCCTCACGCGTGTAGTAGACCAGCGGGTCCCGGCGTCGCACAGGATCGTCGAAGAACTGCGCGCCGTGGATGGTTCCGCCGTGGCCGAGCACGTGCAGCCCGCCGTCGGGAATTCGCAGGACGCGCTTGACTCCGAAGAAGTTCCGCTCGAGCCGCAGGACCTGCCCACCCTGGTGGAGCGTGAAATGCGCCTGCGCGAGTGCGACGACCAGGAGGCCGGCGGCGAAGCGCGCCGGGCGGCCGAAGGTCGCCACGGCGAGCAGGCCGAGCACGATCGCGCCCGCGCGCGAAGCGCCCGGCGGCAGTGCACCGACGGCCAGGCCCAGTGCCACGACCACGAGCCCCAGCGGCGCGGCCAGGTCGATCCAGCGCTGGTTGGGCCCCGGGCCGAGTCCGCCGATGAGCAGCGGCGTGGCCAGGGCGGTGGCGGCCAGCACGAGCGGGTACTCGAGAACGGTGGGCAGCACGACCGGCGCAATCAGCGCGTTGAGCACGCCGCCCAGAACGCCCCCGAGCGAGATCAGCAAGTAGTACTCGGTCAGGTGCTGCGGGTCGGGTCGCCGGGCCGCGAGTTGTCCGTGGCACACCAGGGCCGCGCAGAAGAACGTCACGAGATGCAGGATGATCTGCGTCGATCGGAAGTCAGGCGGGTTCAGCGCGATGAGACTCAGAACCGGGAGGACAAGCACGCTCCAGCCCCAGGCGGCGCGCCGCACCAGTCGCTCGCCTCGACGGGCGAACGCGAGGATGTACGTGAGGATGTAGAGCGCGAGCGGCACGACCCACAGGAGCGGCACCGGCGCGATGTCAGTCGTGATGTGCGTCGTAACCCCGAGCATCAGGCTCGACGGCAGGAACGCCAGGCCGATCCAGCCGAGTCGGGCACGCCAGCTCACGGGCGCGGCGGCCCGTCGCGATTCGCTGGGCACCAGTCTCTCGCCTGGGGTCGTAGACCGACGACGACGCCACAAGACCGCGGCGCCACAGCCCGCGGCGAGGACGAGCAGCGCCAGGTATCCGACCCGCCACGCTTGCGCCTGGCCCGGCAGCGTGAGCAGCCGCTCCACCATCAGCGGGTAGCCCAGCAGGGCAAGTAGACTGCCGGTGTTGCTCGCCGCATAGAGAAAGTATGGGTCGCGAGCCGCAGAATGTCCCGTGCGGGCAAACCAGCTCTGGAGCAGGGGCGCGCCGGCGGAGATGACGAGGAAGACCGGGCCGACGGTCAGCGCCAGTGTCCCGAGGGTCCAGAGCGTCGGGTCGGCCGTCGCGTCCGGAGGGGGGCGCGTGATTGTGAACGGGAGCGTCGCCGCCGCCAGGGCGAGCAGGGCGAGGTGGAGCGGAACTTGCACCCCCACGGCCAGCCAGCGCGCCGACGCGTGGGCGTACGCGTAGCCCGCCAGCAAGACCGCCTGGAAGAACAGCATGCAGGCGTTCCAGACTGCCGGCGTGCCACCCAGCCGCGGCAGCAGCAGCTTCCCCGTCATCGGCTGGACCAGGAAGAGCAGCAGCGCGTTGGCGAAGATCGCCACCGTGAAAAGGAGGAGCAGCAGCGTGGCGCCTCGGGGCTGCCCACGTGCGGACGGTTGCGGCGGTGCCAGGTCGTCCGTGCTCACGCCGCTGGTCCTGTCAATCTCGCTCACTCTGCTCGGTCGTTTCGGGCTGGCGAGTCCGCTCCGCTGCCGCGTAAGGGCCCGCTACTCGCCGCACGGGGGTCGTGCTCATCGAGCGCGCCAGAATCCGAACGGTTTCGGGGCGCATTGGGGACCTGCGGCGCGGACGGCTCCGCGAAGGACGCGGACTGTAAGTCAGCGTGGCGGCCGGAACAAGCGCGCGGCGCTCCGCCGCGGTCTGCGGCCAGCAATGCTGCGACGCGACCCCGGGGCCTGTTCGCCGCGCGGGCGGCCCCGTACAATCGTCGCACGGGTATGAGTGATGACTCGGCCATTGCGGCGTCGGGGGCTTGAAAGGACGATCGTGGCTCGCGCTCCCTCGGGATTCCTGGATCGCCACCACTTTCTGCTTCGCCGCCTGCACTCGCTGTCGGGGATCATTCCGATCGGGGCCTTCCTGGTCAATCACCTGTTGACCAACTCGACGGCCTTCCTCGGGCCCGATCACTTCGACGAGCACGTGAAGTGGATCCACGACATGCCTTGGCTGCTGGCGCTCGAGGTCCTCTTCATCTTCGCGCCGCTCGCGTTTCATGCGATCTACGGCGTCGTCATCGCGCTCCAGGGGCGGTCGAACGCCAGCGCGTATCCGTACATGGACAACTGGCGCTACACGCTCCAGCGCGTGACGGCCTGGGTGACGCTGGTCTTCATCGTCGGGCACCTGATGCACTTCCGATTCGCGCACTGGATCGGCGGGGCCGCGTACGACTACAAGGCCGCGTACTTCGCCTTCTTCAACCACACGCAGTCCGGCTTTCTGGACCTGTTGCTTCCGGCCTGGGTCTGGGTCGCGTTCTACGCCATCGGGACCGTCTGCGCCGTGTACCACTTCTGCAACGGGATCGTGACGTTCTGTATCACCTGGGGCATCACGATCGGCGATCGATCCCGCCAGTATGTCTCGGTCGGCGCCGCCGGGCTGGGCGTCGTGCTGTGTGCGTGGGGATTGCTCTCGCTCTATGCCCTGGTGCGGTTCCCGCCCAGTGACAACCGGCCAGTCGGCCACGGGCGCGCGGAGCGCACCGCGCAGGTCGAGCGCGGCCCCGGCGGCAAGCTGGCCCCCTGAGGGCGTTTCAAACGTTTCGAAACCCGTGGCCTCGCGCCCGCGGCACTAGCATCCTGGAGACGAAAGGTCGAGCGAAATGGGCAAGACGCGCGTGGTCGTAGTCGGGGGTGGCCTGGCCGGTCTCTCGGCGGCGATGAAGCTCGCCGAGAACGAGGTTCTCGTCGACCTGTTCAGTCTCGTCCCCGTCAAGCGCAGCCACTCCGTCTGCGCCCAGGGCGGTATCAACTGCTGCAACAAGTTCACCCGCGCCCAGGGCGACACCGAGTGGAACCACCTCGACGACACGGTGTACGGCGGCGAGTTCCTCAATAACCAGCCGCCCGTCAAGGAGATGTGCGACTGGGCCCCGCGGATCGTCGACCTGGCCGATCGACTCGGTGTGCCATTCAATCGTTCGCCGGAGGGCAACCTCGCGGTGCGCCGTTTCGGCGGCACGCTTTACAAGCGGACGGTGTACGCCGGTGCGTCCACCGGTCAGCAGCTTCTTTACTCGCTGGACGAGCAGTGCCGCCGCTGGGAGGTCGAGGGCCGCATCCGCAAGTTCGAGTACTGGGACTTCCTGGGCCCGATCCTTGACGAGCGGGGGATCTGTCGCGGCTGCGTGGCCCAGGACATGTTCTCGCTCGAGATTCGCGCGTTTCCGGCCGAGGCGGTCATCATCGCCACAGGGGGATGCGGGCTGATCTACGGCAAGAGCACGATGTCGATGGTCTGCCACGGCGGTGCGAACGCGCGCTGCTACCGCGCCGGCGCGATCTACGCCAACGGCGAGTTCGTGCAGGTGCACCCCACTGCAATCCCCGGAGCTGACAAGCTGCGGCTCATCAGCGAGGCGGCCCGCGGCGAGAGCGGCCGCGTGTGGGTCCCGCGGCGCAAGGGCGACCCGCGCCACCCGAACGAGATCCCCGAAGGCGAGCGGTACTACTTCCTGGAGGAGCGCTACCCGACCTACGGCAACCTCGTGCCGCGGGACATCGCGACGCGCGAGATCTTCAGCGTGTGCAAGGAGGGCTACAGCGTCAACCCGCACACGTACGCCGTCTACCTCGACCTGACCGAGCGTGCGACCGGCATCAAGGCCGAAGTCCTGCGCAAGAAGCTCGGGGCGATCCTCGAGACCTACGAGAAGTTCCGCGGGGTCGATCCGCTCTCGGAGCCGATGCAGATCTTCCCCGCTGTCCACTACAGCATGGGTGGACTGTGGGTCGACTTCGAGAAGGATCCGCACACCGGCGGCCTGCGGCTGGACTCGCCCCGCAACCAGCAGACGAACATTCCCGGTCTGTTCTGCATCGGCGAGAGCGACTACCAGTACCACGGCGCCAACCGCCTGGGCGCGAACTCGCTGCTGAGCTGCATCTTCGCCGGCCTGATCATGGGGCCCGCGATCGACACGTTCCTGGAGAACCTGCCGGGCGGTTCCGTGGACAAGCTGCCGGCGAGTTTCTTCGACGCCGAGGTGGCCCGCCACCGGGCCGAGTTCGAGAGCCTGCTTCGCAAGGAGGGGCCGGAGAACCCGTACCTGATCCACCGCGAGCTGGGCGAGCTCATGACGCGCAACGTGACGGTCGTTCGGAGCAACAAGGAGCTCCAGCAGACTCTGGCCGAGCTCGACAAGCTGGCCGATCGCTACCGCCGCGCCGGCCTGTCCGACCGGGCCATGTGGACCAACCAGAACCTGAGCTTCACCCGAGCGCTGGCGGACATGCTGATGCTCGCCAAGGTCATCGCGCAGGGCGCGCTGCTGCGCGACGAGTGCCGCGGGGCCCACTACAAACCCGAGTTCCAGATCCCCGCGCCGAAGTCCGAGAGCCCCGACGAGCTCCGCCGCGAGGCTGTCGAGTGGTGCCGGCGCTACCACGAGCAGAACAAGCAGTGGCTCAAGACCACGCTCGCCCGGTACACGCCCGACGGCGCGCAGTTCAGCTATGAGCCCGTGGACGTGAGCCTGGTCCCGCCGCGCCCGCGCACCTACGGCCTCAAGGGCGCCGAGATCATCGACCAGGTCTGGAAGGAGCAGTACGCGGGCCAGCCGGCCCATGCCGCGGCCGACGCCGCGCCGGCGCTGGCGACGCCGTAGGCCGGAAGTGCCGCGGCGCGGACGAAGCGCCTCGCGCCAGCCGGGCTGAGCGCGGCAGCTTCGGGCCGACAAGCTCGGCCGACGGCCGTGGCAACGGCTTCCGGCGATCGGTCGTTGCAACAGGACGACGAACAGGCAGGACACGAAACATGGAACCCCACAGCGGCCCCAGCACCGACTCGACCGCCCCGAAGTCGTTCACCGTGCGCGTGCAGCGCCAGGACGGCCCGGACAAGCCGCCGCGCACCGAGACCTTCGCCGTCGGCTACCAGCCTGACATGAACGTCATCTCGGTGCTCCAGGCGATCGCGGCGCGCCCGGTAACGGTCGAGGGCCAGGCTACGACGCCCGTGGTCTTCGACTGCTGCTGCCTCGAGGAAGTTTGTGGCGCGTGCAGCATGGTGATCAACGGGCGCGTGCGGCAGGCGTGTAGCGCGCTGGTCGACGACCTGCTGCGTGAGCGGCCGGTGCTCGAGCTGCGTCCGATGACCAAGTTCCCGGTGGTGCGCGACCTGTTCGTCAACCGTTCGCGGATGTTCGAGGCCCTCAAGAAGGTGCAGGCCTGGATTCCGGTGGACACGTACAACCACTTCGGGCCCGGCCCGGTTGTGGCCCCCGAGACGCAGGAGATCGCCTACGAGATCTCGCGCTGCATGAGCTGCGGGTGCTGCTTCGAGGTCTGCCCGCAGGTCAACGACGCCAGCGACTTCATCGGCCCCGCGCCCATCGCCCAGGCCGTGCTCTTCAACCTGCACCCCACCGGCCGGCTCACCGCTGGCGACCGCCTGAAGGCCCTGATGGAGCCGGGCGGGGTGGCCGACTGCGGCAACGCGCAGAACTGCGTGAAGATCTGCCCGAAGGAGGTCCCGCTGACCTGGGCGATCGGCAAGGCCGGGCGGGACACGACCGTGCA
>CAADGM010000168.1 GCA_900696535.1 uncultured Planctomycetota bacterium
ACGTAGAAGTCGTCGCTGGTTGATCCGATGAGGTAGCTCGAGTCGCGCGTGAAGAGCTGCGGCGGGATCAGCCCGAGAAGATCCTGCGACGTGTTGATCAGCGACAGGAAGTAACGGCCAGCTCCGTCGAAGAGTTGGATGCGGTAGTCGCTCGCGAGATACGATTCGGTGTAGCCGGGCAGCGTCAGGAAGCTGAAGAACAGCCGGTCGCCCTTCTGGACCCGGCCGACGTTGACTACGAAGCGGAACTGGCTGACTGAGGCGTTGGGCATCGCCACGTGCGCCCGATCGAGCCCGTCCGCGGCGCGCACCAGCGTGAGCTTGGGCGCGTTCGTGAAGTTGGTGGTCGGCGGAGCGACGACGCGCACCTTGGTTGTCGCGTAGACCCGCTGCGGTGAGGTGCGATCGGTGCGCAACTCGGCCCACAGGTTGTACACGCCCTGGGGGATGTTCGGGTCTGTGTTCAGGTCCAGCGCGGTCGGGTAGGTGAGGGGCAGGTCATCGACGAGCACGCCGTCCAGCGCGTTCGTATCCAGCGGGATGTCGTTGCCGTTGTCACGCGTCGTGTCTGGATCGAGGCCGGCGCTGATTCGATACGGAACTCCCGAGGCGACGGCGAAGTTCACGTACGTCCACAATGGGGATCGCCGCGAGACCGTGATTTCGCTCAGATTCCCCGGCGGCGAGCGGAAGACGATCGTGGGCTGCGTGATGCCCACGTCCACGAAGCCCTCGGTTGTGACGCGGATGCCCGTCGCGTCCGTCACCGCGAGCTGGATGCGATACGTTCCCGCGCGGGCGTACGTGTGCCGCAGCTTCGCACCCGTCGCCGTCACCCCGTCCCCGAACTGCCACGAGAACGCGAGCGTGTCGCCCGGCGCGGCGTCAGGGTCAAACGACGCCGACCCGTCGAGCTCGAAAGTGGCGGGGGAGGTGGCAGCGGTCGTCTGGCCAAGAACGGGATCGCTCCCATCACTTGGGACGAAGGCGATCGTGAACGTGGCGATCGGGGCCTCGCTGACCCGGACGACCGTGGTCGTTGAGCTTGACGCCCCTTGATCATCCGTAAGCGTGAGCCGGACGGTGTACACACCGTTGACGAGGTAGGTCTTGAGCGGGGCGGTCTCCCGGCTGGTGGTCCCGTCGCCGAAGTTCCACAGGCGGTCGACGATGATGCCGTCGTCGGTGCTCTGCGACGAGTCGAACTGGACCCGGAGGGGGGCGACGCCGCGCGGCGGGTCGGGCACCACGGACAGGACCACCCGTGGGGGGACGTTGAACTGGCTGCCGGTCCCGCCTGGGGTGGGCGTGCCGCCGGGACACCCCGCAAGCGTAAGAATCATTATCGGAAAGGCCAGGGCGAGCGAGGCGAGTACCGACGATGCGCGCTGCGGAACCCAACGCATGCCGACCTCCTTGTGCAGCCATTCCCGGTCCGGGACGCCTGCCGCCTAAGTATGGACCCCCGCGAGAGTCGCATCAAGGGAGCGCCGGCGGCTTCCGGTGCTATACTGGGCTGACATCGAGAACGCCCAACGGCGCCGTCGTGGCCGGCAGGAGGGAGTGAAGTGTCAGGCGCGTTTCGCACGACAGCTCTGCTTTTTTCCACGCTGGCACTCCTGCTGGGTGGCTGCCCGCAGGTGGCCCTGGACACCGGCCCACGAATTCCCGGCTCCGAGCAGACCGGATCCTCGTTTTTCCAGACCGCGTCAACGGGTTCGTCCGGCGATGCGGCGGCAACGGGGCGATCGACGCCCGCCGAAACGGCGGTCAGCGGCGTGGGTCAGCAGGGCGGGTCGAACTCCAGCGCCTGCCTCATTCCGCTCGACGAGGATGCCTGGGAGGCGGAGGTTCTGCGGCTGACGAACCTTGAGCGCACGTCGCGCGGCTTGCAGCCGCTGTCGTGGCACGCGGGCCTGGCCACGCAGGCCGACGCGTACGCCTGCGAGATGATCAACGACGACTTCTTTGGACACGTGAACCCGTTGAGCGGCTCCACGCTCCGCACGCGGGCCGAGAGTGCCAGTTACCAGTACTGGATGATCGGCGAGAACCTGGCGGGTGGGCAGACCTCGCCCAGTCAGGCCGTGCAGGAGTGGATGAACAGCCCGTCTCACCGGGAGAACATCCTCAACCCGGCGTACACGGAGTTGGGCGTCGGCGTGCGGCTCGGTGGCGACTACCGCATCTACTGGGTGCAGGAGTTCGGACGCCCGCTGCAGGCCGGTCCGTTCAACGCCGATGGCGGGGGCACACGCGGGGGCTGAGCTGCCCCGGCGGGGAGTGATCCCTCAGCCGCCCTCGTCCCCATGGATGTGGTCCATCGCCTGCCCTCTCTTCCCTGGGCGCCATCCATCGCCCCCTCTTCCTTCCAGGGACGGGCTGGGGGACAGTTGAGTCCCGCGACAGGCCGCCGCCGCGAGTCTCCATGTTCCGCAGCCCCGGGCCTTGGGAAGGCGCCTATCTCGACTCGGCCTCCCGACGCGCCATCATCTCGCGCGGGGCGATATCGCGCCTTCCACGATAAGTGTGCCCTGCAGCGCGCACGCCGCGGCCCTGGACCGGCGTCGCAGGGTCTGGCGCATGCGGACGTGGATCGAGGCAGGTCGGGCGGGCTAGAACCTCGTGGAGTCAACCGACTGCACCGGCCGGCTTTGCGGCGGGCCGCGCGGGCGGTCGCGGCGGACCTCGGCGAAAGGCCGCGTCCGCGAATTGACAGTCGCCTTCAGGAGGCGGAAAGATGCCCTGGTTCTGGACCGCCCAGCGGATTCGCGTCGCCGTCTACTTCGTGGCGGCGTACCTGGCGCTGTGCTGACCGGCACACGCGGCCCGAGCGGCAAAGCGCGTCACGCGACCCAAGCGGCGAAGCGCAGCGCGTCGGAGCATCGCCGCCGTGCGAGACGCAGCGCTGATGCTCGCTGGTCGCCCTGACCGCGGCGGCGCAGCCGACGGAGCTGGAGCGACGAGCATGCGGCGTCTTTCGGCGGACGAGTTGACGGGGTGGATCGAGGTTCGCTACGACACCGCGCGCGGGCCAGGGGGACAGCACGTAAACAAGACGGCCACGCGGGCGACCGTGCTCTTCGACTTTGTTGCGTGTGATTGGCTTAGCGACGCCCAGCGCGGGCGAATCGTGAGCCGGCTCGCTTCGCGGCTGTCCGCTGATGGCCGGCTCCAGGTCACGTCGCAGGCGGGGCGCAGCCAGGCCGGCAACCGCGAGGCGGCCTTGGCCCGGCTGGTCGAACTGCTGGCCGAGGCGTTCCACGAGCCGCGCCCGCGCCGGCCGACGCGCCCGTCCGCCGGCTCGCGCCGCCGGCGACTGGAGGCCAAGCGTCGCCGTGGGGAACTCAAGCAGGGCCGGCAGCGTCGGGCGCGCGAGGAGTCGTAAGGCGCGCATTGACGGCAGGAGTGGCCCAGCGCGGCTCGGCGAGGTGCGAGGCTGCGTCGGATCGCTCGGTGCGACTCAGAGTCACTCGGCGCGGTGCGACTTGGCCTCGCTCAGCCCGATTCGGCGTTGTGCGACGACGTCGGGCGACGGCCGACGCGCTCTGAGCCACGAGGCCGGTCGCGAGCGGCGCGGCGGGTGCGCCGTTGGCGATGTCGCCGGCCGGCGGCTATACTTCCGGCCGCACAATCACCCCGCGCGGTGGCGTAGCTCAGCTGGTTCAGAGCGGCGGATTCATAACCCGCAGGTCCCCGGTTCGAGTCCGGGCGCCACCAGTAGCGCAGCACGTCGCATTGCCCCGCCAATGTCGCGTTTTCTGCTTGGAATTGTGGGGGGTTCTGCGCTGAGGATTAATCGCTCAGGTTCGTCTCTAGCGCCACTCAGCGCACTGGATCGCACGTTTCGGCCCGCCAACTGGCTACACAATAGGCTACGCTCTGACGAGCGGGCCGGTGTGTCAGTATTCTTACCAGTTGCGGCCAGGGTCCCGCGCGAGTTCCTGCGCCCGGCGGCGCGCCCGCTCGGTCAGGTCGCCCTCGGCAAGGGCCTGCAGCCGCCACGCGATCCGC
>CAADGM010000169.1 GCA_900696535.1 uncultured Planctomycetota bacterium
GAGTTCGGCGAGGTCTGCGCACGGGCAGCCTCGGTCTTGCCCGGCGCTTCGCGTCCGAACAAGGAGGAGCCCGCACGACAAACGAGGTTTCGACGCTCCACATGCCCCCTCAGCCGATGCAGGTGATCGGTATACCCTTCCGCGTCGCCGCGTTCTACTCCTCATCCGGCTCCAGCACGCTCATGAAGGCCTCCTGTGGCACGTCCACCCGCCCGATGGTCTTCATGCGCTTCTTGCCCTCTTTCTGCTTCTCCAGCAGCTTGCGCTTCCGCGTCACGTCGCCGCCGTAGCACTTGGCCGTCACGTTCTTGCGGTAAGCCTTGATCGTCTCGCGGGCGATGACCTTGCTCCCGATCGCCGCCTGGAGGGCGATCTCGAACTGGTGCCGGTCGATCTTCTGCCGCAGCTTGATCAGGAACCGCCGGCCGATGTGCTCCGCCTTCGAGCGGTGGCAGATGAGCGAGAGGGCATCCACCGGCTGCCCGTTGATGAGGATGTCCAGCTTGACCAGGTCGCTGGCCCGGTAGCCGATCACGTGATAGTCCATCGTCCCATAGCCGCGGGTCACGCTCTTGAGCTTGTCGTAGAAGTCGTAGAGCACCTCGTTGAACGGGAAGTGGTACGACAGGATGACGCGCTGCGGCGAGAGGTACTCCTGCTTCTGAAACTCCCCGCGGCGCTGCTCGGCGAGCTGCATGACCGCCCCGATCGCGTCCGCCGGCGTGACGATCTGCATGTCGATGATCGGCTCGCGCAGCTCTTCGATCTGGCCCATGTCCGGCAGGTCGCCGGCCGACTCGACCTGCTCGACCTGTCCGTCGTGCCGCACCACCTCATACGTAACGCTGGGAGCGGTCTGCACGACGCTGACGCCCTCGTGCCGCTCGATCCGCTCCTGCACGATGTCCATGTGCAGCAGGCCGAGAAACCCGCAGCGAAAGCCCGGCCCCAGCGCGTCCGAGTGCTGTGGCTGGAAGCTGAACGACGCGTCATTGAGGCTCAGCCGCTCCAGCGCCTCGCGCAGGCGGTCGAACGACTCGCCGCTCGACGGGTAGAAGTCGCAAAACACCATGTGCTGCGGCGGCTTGTATCCGGGCAGCGGCTGGGGAGCGGGCTTGGCCGCGTCGGTCACGGTGTCGCCGACGGTCACCTCGTGCAGGCTCTTGATGCTGGCGACCATGTAGCCGGTCTCGCCGGCCGAGAGCGTCTCGCAGGCGGTCATCTGCGGACGGAACTTGCCCAGCTCGGTGATCTGGTAGGTCCGCTGGCGGCCCATCAGCAGAACCTTCTGACCCTTGCGGATCGTGCCCTGCTTGATCCGCAGGTAGCAGATCACGCCGCGGTAGTCGTTGTACTCGCTGTCGAAGATGAGCGCCTGGAGCGGGCCGCCGGGATCGCCCTTGGGCGGAGGCAGGTGCCGGGCGATGGCCCGTACGAGCTCATCGACGCCGAGCCCGGTCTTGGCCGAGACGAACTGGACGAAGTCCGACTTGATCCCCAGCACGTGCTCGACCTCCAGGGCTGTGTCCTCCGGCATCGCCCCGGGCAGGTCCACCTTGTTGATGACCGGGATGATCTCAAGGTCGTTGCCGACAGCCGCGTACGCATTGGCCACGGTCTGCGCCTGCACGCCCTGGGTCGCATCCACCACCAGCAGGGCCCCATCGCACGCGGCCAGTGCCCGGTCCACCTCGTAGTGGAAGTCCACGTGGCCGGGCGTGTCGATCAGGTTGAACATGTAGGGCACGCCGTCCACATCCATGTCGATCGTGACGGCGGAGGCCTTGATGGTGATGCCGCGCTCACGTTCCAGGTCCATCGAGTCGAGCATCTGCTCCTTGGCCTCGCGACCCGAAACGGCCCCGGAGCGCTGGAGAAGCCGGTCGGCCAGCGTGCTCTTGCCGTGGTCGATGTGGGCGATGATCGAGAAGTTTCTAATCTTGCTGCGGTCCATTCGGATCCTGCCGGCAGTGCCGGATCGCAGGGTACCCCGTCGGGCCAGCCAACCTGGCGCCGCCTAGTATAGCCGCGACAGGTCGCAGCCCGGCGGCTCGGCGCGACTGCCAGGCCGGCCGCGCCGCTGTAGACTAACGTTGTCGCGGACGCAGGGCGACCCGCCGCCCGGGTCGGCCCGGCCCGCCACGTCGAGCCATCCGTGGACGACTCCAGGTCACAGCCCGATTGGCTTCAGCAGCGCGAGCGCATGGTGACGGAGCAGCTCGCGCAGCGCGGAATCGTCGCGCCGCGCGTGCTGGACGCGATGCGGCGGATTCCTCGGGAGCGCTTCGTTCTTCCGGCGCTGGCGTGGCGGGCTTACGAGGACTCGGCCCTGCCGATCGATTGCGACCAGACGATCTCGCAGCCTTACATGGTCGCCCGCATGACCGAGCTGCTCGAACTGGAGCCCGATAGCCGCGTCCTGGAAATCGGCACGGGCTCGGGCTACCAGACCGCCGTGCTCGCGCTCCTGGCCGGCGAGGTGTACACGATCGAGTGGCATCTGAAGCTGCTCAACCAGGCGGCCGACCGGCTCGAAAGTCTCGGTCTGACGAACGTGACCTTCCGCTGCTGCGACGGCTCGCAGGGCTGGCCCGAGCGCGCCCCCTACGATGCGATCATCGTCACGGCAGGCGCGCCCGGCGTGCCAGCGTGCCTGGCCGACCAGCTTCGCGTCGGCGGCCGGCTGGTCATTCCGACCGGGCCGCTGGGGGACCAGACGCTCGAGCGCCTGCGGCGCACCGAAGCGGGGCTCGCACGCGAGGAACTCTTTAAGTGCCGCTTCGTCAAACTGTTAGGCCAGGAGGGTTGGAGCGACTGACGCGGCCGGCCGGTCCGCGCGCAGCGCTTGTCATTCTCAGGACTTACGGGTAGGCTTGTGAACGAGAGGCGGTGCGCCGGGCGTGTGCGGATCGTGTGCGCGCCGGCCCCGTGCCCAATCGACACCGCGGAGCGAGGCCACATGAAGACCGAACTGCTGCTCGGGGACGAAGCCGTCGCGCTGGCCGCGATCCACGCCGGCATCGGCGGCGCCTACTCCTACCCCGGGACGCCCGCCACCGAGATCTTCGAGTTCGTTCACGAGTACGCGTCCGAGCACGGCGGCATTGCAGCGCGCTGGTCGGCCAACGAGAAGGTCGCCTACGAGGAAGCCCTTGGGCACTCCTACGCCGGCGGACGGGCCATCGTCTCCATGAAGCACGTCGGCCTGAACGTGGCCGCCGACCCCTTCATCAACTCCGCGCTGACCGGCGTCAATGGCGGTCTGGTGCTCGTCGTCTGCGACGACCCGGGCATGCACTCGTCACAGAACGAGCAGGACACGCGCTGCCTGGCCGACTTCGCCAAGGTCCCCCTGCTCGAGCCGGCCAACCAGCAGGACGCCTACGACCTCACCCGCGAAGCCTTCGCGTTCTCTGAGCAAATCGGCCTACCGATCGTCGTCCGCATGACCACCCGCCTGGCCCACAGCCGGGCGAACGTCCGGGTCCGCCAGCCCGACAGCCCCGACGGCCAGCCAGTCCGCCGCCAGACCGCGCCCGATGCCAACGCGTGGACACTCGTGCCGAGCAACGCGCGGCGGCGCTTCCGCCATCTGCTCACGCTTCAGCCGAAGCTCATCGAGTGGTCGGCGGCACACCCCAAGAACGAGCTGACGCTCGCCGGTCGGCGCGGCCTGATCGCCAGCGGCATCGGCTACAACTACGTCCGCGAAGCGCTGGCCGGGCACGGCGACTTCTCCCTGCTGCGCATTACGACCTACCCCTTGCCCGTCGAGCTGATCCGTTCACTCATCGACCATTGCGACGAGATCACCATACTCGAGGAAGGCTACCCCTTCATCGAGCGGCAGCTTGTCGGCCTCCTCGGCCTGCCCGGCAAGACCATCCGCGGCAAGCTCTCCGGCCCCCTGCCACCGGATGGGGAGCTCAATCCCGACATCGTCGCGGCAGCCCTCGGCGTGCCGCGCCCGGCCCACGCCGCTGAGCTCACCGACCTGAGCAACCGCCCGCCGCAGCTCTGCCGCGGCTGCCCGCACATCGACACGTTCAAGGCCCTGGTGGAGGCGACGGCCGGCGCGGGCAGCGCGCGGCTGTTCTCCGACATCGGCTGCTATACGCTGGGCGTGCTGCCGCCTTACCGCGCCGTGCACTCGTGCGTGGACATGGGCGCGTCGATCGCGATGGCTCACGGGGCCGCCCAGGCCGGGGCCTACCCGGTGGTCTGCACGATCGGCGACTCAACGTTCACGCACTCGGGCATGACCCCGCTGATCGGCGCCGTCCGGGCGAACGCGGACATGACCGTGCTGATTCTGGACAACGCGATCGTTGCCATGACAGGCGGGCAGGAAACCATGGCCGCGGGCCAGAAGCTGCTCGACCTGCTCCGCGGGCTCGGACTGACCGACGAGAACCTGCACGTCATCGAGCCGCTGCCCAAGAACCACCGCCAGAACGTGGAGGTGATCCGGCAGGCCATCGCGCACCGCGGGCTGTCCGTCATCGTGGCGCAGCGTGAGTGCATCCACAATCGCCGCCGCGAGGCACCCGCGACGCCGGCCGCCGCCGCCGCCGCCGGCGCCGTCGTCGATCCGTGCCGGACGTGCGGCGCGGTCAGCGAGGCGGGCTGCAAGCTGGCGCCCAGCGGCTCGTAAGTCGATCGGGCATGGCTTGGAGGAACGCGGCGGCACCCCGTGCCGTAGAATGCGCGGATGCTCCACTGGCCCTGCACCCACGTTTCGTCCTGGACAGGCTGGTTCGCGCTCGCTGCCTCGCTCGCGACATGCCTTCTGTCGCCTTTGCCGCTGTGCGCGGACGACTTGAGCGCGGAGGACCTTGCCCGCCCATTCCGCCCGGAAGGCCGCGACCTCGCCGGGCTGGTCATTGTGCTGGACGCCGCCCCGGGCGATCGCCGAGGCGTGCCTTCCGGCGATGACCTCAACCTGCTCGTCGTCGGCCACCTGCAACACCACCTTCGAGCGGCCGGTGCGACGGTGCGACTGACGCGCTGGGAGGCGCAGCCGGGCGATGCAGCGGCTGCTGACGCAGGCGCGAGCGGCTCGCGCTCACAGCGTCCTGCCGACCACGCCCCGGCCGACCTGGTCGTCTCGGTGGATCATCCGAACCGGGCCGGCGATGCCGACTTCGGCGTCGTGGTCCGCACGGCAACGGGAGCGGGCGGACTGGACGACGCAATGCTGGCGACCATCGCGAAGCGCATTGGGGCAACGCTCGACGCGCGCCTGCCCCATACGCGCGCCCACGAGGTCCGTACAAACGATGCCGAGCGCGTGGGGCCGCCGGGCACATCGACGATGCGCGTCGAAGTCGGGAACCTCGCAATCGAGGAATTTGGCGCGTGGGCGGCGACGCGCGGACGCCACCGCGACATCGCGATGGCGCTCTACGCCGCGCTGACCGATGCGCTCCCGGGCCACCGCGACGCGTTCAACGCGGTCCGCGCAAAGCGAGGCTTGGGCGCCGGTTCGGCTGCAACGACACAGCCCGCCCCGACGGACGGCCAGGAGCCCGACCCGGCCGCGCGCGTGCCCGGGCGCCTCCGGCAGGCGGTCGCGGAGCTGTGGCGCTCGGACGGACCGCCGGAGCGACCGAGTGATGCACAGTGGTTGCTCGATCAGTACTTTCGCCGCGTGCTCACAGACCGGACATTCTTCCACGCGCGCGTCACGGTCGAGTGCGAAGGGGAGACGTGGGTCGTGCGCGGGGCGACGAACTTCGACCGCCTGCGCCACGCCGCCACGCTGGTTCTCCAGCAAGCCGGATGCCGGGACGTTCGAAACGAAGTAATGCTCTTGCCCAACGAGCGACTCGGGAGCAACTGCTTCGGCGTCATCCGCGAGCCGACCGCTATGAGCTGGGCCGAGCCGCGCACGGGCGCGGGCGTCCAGACCCAGCTTCTACTCGGCGAGCCAGTGTTCCTGCTGGATGAATCGCCCGGCGGAGGCTACTTGCTCGTTCACGGCGCAGACGGGTACGTCGGCTGGGTCCGAAGCGAAGTCCTTACCCGCCTTGATGCGTCGGCGTTCACAACCTGGTTGAACACACCGATTCGCGTGTTGAAGGACGAATTCGTGCTGGGTGGCCTGCGGCTGCCTGCCGGCGCCGCCCTGCCACTGGCCGACGGGCCGGAGGCGACCGGTGAAACCGTGCGCCTGCGGTTGCCCCCGGGCACGCCCGGCGCGGGCGAGCAACACGTCGTCTCCGTGCCGGCCAGGCACTTGGCCGAATCGAGCGCCGGCCGGGCGGGTTTGCAGGCCGCGCGCGTGGCGCTGGGCTTCCTCACGACGCCGTACGTGTTCGGCGGCCGCAGCCGGCTCGGGCTGGACTGCTCCGGACTGACGGGCATCAGCTATGCCACGTGCGGCGTGGTTCTTCCGCGGGATGCCCGGCAGCAGGTGCTGGTCGGGCGGCTGGTCGCGACGTCGTGGGCGCGCGAGGGGCTGCTCCCCGGCGACCTGCTGTTCTTCTGCGACGAGAGCGGCAGCGTCATTCACACGGGCGTGTCGCTCGGCGCGGGGCGCTTCGTGCACGCCGCCCCACCCGAAGTGCACATCTCCAGCCTCGATCCGAATGACTCGGTCTACGACGACACTTGGGCCCGCGCGTTCGCTTTCGCGCGCCGGCCGATGCCTTGAGCCGTCGGCGCGCGGAAGTCAACCTGGCGTGGGTGCTGACTGTGCCGCGGTGGGCGGCGCGGCGTCCGCGTGCCCCCCGTCGCTGCCCGGGACCAGCTCCATCGCCGTCGCAGGGATGTCGTCGGGCAGCCGGCCCGAGATCAGCAGCGGCGTCACGATGTGGGCGATGAACTCGCTCGCGACGCTGTCGGCGTGGAAACCCACGTATCCGTACCGGGCGTACTCCAGTTGGTGCGGCATGTTGCGGACGCGCTCGGCGTAGAGCCGGCGCGTCTCGGGCCCGGCCCCGGCCGGCAGCGCCAGGCCCCGCAGCCCCGCGGCCTCCCCGACCCAGGTCTCCCGGTCAACCGACCCGACGCCGCGCATGAACACGCCAAGCACGGGATCGGCCGGCGAGTAGAAGCTGTAGACGCGCCCGCTCACGGCCCGCAGCGCAGTCGTCAGGTCGTACTCGCGCGAGAGACTGCTGCTCAGGAGGGCCACGCTCTGCACGCGGTGGCCGGGCGGCAGCGACTCCAGCGCCCAGACGGCCACGCCCGTGCCGGCCGACAGCGCAATGATGTGAACCGGCCGCCCCGGGAAGGCGTCCTGGTAGC
Source organism: uncultured Planctomycetota bacterium (assembly GCA_900696535.1). GTDB lineage: Bacteria > Planctomycetota > Phycisphaerae > UBA1845 > Fen-1342 > CAADGM01. The sequence continues at coordinate 7,252 of CAADGM010000169.1, forward strand.
CCGCGATCTTCTCGGCCAGCTTGCGAGCCTCGCGCAGGTTCCGGTCCCGGTCCATCTGGTCGCGAAGCGTCCCGCCGACCACGGACTGCCAGCCGAAGACCTCGACGGCGCCGCGATAACCGCCGCGGCGAAGCCCCTCGGGCACGTCGAACGTGCCGACGACGTTGCCGATCGGCCCGGCGCCGCCGACGAAGAACACCTTGCCGATGTCCAGGCCGTCGTTCCGCGTCCCGAGCGGAGCCAGCGAGACGCAACCCCCGAGCATGCCGGCCAGCGCCAGCACGACCACCCGGCAGTTCCGTCTCATCGCCGTTCGACCGACGACAGAGATGCACTGCGAGCCGCGCGATGCCACCGCGTTCGTGATACGCCAAGCCGGCGTCGGCTCCGACGTCGGCACAGCGTGTGTTCCCCGAGTCACTGCGAGGCCGCCTCCTCGAGCACGTGATCCTCAACGTACAGCGGCACCTCGCTGCCCGCTCCAAGCGCGATCGCGGCCGACGGCCGACTGTCCACCTCGACGATCTCGCCCTCGTGGCGGACGACCAGCTTGGCGTAGAAGGTGTGGTCCTTCAGATCGTTGATGACGATCTTCTCGAGCTCGCCCCCCAACTGCTCGATCACGTTCGACAGCAGATCGTGCGTCATGGGGCGCTGGAGCTGGACGTTCTTGATCCGCCGGTCGATCGCCAGGGCCTCGGTCAGGCCGATGACGATGTGCAGCAGCCGATTGCCGCTGCGTTCCCGGAGCACAATGACCTGGTTGTCCTGTGTCTCGGAGATGCGGATCTGTGCCAGGTCCATCCGGACTTCCATGCAGCGGCCTCACTTCGCCGGCGCGAAGCTAGCCCCCGCGCCGGGGGGTGTCAAGCCGCGCGGCGTCACCCGCCGCGGCAGCCCGAGTAACATGCAGCCATGTGGCGATCCGTAGCGTTCATTCTATGCGTCTTGCTCGCGGCGCTGGCGACCTGGGCGACGTTCGACCCGGGCGCGGAGCCCGCGGACTTCGTCATCGCCGCCAGCGAGCCCCGCACCGTCGACCCCCACCGCGTGAGTTGGGTCAGCGAGGTCCAGCTCGCCCAGGCGATGTTCGAGGGCCTCACCCGGCTGAATGACCAGACGTTTCTGCCCGAGCCGGCCGTCGCGACGCACTGGGAGATCGACGATCAGCACCGATCCTACGTGTTCTACCTGCGCCCCGACGCCCGCTGGTCGAACGGCGAGCCCGTCACGGCGGCGGACTTCCGCTACTCCTGGCTGCGCGTGCTCGATCCGCGGACGGAGGCCCAGTACGCCACGCTCATGGTCTTCATCCGCGGGGCCGAGGAGTACTACCGATCGCGGTTGAACGACGACCCGGACGATGACGTGCCCGCGGACGCGGTCGGGATCGAGGCGCTCGACCCGGCCACGCTTCGCGTCAGCTTGTCGCGCCCCTGCTCGTACTTCCTGGAGCTGACGGCCTTCATCGCCTTCGCCCCGGTGCACCGGGCTTCGGTCGAGCGATCCCAGCCAGACGGCGGGCGCGGCAGCGCCCAGGAGTGGACACGGCCGGGGAACATGGTGTCGAACGGTCCCTTCGTGATGGCCGAGTGGGGTTTCAAACGCTCGATTCGACTGAAGCGGAATCCGCACTACTGGGACGCGGCGAGCATCGGAATCGACTCGATCGAGGCGCTGCACACGCCCGACGCCAGCGCGTCGCTGGTCGCCTACCAGACGGGGCGCGTCCACCTGATCAGCCCGGTCGAGCGGCTGGTCGCAGAGCGGCTGCTGAAAGAGCAGGCGAGCGGTCGGCGCAGCGACTTCCACGCCGGCGACCGCTTCGCGACGTTTTTCTATCGGGTCAACTGCCGCCGTCCGCCGCTCGACAGCGCCGACTTTCGCAAGGCGCTGTCTCTGGCGATCGACCGAGAGGCGATCTGCTCGCAGCTTCTCCGCACGGGCGAGACGCCCGCGCTGCACTACGTTCCGCTCAGCGGCGTGCCGCTGATGGAGCGGACCGACGCCCAAGGCCGGCCCGTGCGCTACGAGCCACCCGCAGGCCTCGGGGCCGGCCTGTCGTGTGAGGAGCGGGTCGCCCTGGCGCGCGAGTACCTGCGGCGTAGCGGCGTGGGCAGCCCCGCCACCGTGCGCCCGATCCGCATTCTCTTTCCAGGCGAAGCGGAGCAGCGCTTGTTGGCCGAGGCGATCCAGCAGATGTGGCAACGCGACCTGGGTATCCGCGTTGAGTTGCAGGTCACCGAGCCGAAGGTCATCAGCACGCGCATCCGCGCGCTCGACTACGACGTAGCCCGCAGCAACTGGTTCGGCGACTACCTTGACCCGAGCACGTTCCTCGAGATGTTCCAGACCGACAGCGGCAACAACCGTACCGGCTGGTCGCACCCGGAGTACGACCGACTGGTCGTTGCCGCGACGCATGAACCGGACGACGGCGAGCGCTATCGCCTCCTGGCGGCTGCGGAGAAGATCCTCGTCGAGGACGAGTTGCCAATCTTGCCGGTGTACTTCCGGCGCGGTGGCTTCCTGCTCAGCCCGCGATTCGAGGGGCTGGCGGACAACGTGAAGGACGTGCTCTTCATACACCGCGTGCGACCCGCCGCGCCGCGATGACGCCGGCACACGGCGATCGTCAGGGCAGCAGGCCGCCACCCGGGTAGAAGTGCAGCGCGGCATCAAGGGCCTCGAAGAACAGCACGCTCGTCACGACGTTGAACGCGAACGTCAGAACTGTCCCGATGATGGTCCGCACTGCCCCGCGCGGCCGCCAGCGGAAGGTCAGCGTGACGGCGGCCGCCTGGAGCGCGAAGAAGGCCAGGAGGTAGCCCGTGACGCGCCCGGCGAGCATTGCGAAGACGTACTCGTGGAAGACGCCGTTGAGCAGGAACGCCAGCCAGATGCCGCGGGCGGGCCGGCGAACGCTGCCGAGGGGCGTGAATACGTGCGCGGCGAGGAACTGGTTGACGTTGCGATTGTAACGGCGCCAGAAGTCCGCCGGCGTGACGGCCAGGATCGGATCGCGGGACAGGTCCAGGACATTGCTCCCCAGGAGGCGGAGGAGCCCGGTGGCCAGGATATTGCCGCCGCTGAAGGACATGAGGTAGAGACAGAGCACCTTGGCCGTGTGGTCAAGCCAGAAGCTGGACAGGCCGAGCCCGGATCGCAGCCACAGCCCCAGGCACCACTTGCCCACCTGGACTTCGACCAGCCCGCGCGCCGCAGTCAGGGCGTTGGCCCAGCGCGATCGCGCAGGCTCGCGCGCGTGCAGCCGCGCCACCAGGATCACGGGGTTGAGAACGAACTCGAGCCAGCGCCAGAGTGGCTGCGCTCGCCAGTGCTCGGCGCTGCGGAGCGTGTCGACGATCTTGGCCGGCAGAATGCCCGCCAGGATGATCGTCATCAGACTTCGCAGGGCCGGCTGCGCGGGGACGGCCAGCGGCGCCAGGGCGAACGCGGCCAGCAGCGCGAGCATCACCCGCGCCCGGCGGTGCGGCGCAGCGTGCCGCAGCGGCCAGCTCGCGAGCAGCGCCGCGTACGCGACGACCACAACGCCCACGGCAACGAAGTCCCAACTTGTGTTCGGCAGGATCGGCATCGGGCCGGCGCCTCAGGGCAGCAGTCCGCCGTCGGCATACCAGCCCGGCCCGGCGTCGACGGCCTCGAAGAAGAGGATCGTTGTCAAGTAGTTGAAGACCAGCGTTGACACGATGCCCACGGAGTGTGCAACGCTGCCGCGCAGCCGAGCGCGGAACGTGAGCGCGACACCCAGGCCCTGCAGGACGAAGAACGCCAGCAGGTAGCCGGTCACGCGGCCCGCCAGCATCGCTCCGACGTACTCGTGGAACAGGCCGTTGATGACGAACGTGAGCAGGATGGCCCGGCTCGGCGCGCGGTGTCCGCCGAGCGGCATGAACACATGCTCGCCCAGGAACTGGCCGGCGTTGCGGTTGTAGCGGCGCCAGAAGTCCGCAGGTGTGCGGGCCAGGCCTGGACTGCGAACAAGGTCCAGCACGTTGCTACCCAGCAGCCGCAGCAGTCCCGTGGTCAACAGCATCCCGCCGTTGAACGTGGTCAGGTAAACCGCTACCAGCTTGACCGCGTGATCGAGCCAGAAGGAGGCCGTCGTCCAACCACTGCCCACCCACGCGGCGCCGATCACGTGGCCGGCGACGACCTGGGCGAGTCCGATCCAGAGCAGCCGCGCGCTGGCCGCCCGCGACCGTCGCGGCTCCAGAATGTGACGCCGGTGCACGAGGATGATCGGGTTCAGCGAGAACTCGACCCAGCGACCCCATGACTGCGACTGCCAGTGCTCGCCGCTGCGCAGGATGTCCACGACCTTCGCCGGCAGGACGCCCGCGACGAGGATCGTCAGCACGCAGCGCAGCACCGGGTCCGCCGGGACCACCAGCGGGACCAGGACGAATGCGACCAGGGCCGACATCAACACCACCCGCCGCGGTCCCGCGTGCCAGTGCACCACGCGCCACAGCGACACAAACGCGGCCAGCGCGACCAGCAGCGCTACCGCCGCCATGATGTTCCACGGGTTGCTCACGCGCCTGGTTCGCCTCGCCCGGCCGAAGCTCTTCCCCCGGGGCCGCGCCGGTCGCGTGGTTTACCGGCACCGCCGCGACCCGGCAAGCCGGGTGATTGACGCGGCCACGAGCCTCCGCGTCCAACGGGTGTTATAGTGCGCCCAGCCGGCGGCAGGCCGGCGGGAGTACACCGAATGAGCTCGGGGTTCCGGCCGCCCGGGCGGCCGCTTCGCTCGCCCGACAGCGGATACGGCGGACATCCCTGGCGGACCGGCCGCTATCCGCACCTGATGACGCAGCGCATCCAGCGCGTCTGCCTCGTCTCCAGCCCGTACGATGCCTTCATCCTCGAAGAAGACGGCCTGCTCACCGACATGCTCTACGCCGAGTACCTCGACCTCGGCCTGACGCACTCGCCGATCATCACGCGTGTGAGCACCGGCGAGGAAGCCCTCGAGCTGATCCGAACACACGACATCGACCTGGTCATAACGCTGCTGCGGCTGGGCGACATGGACGTGCGGCGGTTCACGCAGGCCGTGCGGCGGATGCGGTCGGATCTGCCGGTCGTGCTCCTGGTGGCCAGTGACTGGGAGCTCGCGCGACTGAGCCCCCACCAGCGGCAGCTCGATGTAGACGGCGTCTACGTCTGGCACGGCGACACGAAGATCTTCATGGCCATCATCAAGGTCATTGAGGACCGCCTCAACGCGCAGCGCGACGTCGAGGTCGGCGACGTCGGCGTCATCATCCTGGTCGAGGATTCGGTCCGCTTCCGCTCGTCGCTCCTGCCGATCATCTACAGCCAGCTTGTCCGCCAGACGCGGGCCGTAATGGCCGACAGCCTCAACCACATGGACAAGCTGCTGCGGCAAACCGCCCGCCCCAAGGTCCTCGTAGCCGAGACCTTTGAGCAGGCCCTGGAGCTCTACGACCAGTACCGCCGGAACATCTCCGGCATCATCGCCGACGTGTCCTTTCCGCACGGCGGACGGGAGGACCCGGAAGCCGGGGTCGATCTGATCCGGCTGATCAAGTCGGACATTCCGGACATACCGGCGCTGCTGCAATCCTCGGACGAGCACAACCGCGTCAAGGCCGAGCAAATCGGGGCCCGCTTTCTCCACAAGCGCTCCCCGAGGCTGCTGGACGACGTGCGGCAGTTCATGCTGGAGAATTTCGGGTTCGGGGACTTCGTCTTTCGGGACCCGCGCGACGGCCGCGAAATCGCCCGCGCGACCGACCTGCGCGGCCTGGCCGAGGAGCTGGCTCGGGTTCCGCCCGAGTCGATCGAGTACCACGCCCGCAACAATCACTTCTCCAACTGGCTCCGCGCCCGAACCGAGTTCGGCCTGGCCCGCCGGCTTCGTCCTCGCCGCGTGTCCGAGTTCAGCGACCTGGAGCACCTGCGCCGCTTCGTCATCCGCTCGATCAACGACACCATCCGCGCCAATCGCCGCGGGATCGTCGAAGACTTCAGCGCCGACCGCTTCGATGCGGGCTCGGGCTTCGCCCGGATCGGCGGGGGGGCGCTGGGCGGCAAGGCTCGCGGGCTGGCTTTCGTCGAGGCGCTGCTCGCCTCGGCCAACCTCGACCAGGAATTCCCCGACATCCAGGTCCGCGTGCCGCGCTCGGTCGTCATCGGGACCGACCTGTTCGATGACTTTCTCGAACTCAACGCCCTGCGGCCGGAGGCGCTGTTCGAGCTGCCGGACAACGAGATCGCGCGGCGCTTCCGCGCGGCGCGCCTGCCGGAGAGCGTTGATGACGACTTGCGGGCGTTACTCGCGATCATGCGCGAGCCGCTCGCCGTCCGCTCGTCGAGCCTGCTCGAGGACTCGCCCTACCGGCCATTTGCCGGCGTGTACGCCACGCACATGCTGGCCAACAACCACCCGGACGAGGACGACCGCCTCATCCAGCTCCGCGACGCCATCAAGCTGGTCTATGCCTCAGTCTTCTACTCGACGGCGCGGCGCTACCTCGGCGCCACGCCCCACCGGGTCGAGGAGGAGAAGATGGCCGTCATCGTGGAACCCGTCGTGGGCGCACGCCACGAGGACGTGTACTACCCGGCCTTCTCCGGCGTCGCGCGATCTTACAACTACTACCCGTACGACCCCATGCGGCCGGAGGATGGCGTGGCCTCCGTCGCGCTCGGGCTCGGCAAGACGGTCGTCGAGGGCGGCGCGACGCTGCGCTTCTCCCCCGCCTACCCGGCGGTCCTCCCGCAGCTCTCGCACGGCGAGGACTTCCTCAACCAGTCGCAGCGTAGCTTCTACGCCATCGACCTGCGGGCCCTGGGCGGTCCAGGCGATTTCGACGGCGACGCGTGCCTCGTCTCCTGCGACCTCGCCGCGGCCGAGCGCCACGGCACCCTCAAGCTGCTTGGCAGCACGTGGTCCCCCGACAACCAGGCGTATTACGACGGCATCCAGCGCCCCGGCGTTCGCGCGGTGACGTTCGCGCACATCCTCAAGAACGACGCCTTCCCCCTGGCGGCGCTGCTTCGTCGACTGCTCGACATCGGCCGCGCCGGAATGAACAGCCCCGTCGAAATCGAGTTCGCGGTCAACCTGGACGCGCGGCCGCGCGAGTTCGCCGTCCTTCAGATCCGCCCCTGCCCGTCCGGGAGCGACAGCGATGATGTCGAGCTCGGTCCGGTCGATCGGGCCACGACACTCTGCTATAGCCCGCGCGCGCTGGGCAACGGCGTCATCAACGGGCTGCGCGACGTCGTGTACGTCAAACCCGACCGCTTCGACCCCATCCACACGCCCGCGATGGCCCAGGAGATCGCCGAGCTCAACACCCGGCTCGTGGAGGAGAACCGACCCTACGTGCTCATCGGTCCCGGGCGCTGGGGCTCATCGCACCGGACACTGGGCATACCCGTGGCCTGGCCCCAGATCTGCGGCGCACGGGTCATCGTCGAGACCACGCTCGAGGACTTTCTGGTCGAGCCTTCGCAGGGCAGCCACTTCTTTCAGAATCTCACCGCTTTCGGCGTCGCCTACCTCACCGTCAACCCCTGGTCGGCACAGGGCTTCATCGACTGGCCCTGGCTGGACGCCCACGCGCCGGCCGCCGAGCTGCGCTTCGTCCGCCACGTCCGCGTCGACGCGGGGCTCGAAGCGCGCGTCAACGGCGAGGTGTCGGCCGCCGTCGTGCTGAAGCACGCGGCGCGGCAGGACTGACGCCGGCCGCACGCGGAACCTATTCGTAGATGTACGTGCTCTCGGTCTCCTCGACCGGCTGCCGGAGCTGGTCGCTATTCATCGTCACGCGGAAGCGCACGTCGCCCGTGCCGATGCCCCTCACCACCACGCGGTACTTGGCGGTCTGCTTCGGAGCGAGCACCGGGATGGGCGCGAACGTCACTTCCTTGCCCGTAATCGTGCCGCGCGTGGGACCGTCGGCCGAGACGAATTCCTGCTCGGTCGGCAACACGCACGTGATCTGAACGTTGGTGCCATCAGCCGATCCCTGGTTCAGCACGCTGATCTCGTACGTGTTGTTCGCCCCGACCTCGATCGGGTCGTCCAGATCCACCACTTCGAGCAGGATCGCCGGCACGCCGCGGACGGCGAGCGGCGCTTCGGCCGAAGACTCGCAGCAGTAGGCCCGCGCGGTCGAGATCGTGTTGAAGTTGCCAATCTGGCGCGTGTCGATCGTCAGGTTGACCGTGCGGCGCTCACCCGGCGCGAGCGTGCCCAGCGCCCAGGTCACGGCGCTGCCACCCAAACGGCCGTTGTCGCTGGCCGCCAGCACGCTCAGGCCGGCAGGAAGCTGGCTGGTGAGCTGCGCATCGCGCGCCGGCGCGTCCCCGATGTTCTCCACGGTCACGTCGACGCGGGCTGAGCGACCCAGGTAGCGCACATCCGGCACCGTCTGCGTCACGCGCAGGTTGCAGCGGACGATCCGCGTCGACGCGCGGGCCTGGCTGGACAGGCCGTCGGCCGCCGTCGCGGTCGCCACGTTGTCGAACATGCCAAGCGCGCCCGCCCGGACGAACACGACGGCTTCCTTGGCCTGACCGGGCGCCAGGTCGCCGACGTTGATCAGAATCTCCGGCTTGGCGTCCTCGGTCTGCCAGCCACGCGGGAGTGTGTCACGAATGACGACGTTCTGTGCGACGCCGCTGCCGGGGTTGTAGACCTGGAAGCGCAACGGGATGCGGTCGCAGGGCGTCGCTTCGGGCGGCGCCGCTTTGAGCAGCTCGAGGCCCGGCTGAACCACGCGCGCCGCCGCACATGACGAAGTGCGAAACGCCAGCATCGCGCAGGCGACCACGTCACCCACGCGGCTGGCCACGGCGCGAAGCCGGAAGTTCAGCGACTGCTCGGCCCGCAGTTGCGGCACTTCCCAGATGAACGTCTGGCCGCTCTCCCGCGTCGGCGCCACCTCGTAGCCCTTCACGTCCACGTCCGGCGGCATCTCGATCGTGAGCACCAGGCCCTGGAGATCGGCGCGCGTCAGGTTCGTCAGCCGGAAGATGTAGTCGAAGTCGCGACCGGCCCGGAGCTCGGCGGGGAAGAAGTGCTCGAGCAGGACGATGCTCGTCGATGCGCTGCCAGTGGGGTACGCCACCGTCTGCTGGAGAAAGCGGCGATCCGCCGTCTGGGCGACGGTCGGGGCGGCGAGCGCTCCGACAACTGCGAGCACGAGGACACGGGCGACGCGGGAGCGAAGTGCAGGTGACGCCTTCATGTCGTTTGCCCTTTCAAGTTGGACGCAGTCGCATTCTACGCCGCGGCGCGCGGACACAAAAGAACCGGCGGGAGCGGCGATCACCTGGATCACCCGCTCCCGCCGGCGTCAGGCCGGTATCAGCCGGTCGCGTCGACTACTCGTAGAAGTAGGTCGACTCGGTCTCCGTCACCGGGGTCGTCTGCTGGTCGGTGACCATGCTGACCGCGAAACGGGTGTCCTTCGGCGAGTTGGCCTTCACGATGACCTTGAAGGTCGCCCGCTGCTTGGGCGCCAGCGTCGGAATCGGGTCGAACGTGACGGTCTGGCCGGACACGGACGCGCGGCTCGGACCCTCCGCACTGACCGGCGAGCCTTCCGGCTGCACGGTGCAGGTGATGCGGATGTTCGTCCCGACGGCCGAGCCCTGGTTCGTGACCGTGACGATGTAGGTCACGTTCTCGCCGACCTCGATCGGATCCTCGACGTCGACCACCTCGAGCAGGATGGCGGGGATGCCCCGGACCGTCATGTCGGCCTCGGCCTGCGCCTCGGCACAGAAGGCCCGAGCCGTGACGACGTTCTTCACGTCCATCGCGTCGGTGGCCCGCACGACCAGCTTGAAGGTGCGGCTCGCACCCGGATCCAGCGTGCCCGCCGACCAGGTGACCGTCCGGCC
>CAADGM010000170.1 GCA_900696535.1 uncultured Planctomycetota bacterium
CGATCTCGCGCCGCACGACGCCGCGGGCCTGCCTGGGGTCCTCGACCTGCTCACTGATCGCGACCTTGTAGCCGGCGTCGACGAGCTTGCGGAGGTAGCTCTCCAGGGCGTGGTGCGGAATGCCCGCGAGTGGTGTGCGCGAGGTGTCGCGACTGGTCAGCGCGATGCCGAGCACCCGGGCGCCCAGCTCGGCGTCCGCGTGGAACATCTCGTAAAAGTCGCCCATGCGGAAGAGCAGGATCGCGTCGCCCGCCTGGGCCTTCTGCTCGTGCCACTGGCGCATCGCGGGGGTGAGCCCGTCGCTGTCCGCGCGGCCCGCCGCGGCGCTGGCTGCGCCGGTTGCTGCGGTTGTGCCGGTTGCTGCGGTCGCGCCGGTTGCTGCGGTCGCGCCGGTTGCTGCGGCCGCGCTGTCCGGCGGTTCTGGCGGATTGGTGCGATTGCGTCTGCCCACGCCGGGAATCTATCGCCGCGGTGCGCGGGTCGGAAGGGCGCGGCGGAGCTCGCACCCTGAATGGCGCCGGCGCCCCGGCGGCGCGTCACGGAGAGTGTGCCGAGAACTAGGGCCGCGGGGCGCCATCGGTTCGGTTCGCGTGCCGCTGCTCTGCAAGCAGCGCGCTGGATTCCCGCTCTCGCGGGAGTGACGGTCGCGCTCCCGCTTTCGCGGGAATGACAGCCGCTGCCGCGCACACGGCAGTGACGGTCTCGACTCCGTCACCCCCGCGCACGCGGGGGTCCAGTCACTCGCGCGGCCCGCGGCCGCGCTCCCGCCTGCGCGGGCGTGACGGACCGCCCGGGCGCGACACGCGCGCGGGCCGACCTGCCCAATTCTACCGGGCATCGGGGCCGGTTTGACCGCGATTCCCGCGGCCGCCGCACCCGCGATGCCGTCCTCCCGCCAGCCCCGCGCGCGGGTGTGCGGCTTCCCAAGCCGCATCAAGACGTCAACGCCCAGTTGTGGGTTATTATGCCCGCGCTTTGGCGGCCAGTGAAGGAAAATGTTCCGAGAATCGTGGCCGCGGGGTGCAAGGGGAGTCGAGCTAGCGATCGCCATCCGAGCCGACCGCGCGAGCGGTCGGTCATAAACTGAGCCGACCGCGCAAGCGGTCGGTCGCGATCCGGGCGCGAGCGGTCGGACTACGCGAACGTCCGATCGCTTGCGCGATCGGCTCCGATGAGGGCACCCCCGATCGCTTGCGTGATCGGCTCCGATGCGGGCACCGCCCCCCGATCGCTCGCGCGATCGGCTCGGATGCGGGCGCCCCCCCGACCGCGTGCGCGTTCTGCTGGGATCGCGATTGCGGGTCAGCTCTTCTTCGTCGGGCGCTTGTGCTGGCCGCGCGGCTTCCACGAGCCATTGTCGCGGCGCGAGCCGTCGGCGGGTCGGGCGCGGGCGGCGGCGACGCGCAGCTCGGGCGAGTCCTTCAGTTCCTTGATGTGGTCGCGCAGCGCGGCGGCCCGCTCGAAGTCCAGCTCCTCCGCCGCCTGGAGCATCTCCGCCTCGAGCTGGGCGACCAGTTCGTCGCGATCGTAGTCCCCCTCCTCGGCGTGCACGGCCTCGCGCACCCGCCGCATCGCCGCCACCTCGCTCATCAGCCCCATGCGGATTTCCTTGCGGATCGTGTCCGGCGTGATGCCGTGCTGGCGGTTGTACTCGATCTGGAGCTCGCGCCGGCGGTTGGTCTCGTGGATGGCCCGCTGCATCGCCTGCGTGACCTTGTCGGCGTACAGCACGACGTGGGCGTCCACGTTCCGCGCGCAGCGGCCGATCATCTGGATGAGCGAGGTCTCGCTGCGCAGGAAGCCCTCCTTGTCCGCGTCCAGGATCGCCACGAGCGAGACCTCCGGCAGGTCGAGCCCCTCGCGCAGCAGGTTCACGCCGACGAGCACATCGAAGTGCCCCAGGCGCAGGTCGCGCAGGATTTCCACGCGCTCCAGCGTGTCGATTTCGCTGTGCAGGTAGCGCCCGCGGAGGCCGGCCTGCTGCACGTACGACGAGAGGTCCTCCGCCAGCCGCTTGGTCAGCGTCGTCACCAGCGTCCGCTGGCCCGCCGCCACGCGCTCCTGGATTCGCCGCAGCAGGTCCGGAACCTGCCCGCGCGCGGGCGAGACCTCGATGGTCGGGTCGACCAGGCCCGTCGGCCGGATGATCTGCTCAACCACCTCGCCGCCGCAGCGCTCGAGCTCGAAGTCGCCGGGCGTGGCGCTGACGAAGACGACACTGGTCCACATGGCCTCGAATTCCTCGAAGCGCATGGGGCGGTTGTCGAGGCAGCTCGGGAGGCGGAAGCCGTGCTCGACGAGGGTCTCCTTGCGCCGGCGGTCGCCGTTGTACATGGCCCCGATCTGAGGGACGGCCACGTGCGACTCGTCCAGCATGAGCAGGAAGTCCTTGGGGAAGTAGTCCACGAGGGTGTAGGGCTTGGCTCCGGGCGGGGTGCCGTTGAGGTGTCGCGAGTAGTTCTCGATGCCGGAGCAGTAGCCCACTTCCTGGATCATCTCGAGGTCGTACTTCGTGCGGGCGAGCAGCCGCTGGGCCTCGAGGAGCTTGCCCTGGTGGCGGAGCTGCATGACGCGCTCGTCGAGCTCCTGCTGGATCGTCTCCACCGCCCGGGCGACGCCCTCCTCGGGCAGGACGTAGTGAACGGCGGGATAGATGAAGACGCTGTCGCGTTCCTGGAGCAGCGCGCCGGTGAGCGGGTGGATATAGGCGACGCGCTCGACGCGGTCGCCGAAGAGCTCGATCCGCACGCCGTGCTCCTCGTACGCGGGCGCGATCTCGATTACGTCGCCACGGACGCGGAAGGAGCCGCGGGTAGGCTCGACGTCGTTGCGGGAGTATTGCAGTCGGACAAGCCTGCGGAGCAGCTCGTCGCGATCCCAGGTCTCGCCGACGCGCACGCCGATGACGCTGGCCTTGTACTCGTCGGGCGAGCCGAGGCCGAAGATGCACGAGACTGAGGCGACGATGATGACGTCGCGTCGGCTGACGACGGCGCTGGTCGCGGCCAGGCGCAGGCGGTCGAGGTCGTCGTTGCGCGAGGCGTCCTTCTCAATGTAGATGTCGCGCTGCGGGATGTACGCCTCGGGCTGGTAATAGTCGTAGTAGCTGACGAAGTACTCGACGGCGTTGTGCGGGAACAGCTCGCGGAACTCCTCGTAGAGCTGGGCGGCCAGCGTCTTGTTCGGCGAGAGCACCAGCGTGGGCCGCCCCAGGCGCGCGATCACGTGCGCCATCGTGAACGTCTTGCCCGAGCCCGTCACGCCCAGCAGCGTCTGGTAGCGTTTGCCCTGCTCGAAGCCGGCCACCAGTTTCTCGATGGCCTGAGGCTGGTCACCGCGCGGCTCGTAGTTGCTGACGATCTGGAAACCGCTCATTACCCCCTGATTGTACGCGCACGCGCCGCCCGGCGGAGCCGACGGAGCCGGCGCCTGCTGGCGCGTCGCTTAATCGCGGCTACTGCGGCGGCCCGACGCTGGTCACGGCGCCGGTCCGGCGGCGCGGGTCGTGGAAGAACAGGTACCGGCGGAGGGCGTCGGCTCCGTGGCAGGATGTGCACACGTTGGGCGCCTGGAACGGCCGCAACTGGAGGCGGGCGAACTCGGTCCGCCGCTCCGCCGCGGCCCACGGGGGCAGGGGGACGTTCGGGTCGACGACGCGCGGCGGCTCGTTGGCGGACTGGGCGCGAATCGCGTCGACGTGGAGTGGAAACGCACGGATCACCTCAGCCTGCGGTGCCGGCCGGCCGTGCGGATCGTGGCAGGTTCGGCAGGCGATGAATCCGGTGGCGGTCACTTCGCCGCGCTCGTCGTAGAGCGGCAGGTGCGGCATGCCGAACTCGGCCGCGGGGTCGAACATGGCCACGTTCGGGTGGGAGGCAGTGACCGGAGGCGGGGCGGGTCCGCCGGTTGCGTGGCAGGCCAGGCAGTACGCGTCCCCGACCTGCGCGACCAGATCGGTGTTGACGACGCCCTCGACCAGGAGTGCCGCGGGGCGCATCAGCCGTGACTCGACCTTGCTGGCGTCGCCGTGGACGACGTGGCAGGGCTGGCAACCGCTGGTCGCGAGACCCTTCTCGCTCAGGACGGCGATGGAGTGGCCGGTGGAGCCGATGAACTGGTGCTGGGTGTGGCACACGAGGCAGGGCAAGTCGGCGCCGCCGCCCGCCAGAGAGGGCAATCCGCTGCACCGTCCACCGCCACTGTGCGGGTCGTGGCACGTGGTGCAGTGGATGAAGCCCGGCTGGCCGAGCTCGAAGCCCAGGCTTTCGGCGCCGCGCGGGGCGAACCCCGGCGGCACGACGCGTGTGTGCAGCGCCGCTAGCTCGCCGCGGCCCCAGTCGGTGTGCGTGTGGCAGGCGATGCACGCCGCGTCGCCATGTGCGACCCCTTCTTCGGGCGCGACACGGAAGAGGCGCGTGCGCTCGTCGCCGTGCGGCCGATGGCACACGAGACAGCGGTCCTGGGCGACGTCGCCCCACGCGTCCCAGGCATTGGGGTTGACGGTGGCATCGTGCGCCCCGCCGACCAGGCGCGCCTGCTGCTCATGGCAGGCGCGGCACATCACCTCGGCCGGCGCATGAAGGAAGTGGCCGTACCGCGGCACGTGGGGGTTGTGGCAATCGGTGCAGGCCAATTCCGGGTGGTTGACCGGGCCGAGCACCTTCCGCTCGCCGCACTGCCCCGGCTGGTGACAGGTCACGCACTGTCCGCGCGGGTCGAGCGGCGTCGGCGTCGGCTGTCGGGCGTAGCGGTGGAACAGGTGGCAGGCGCTGCACGGCCCGCCCTCGCTGACCGTCATTCCCAGGCGGTTGCGCTCGTTGGGGAACGACTCGCGCAGGTCGTGAGCCGAGCGCAGCATGTCGGTCCGCTCGGAGTGACAGTGCAGGCACATCTGTCCGTCGTGCAGGTCGTCCGCCAGCAGGAAGCGCTGCCCCAGACCGTGGTGCAGCTTGTGGCACGACAGGCAGATCAGCTCTCCCTGCGGGCTGAGCCGCGTGCCCAGATCGCGGATCGCCTGGGCCTGCTCGGCGTTCACCTTCGGGCTGAGCGGGTGCTCGCTCTCGCCGCCGGGCCGGAACATGCCGGGCCGCATCTGGTCGTGGCACGTCAGGCAGAGCTGGTTCGTGCCCGTGCCCATGACGAGGAGGTGATCGTGGCGGGCGCCGTGCGGCGTATGGCACACCTGGCAGGTCAGTTCGCGTGGGTCGGGACCGAGCCGCGCGCCGGCGTCCACGAGTTCCTGCGGGACGGGCCAGGGCATTCCGCCGGTGGGGTGTGTCCCGAAGCGGGCCCCGCGAGTCTTGTCGACGTGGCAGGTCATGCACAGCTCGCTGGCGACGTTTCGCATGCGGAGCAGCACGACCTTGCTGATGTCGTCGGGCGCCACGCCCGGGCCGTGGGCCGAGTGGCAGGTGCGGCAGGCGATCTTGCCGTCGACCAGCGGCAGCGTCGCTGGCACGGTCATCGACTCGGGCGGGGGCACGTCGGTACGGTGCCCGTGCTCCTCCCATACGCGGAAGCGCGAGTCCGCGACCGACGTATCGTGGCAGGACAGGCACATGTCGCTGCGCGCGACGACCGGCTCGTCCGCGCGCCCGACGGGCCGCGGCATCAGGGACGAGTCCCGCCCCTCGGCGAAGACCGGCAGCCAGTCCACGTGACAGACGGTGCACGCCCGGGCCTGCTGCCCGACGCCCAGGCTGGGCCGCTGCGGCGGGGGCGGCAGCGTGGTGCTCGCCTCGCGTGTGATCCTCAGGCGGCTGATCCTGTCCGCGCGCAGCTCGCAGACGTACAGGTCGCCCTCGGCGTCGAACGCGAGGCCCATCGGCGATGCGAACCGATACGGCGCGCCGCCGGCGTCACGAAGGACGTCGATCGGGCCGCCGTTCGGGCGGAATACCTGCACGACACCGATCACGCTGTCGGCGACCCAGAGGTTGCCCTGGGCGTCGATTGCGATGCCGGTCGGCCGGTACACCTGCCCAAGCTCCACCCCGTACGAGGCGGCGCTGCCGACCGGTGCGCCGTCGCGGCTCAGGCTCTGGACGCGCGCATTGATCACGTCGGTGACGACGACGTCTCCGCCGCGGCCCAGCGCAAGCATGTAGGGATACTGGAACTGCCCGAGCGATTCGCCGCGCTGACCGAACGTGCGCCACGCCCCGCTGGCCAACTCGCACCGCAGCAGCCGATGATTGTCGTTGTCCACCACCCAGAGATGCTCGCCCGCCGCGTCGAGCGCCAGGTCGGTTGCGTCGGCTGGGTGGGCGGCGCCGTCCTGCGGCAGCGGCAACGCGCGGAGCAGTTCGCCGGCGGCATCGAGCACAACCACGCGGCGGTTGCCCGTGTCGGCGATCCAGAGACGCTGGAGCGAATCGGTCTTGACCGCAACCGGGCGGCTGAGGTTCTGTTCGCCGGCGGCGCGGATCTCGCCGGCCGCCTGCCCGGTCGGATCGAAGATCAGGATGCGGTCGCGTACGCCGTCGGCCACGAAGACGACCCCGTCGCCGCGGACCGCGATGCCGGTCGGCATGTCCGGTCGCTCGCCGCCGGCGCCGTCGTAGAACGTGACCGGTGTGCCGACGAACCTCTCCTGGGCCGGGGCCGGGGCTGCCAGGGCGAGGCTGAGCGCTGCGAGAAGCCACGCGCGGCGCGCGGCGGGACGCGTGGCGGCACGGCGCGCGCCGGCCTCGACGCCCGCTTCTGCGCCACGATTGCCCGAACGTCTCGGCACACTGGCCAGCGCGTGCATGCGGAGCTTACTATACGGATCACCGTGGTGCGTGTCACCGGACGCACCGGCCGCCTCCAGTCTCGACATCGGCACGGAAGGACGCACGGATGGCCAACGAGCTTCCACACGCTTCGCACACCTCTGCGCCCGACCCCCAGCCCGCGCCGCCCCACGGCGCGCGTCGCCGCACGTGGCGGCGGTTCTTCATGTTGAACGGATTGGCCGTCTTGTGCTTCCTGGTGGTTGCCGCGGTCGGCCTGGCGGGCACAGAGTATTACTGCTCCCGGGCGAGCTTCTGCGGCACGTGCCACATCATGGGGCCGTACTACGATTCGTGGGCCAAGGACATCCACGGGGCCAAGCTCGGGGCGCTGTGCATCGACTGCCATTACGCCCCCGGAGAGCGCTTCACGATCAAGGCCAAGTTCAAGGGCCTCTCGCAGGTGGCCAGCTACTTCAGCGGCCGCTACGGCACGTCGCGCCCACGGGCCCACGTCTCGGACGACAGTTGCCTGCGCTCGGGCTGCCACAACGACCAGGCGTACCTGAACAAGATGCTGCCGATCGGAGAGCCGCGGGTCGAGAAGCGCATCGTCGGTGGCCTCGAAACGGAGGTCACCCGCGCGCCGACCGTCAACTTCTTCCACTCCAAGCACCTCGACGCCTCGGCCAAGCTCGCCGAGGCCATCGCCCAGCGCGACGCCCTGGCGGCGCGCGTCCGTGCGGCCGCAGCGCCCGACGTGGCCACGCAACTTGCGGTGGCGAC
>CAADGM010000171.1 GCA_900696535.1 uncultured Planctomycetota bacterium
AACATGGCATTCGGGCCCCGCGATCGACACAATGGCGGCTGGTCGCACGACGAACCGCGCACGCCGCCGGCGCGGCGAAACTGAGCGATACCCGGCTGGCTCATTCAGGTTGTCCCCCCGCGCGTCCCAGCTGTGCCGGTGCGCCCGGCTCCTCAGCCCGGCGCTGGTGGAGGTGCTCAGGCTCACACGCCCCGTAACTGCCCGTTCTCCAGACGCAGAATCCGGTCCGCCTGGCTGGCCACGCCCGCATCGTGCGTCACCATCACGATCGTCTGCCCTTCGCCGTGCAGCGCCTTCAGCAGGCCCATCAGGCTGGCTCCGGCCTCGGCGTCCAGGTTTCCGGTCGGCTCGTCCGCGAAAAGAATCCGCGGCTTGTGCACCAGGGCCCGGGCGATGGCCACCCGCTGACGCTCACCGCCGGACAGCTCGCTCGGTCGGTGCCGAAGCCGCTCATGCAGCCCCACGCGGGTCAGCACGGCCAACGCATCGGCCCGGGCGGCCTGCCGGGCAGCGCTCCAGCGCAGCGTGGGCGTGCCGATCATGCGCGCGACGAGCACGTTCTCCAGCACGTTCAGCTCGGGCAGCAGGTGGTAGAACTGGAAGACGAAGCCGAAGGCGTGTCGCCGCAGGCCGATGCGACGCCGCTCGAACGACGACAGGACGTCGAGGGCGCTGGTCGCCTGCCAGCGCTGTTGTGGCGGCGCGAAGACCGGTGCATCATCGAAATACACCTGCCCTTCCTGCGGCACGTCGAGCGCCCCCAGGATATGCAGAAGCGTGCTCTTGCCGCTGCCGGACTTGCCCATGATGGCGACGAACTCGCCTGGCGCCACGCGCAGCCCGCAGTCGCGAAGTACGTCGAGGCGCACGCGCCCCATCTGGTACGTGCGACGAATTCCCTCCGCGCGCAGCAGCGTCTCAGGCATGGCGGGCCTCCCGTGGGCGGCGCGCCGGTGCCGCGAAGTAGCGCCAGCTTGCGGCCGGCCTCGCACGGTTCTCGTCACCATACCTACTCATAGCGCAGCGCATCCACGGGCCGCATGGCGCCCGCCCTCCAGGCGGCCGCCAGCGAACCCAGCGTCGCCGTGGCCACCGCCACCAGGATCACCGCGACCATCTCGTACGGGTCGACCTGGTTGGGAATGTCGTCGAACGAGTACACCGAGCGGTCCCACACGCGCCAGCCGAACGCGCGAATGAGGAAGTCCTGGATGTCATTGATGCGGCGGACGAAGGCATAGCCCGCGGCCACGCCGATGACGCTGCCCACGACCCCGATGGCGGCCCCGTACGTGACGAAGATGACGGCCACGCCCGTGGACGAGGCGCCGATGCTCTTGATGATGCCGATGTCGCGGGTCTTCTGAAGCACGATCATGTAAAGGATGCACAGCACGAGGACACCCGCGACCAGCGAGATGATCCCGAACAGGATGGTGACGAGCTGCCGTTCGCGCTCGACCGGGGCGATGACGTGCGCTTGCGACTCGTCCCAGGTGAGGCCCTCGACATCACTGATGAGCGTGAGGTCGGCCAGGCTCAGGTCGAAGCGCGGATCCTCAGCCAGGCCGCGGTAGTGCTCCTGGAGCCGGCGGGCCACGCTCCGCGCGTCGACCGGCTTGCCGTCCACGCGCGGGCGGAGCTTGATCTGGATCTGCGAGCAGCGCGCCGGCACGCGGCCGACCACGGCGCCCGTGTCGGGGTCGATCCGGTCCGCGGCGTCCATGCGGAGTAGGCGCTGGAGCAGCTCGAACTCGACGTAGACGTGCCGCGAGTCGATCTCGTAGATGCCGGTCCGCGAGTCGTCGGCATAGCGAAAGGTCTGCTTGATCGGCGTCTCGAGCGTGCCCGTGGTCGCGACCGGCACAAGCGTCAGCGCCAGCGGCGCGCCGCGCGGCTGCGACCACTGCCGGCGATAGGTGCCGTCGGGCAGTCGCCGGGCGATGATGTCCCGCCCGACGATCATGCCGGGAAGCGGATCCCCGGCGAGCATCGGCGCCGAAAGCGGGTTGGTGCCCTCGTATGCGCCGAAGATCGGGATGCCGCCGGCGCGAACGAGCTCCTCGTTGAACTCGCTGCGGGGGGACTCGGTGTCGCGCACGCCCGCGGCCCAGCTCTGCTCGACGCCCCGCTGGTACGGCTCGGGCAGCAGCGGCTGGGGAAACCGCTCGCCGGTGAGCTGGCCGTTGGGATCGCGCAGTTCGAGCATGCGGTTCGGGTCGACCCCCAGCAGGGGCTGCTGCTGTGGAGCGAGCGAGGTCGTGCCCGGGTAGTGCCGCTCGTAGTACAGCCCGCTCTTGAACGCGTTGACGGCGTAGACCTCCTCGAGCCGCATGCCGACGACCTGCACCGTGGCAGTGCGCGGCGTGCCGGGGAAGCGCAGCAGGCCGAACGAGTAAATGACCGGCGTGGCCTTCTCGACCTCGGGCCACGTGGACACGTCGGCGATGAACTCGTCGTACAGCGGAAAGCCGCTGTACGAGCGGTTGTCGATGATCACGTCGCCCAGCAGGCCGCGGGCCTTGGCCTTGAGCACTTCGAGAAACCCCCCCATGACCGACATGACGATCAGCACCATCGCCGTGCAGAGCATGACCGCGGCGATCGCGAAGTACGCAATGCGGCGTTTACGAAGATAGCGAAGCGTCAGGAAGAGTTTGTACAACGCGCGTGTTTCCTGCCCCGGGGCCGCCGCCACGCCAACGCGCCGGAGGCGCGAAGCGCTGCGGCCGGGGCCCTGGCTCGGTCGCTGCTCGCAGGTGCGTATACTGGCTTGGCCGTCGGGTCGCAAGGCACGCGCGCGTGCCCCACCCGGTCCGCCTCGACCCTGCGACTCATGTCTTCACGTTGGCGGCGTTCAGGATCGCGATCGGACCGAAGATGAGCACCGGCGTCGCGGCGACCAGGCGCGCGTAGGCCGCGTCGGTCGCCGAGCTGTGCGCCACGAAGGTGACCCCGTAGCAGGCCCCGGCCAGCAGGAGCGCCTTGCCGCCCGCGGCCAGCACATTCTCCGGCTGCCGCGTCAGGAAGAACGGCACGGCCAGCAGCACCAGGATCCACATGATCAGCGGCTGGTAGAAGCGGATGTCGCGGCTGCGCTCGACCGCCGGCAGGTTGGGCAGCGCGTGGGCGGCCGAGAGAAGCTGGTTCATCTCGCGGATGCTCATCAGCTCAGCCCACTGGGTCGACTGACGCAGCACGATCTGCTCAGGCGTCAAGGCGAAGCGGAACTCGTCCAGCGGCTCCCAGCGGATCGCCCGCCCGAGCTGGCCCGGCTCGAACGCTCCGGCCATGACCAGCCGGCCGCCGCGCTCCAGCATCCAGGTCCGGCGGGCCGGGTCGTAGCGGGCGGCATCGGCGCGGATGAGATACTGCGGCACGCGGTTGGGACCGGGCTCGATGATATAGACCCCCTTGAGCCAGCCCTGCCGGGCGTGGAGCTCCTCGGCGATGAGGATCGCGTTGTAGTCGTCACGGACGCACCGCACCGCCGCGGCCCCGGTCTCGTCCAGGTCGCCGTAGCGGCGGGCGATCTGGGCGGCGTAGTGGGGCATGACGGCCTCGCTGTTGACCAGCCAGACCCCCACGATCCCGACTGAGCAGACCAGCACCGGGACCGCCAGGCGCTGGAGCGGCACCCCCGCGGCCACCAGCGGCGCCAGCTCGTTGTTGCGGAGCATCATCGCGAACGTGAAGGCGCCGGCGATGGCCATCATCACGCCGCCGAGCTGGTGGAAGTAGAGCGGCAGGCGGTGACCGTGGTAGTCGAGCATTTTGGCCAGCGCCCCGGCCAGCGTGAGGCCCGGCTCGCCGGTGTACTCGTCGAGGTTGACGACGACGTCGGAGAAGATGTACACGCCGACGCCGAGCAGCAGCAGGATGAGGTAGCTGCTCAGGAACGTGCGGGCGATGTAGCGGTCGAGCGTGCTCACCGGGCGTTCTCCCTCATCGCCTCACACCCAGGCGGAGCAGCACCACGTCGAGCACGAGCACGCCGGCCAGGCCGCCCCACGTGACCAGCGGCCCGAGCTGCTGCGTGGGCGTCTGCTCGGCGAGCTGGCGCCCGACGACCATCAGCATCAGCACACCGAACAGCGGGATCGTCGCCAGCCCGAACGCCGCCAGCACCCGCGACCCGCGGAAGAGCACGCCGAGAATCGCCCCCATCACCACGGCCACGATTGCGCAACTGCTGTAGCCCAGCCGGAAGTGAATCGTCGCCGCCACCTTGCGCTGCCACTTCGCCGCCTGGTCCCGCAGTCCGGCCCGGCGTTCCTCGAGACGTTCGTCGCCCGGGAGCGGAAACTGGGGGTCGACCACGGCAGCAGGCGTGTACGTGCGCGCGTCGGCCAGCACGACGTCGGGAAGCTGGAGGCCATCGAAGCTGAGCGTCTGCTTGCGGCGCGGCTCGCCGTAGCGCCCCGCCCCCTTGGGCTCATACTCCAGCACGTCCGACTCCGCGGTCCGCAGGAGGATGAGCTCGACGTCGAAGTTGGGCGTGCCCGGCACTTGTATCGCCCGCAGCGTCGCCTCGCGGGCCTCGTAGCGGGTCGGCTGCGCAGCGCCGCCGCGGGGCACAAGCACGCGGCCGTCCGAGATGAACACGCCGCGATCTTCCACCTTCACGCGCCGACCGCTGATGACGTAGGGCGTGCCCTGTCGGTCGCGCAGTTCGAGCGTGCCGCGGGCGATCTGCTCGGCGGCGTGGTCGAAGAAGCGGCGCAGCGTGACGGCCCGGATGTAGTCGCGGATGGGCTCGGTCAGCCGCGGAACGTCCCACGGCTGGCGCCCCCAGTGCAGAAGCGAGCGCAGGTCGGCGAACGAGAGCTGGAACGGAGCCGGGACAGGGATGCCGACTGGGCCGATCTGCTGCTGACCGATGTGAACCGCCTGCCGACCGACCTCGAAATCACGGGCGTCGTCCACCAGGAACATCAGCTCCATCGGGTCCGGGCGGATGTCGAAGCGGCACAGGGCCTGGTTGGCGACAGTGAACCGGACGAGCCGGCCGCTCCCGTCGACGTGCAGGAAGGTCGGATTGCTGATGTGCAGATACTGGAGGCCTGTGCCGACCTCGAAGCCGCGATCCTGGAGCTCGCGCTCGTCCACGCGCTGCACGCGCTCGGCCGTCACCGTGTAGGCGGCGCCACTGCCCTTCTCGCGGTGCCGCAGGAAACCCTCCTGCTGGAGGTTCTGGGCAATGATGTCGCGCAGGTTGTTCCGGGCGTAGTTGGTGATCTGTTGAACGAAGCTCGGGATCACGAAGTTGCCTACGAGCAGCACGAACACCGCCACGAACAGCGCCAGCAGGCCCGCCGGCAGGAACAGCCGGTGCACGTTGATGCCTGCCGCCTTGCAGGCGGTGAGCTCGTTGTCCGCCGCCAGCCGTCCGTACACCATCGTGGCCGCGAAGAGCGCCGCGATGGGCAGCGACATCGTCAGGACGATCGGGATGAGCAGCGGGACGATCGTCATCAGGTCGCCCGCCGAGACCCCCTCGAAGCGGATGATGTTGTACAGCCCGCCGCCCATCGTGAAGAGCACGGTCATGGCGACCAGCGCCAGACCCGTGGTCTTCAGCAGCTCGCGCAGGATGTACCCGTGCAGTGTGGCCATCGGTTGTCGACCGCGGGGCACGTCGGCGCCGCCGGGCCGGCAACCGCGCCGGGGCGACGCCGCTCGCCACCCGGGCGGCGGGCTACTCCGGCAGCTTCAACTCGATCCCGACCGGGAGGATATCCGGGTTGGGGATCTTGTCCTGGTTGAGTTCGTAGATCTCGCGCCAGCGCGACGAATCCTTGAGGATGTTCATCGCGATGATGATGAGCGTGTCGCCTTCCTCGACCTTGTAAGTCGCGGCGCGCACCCGACGCGCCGGCTGGTTCGGCTCCGTTGCTGGCCGCGGCGTTGCCACCGGTGCAGGCGGCGTCGTGGGCGCGGGGCTGGGCGCCGGGCTGGGTGTCGCCGCCGGCGGACGCGTGTCAGCAGGGCGAGCCGGCGTGCCGGGCGTCGCGGGCGCAGGGCCTTCCTTCGGAGGAATCACGATTTGCCGGCCAGCCGCCAGCCGCCGCTCATCCAACCCGGGATTGGCCGCCTTGATCCGGGGCCACAGGTTGCCGTCGCCGTAGTACCGCTCCGCGATCTTCCACAGGCTTTCGCCCTCGGCGATCGTGTGGCGCCGGACGCCGGCAGCGTCTGGCGGACGATTCGGATCGGACGCCGGCCTCGGCCCGCCGGGTGGCGGAAGCGTGCCGTTGCCCGGGGGAGTCGTCCGGCCGGTCGGCGGTGGAAGCGCGACGGACGGCGTATCGGTCAGCACGGAGCGCGTGGTCGGCGCCGCGGGCGTGGCCGGTTGCGTCGTTGGTGTGAAGCGCGGCGGCAGGTCCAGCGGCTCCTCGGCGCGCTCGGGCCGCTCCGGCTGGTTCGGCTCCGCCCGCGGCGGGAGAACGACGGGCGCCGTGGTCGGGCGCGGCGTTGGTCCCGGAGTGAACGGTGGTGTGCTGGTAATCGGCGGTGAGATCGAGGGCGTCACGCTGGGCGTGTTCGGCGTGCGCAATACCGGGGCCGGCGTGTTCGGGCCGGTCGTCGTCGGCTTGAGCGCCGTTGATGGTGTGCTCGGCGTCCCCTTGCCCGTTGTCGGCGTGTTCGGACCGGGCTGGCCGCTCTGGCCCAGCCAGGTGACGTCGGCGGGCGGGGGCGTCGCATCCTTGCGCGCCAGGGAGACGAAGTAAACGACGCCGCCAAAGAGCACGACGACGCCGACGATCAGTCCGACCTTCAGTTCTGGCCTCATGCCACTGCCTCGAGAAAGGGCCGCCCGGCGCGCGTCTCTCACGCGAGCCGGGCGGCATTATAGCACCTGGGCGAGGTGCCCGCAGGTCGACGGACGAGGCGGCTAGCGCCGCGCGGGCGACGCCGCCACCTTGGCTCCGACCGTCAGCAGCAGCAGCGGCGAGGCGATGGCGACGGTCGAGTACACGCCGGACACCAGGCCGATGAGCATGCAGAAGTTGAACCCGCGGATGCTCGGGCCCCCGAAGATGTACATGATCGCCACGACGGTGATGGTCGTGAACGTGGTCAGGATCGTGCGGGACATGCACTGGTTGACGGCGGCGTTGATGACCTCCGGGGTGACGACGCCCAGGCGGCCCTTCACCTCGCGGACACGATCGAAGATGACGATCGTGTCGTTGATCGAGAAGCCGATGATCGTCAGCAGGGCCGCGATCACCGTCATGTCAATCTTGAAGTCACCGATCAGCAGGGGGTTGTTCGCCCCGCCGATCCAGCCTGAGAGCCCGACCGCCGCCAGGGCCACCAGCACGTCGTGAACCAGGGCCACGACGCCCGCGATGCCGTAGACTGGCTTGCCGAAGCGGATCCACACGTAGGCGATGATCATCGCCCAGGCCAGAATGAGCGCGACCGCGGCCTGCTGGGTGGCGCGGGCGGCGATCTGCGGCTTGAACTGCATGACCTTGCGGAGGGTCTGCTCGGTCGAGAGCGCGGACTTGACGAGGGCGAGCTCGCTCTGAGCGAACTGGGTGAGCCAGAGCTTGGGATCGCTCGTGTAGCGCGCCTCGGGATCGACCGAGACGACCACGATGCTCTCGTACAGCGGCTCGCCGCTCTCATCAACCCGGTCTCCAGCCCGCTGGATGCCGAAAAGCTCGAAGTCGCGCTTCGGAATGTTCTGAAAATCGGGCTGGAAGTGCATGTTCTCCAGCCGTGCGGACAGGTTCGACAGGGTGAGCGGCGGGTCGAGATCGTCCAGGCGGATCGCCGCTCCGCCCAGGTAGTTGGTCAGGTCGCCGTCGATACCTGGCGGCAGGTCGGGGACGACACGGGCCAGTCGGCGGTCCGTGATCGGGAACGGCCGGTCGCCGTCGCCGCGGAAGATGTACTCGATGCGCGGCTGGATGCGCATCTGGTCGCCGATGGCGCTGGCCAGGGCGTTCTCGACGAGGCGCATGTTGGTGACGGTGCTGACGACGTTCCACACCAGGCCGGGCTGGATCAGGCCCCCGGTCTCGAGCACCGCGTTGATGTTCGCGCGGGCCAGGTCGCGGCCGTCCTTGGCGGTACCCTCGCCGAGGGCGCGGATGGCCGTGGTGAGCCGCTCGGCGGTGATCTCGGGCTGCACGCGAATGACCACGTGGTCGTCGCCGGCGGCGGTGCTCACGCCGCCGCGGAGCAGCATGTTCTGGGCCTCGAGCGGCTCGGTGATGAAGGCGGCCAGGCGCGGGGCGTCGATGCCCGGTGCCCTGACGCGATAGACATTGACCTCACCCGGTGCCAGTTCGACGGTGGCGCTGCCGAGCGCCTGGGCTTGCGTTGTGATCTCCTGACCGACGCGGGCCAGCGCGGAGCCGATCGTGCGGTCGTTTAGCCCGGCCTGCTTCAGCTCGATCTCAGCCGCGACGCCGCCTAGGAACTCGACGTCGAAAACGTCGCGCTTCCCGCGCTGGTAGAGCAGGAACAAGCCGACCGTGATGACGACGACCGAGACGGGGATGAAGACCCGCCTCAGCCCGTACCAGTCGATGTTCGGGATGCCGATGATTCGCAGCATCGAGACATTCTTGATCAGGTTGTACTTGAGCAGCAGGGTGAAGATCGTGCGGGTGACGAAGACCGAGGTGAACAGGTTGAGCACGATGCCCCAGCCGAGCGTCAGGCCGAAGCCCTTCACTTCCTCGCTGCCGACGTAGTAGATGATCACGCAGGTCAGCAGCGTGGTCATGTTCGAGTCGAAGATGGTCGTGAACGCCTTGTCGTAGCCGTTCTTGAACAGCAGCCGCAAGGACGAGCCGCGGTCACGCTCTTCGCGCATGCGCTCGTAAATCAGCACGTTCGCGTCGACGCCCATGCCGATCGACAGCACGATGCCGGCGATGCCATCCAGCGTGAGCCGCGCGCCCAGCAGGGCGACGATCGCCAGAACCAGAAGGACGTTGAGCGCCAGGGCGATCAGGGCCACGACGCCCGAAACGTGGTAGTAGAGCACCATGATCAGGATGACCGCGATCGCGCCAATCACGCCCGAGCGCAGCGCGCTGTCGCGGTTGGCCTCGCCCAGGCTCGAGCCGATGGTCCGCTCGGACAGCGGGGTGTCCTTCAGTCGGCCGGGCAGCGTGCCGCCCTCCATGGTCCGCACGAGGTAGTTGACCTTATCGAGGCTGAACTCACCCGTGATCTGGCCGTCTGTGCGGATCGGGCTCTGGATGCGGGCCGAGGAGTAAGCGATGTCATCCACAAAGATGCACAACTGGCGCTCGAGGTTGTTGCGCGTCAGCACCTCGAACATCTGGCCCCCGATGGGGTCCAGTCGGAAGCGCACGCATAGCCGGCCGTTCTCATCGCGGTCGACGGCGGCGTTGCGCAGTGTCCAGCGCTGCCCGACCTTCTCGGCCAGCAGCCCGTCCTGGGGGCGCAGGCTGGCCAGCACGTAGTAGTCGTCCCCCTGCTTGTCGACCACGTGCAGCGCGTCGGTCAGCGGGTTGTACTCGCGGAGCTGCTGGGGCGAGTTGAAGTTGAAGAACTGCAGCGGGTTGTCGATCTTGAACCAGCCTTCCGTGTCCCCCATGACCCGGTACTGCCCCTCGCGGAGCTGCCGACGCAGGCGGTCGTACTTGGTCACGTTCTCCGGACTGGGCTGGGCCAGGATGCGGAACTCGAGCTTGCCCGAGCCGCGCAGCAGCCGCTTCAGGTCAGCCGGTCCATCCAGGAAGCGCTTGCCCTGGCGATAGGCCGTGTGCGCCGCCACCGCCGCCTCGATCTTGTCGAACAGGTCGGCGTGGCTGGTCAGCACATCTCGCAGGCTGTTGACCCGCGTCTGTGAGCGCGGCTCCAGCTCCAGGACCTCGTTGAAGCGCCGGCGGTTCAGGTTCGTCGCCAGCACCGCCTCGACCGCGTCCTCCCACAGCTCCGTCGCGTCGCGCAGCGACTCCTCGGCCTGCTGCAATTCCGGCGTCGCAGCCGGCTCGGTCGGCTCTGTCGTCGGGCCCTGGGCTGCGGCCTGGGCCGCCTCGTACGCCGCCCGGGCACGGACATACGCGTCGTAGCGTGCGGCAGCCTCATTCAGCCGCGCCTGGCGCGTGGCGACAACCTGCTCGATGGCCTGTCGCCGCGCCGGCCCCTCCGCGTCGTCGGGCTTGATCGCGGCCAGTGCCTCGGCGGAGCGCCCCTCGGCCAGCTTTCGCAGGGCCGCCTCGCGCTCGGCACCGCTCAGCGCAATGGCCGCCTCGATCTCGCCCCGCCGCAGCTCGAGCTTGAAGAGCTCGTCTTGGGCCTTGGCGAACGCCTCGCGGCGCGCCCGCGCGTCACGGGGTGGCAGCGGCATCTGGACTTCGATGCGGTTCTGGCCGTGGACGCGCCAGACCAGGTTGTAGACGCCGGCCGGGTCGACGCGCCGCTGGAGTTGCTCCTTGACCCGCTCCGCCAGGTCGGGCATGCCCTCGGCATCTGTCGCGTCGATCTCGAAGATCAGCGAGGTGCCGCCGGCGATGTCCAATCCCGGTCGCAGACGCTGCTGGGGCGGGTAGATGAGCAGCACGCCCGCCACGGCGGCGGCGATGCAGAGAGCTGCACGTTGCCAGATATTCTTCTCGTACATGGAAGATCACTTGCTCCGATAAGTGGATCGTCTCGATTCACTCGCGTCCCGCTGACGGGTTCTGGCCCGTGCGTCGGCGCGGTCCCGCGTGCGGCCGCTCAGGGCCGCACGCGCCGGTTCTGGATGAATGGGGAGCGGCCGTCAGGCCGTGGGCGGGCCGGTCCGGACCAGGCAGGTGCCAAGGGCGGGATGACACGGCGAGCACGGCGGCGCGACCGCCCGCTCGGTAACGAAGGCTTCAAGGTGAGTCCACGCTCGCGCCGCCGCGGGCGGCAGGAGTGCAGGCGATGCGTCGACCTTCGGGCTCGCTGGGCCGCAACTGACAACACCGTCGTGCCAACCCACGGCGAGCCGGGCGGCCGCATCGGACCACAGCGCCGCCCAGCGCGGTGCGGCGGCGTCCGGGACGATGTACAGGGGCGGCGGCGGAATGGGGCGCTTGGCAGGCACTGGCGCGCCCGCGTCCGCGTCGTCCGCGCCCAGCGGAACGACGTCGCGAGCCGGCTCCTCCGGTGGCTGCGGCTCCCGCGTGGCGATCGGCCACGGGCAGAGCTTCTGCTGCACGACGAGCAGCAGCAGCAGGCTACCGGCCGCCCCCAGGCGGGCTGGCATCTCGAATCGAAATACGCCCATTCCGTCCAGTCTATCGGGCGGCGACCGGGCCGCCAAGGCCGCCGCGGCCGGACGGCGCTCGCTGGCGGGGCGCGGCCGGCAGCCGTATGCTCCCGCCCCATGAAGAATCAGCGTAGTTGTGCGGGGGTCGGGGTCGGCGCGGTACTTGCGCTGGCAGTGCTGGTAGCCTGCCCCGGTTGTGCCCGGCGGGCACAGGTCACGCTCCAGCAGGACTTCGCCCCGCCAAGTCAGCGGCTCCTCACGCTCGAGAGCGACCAGGCTTTCCGGTCCTCAGACGGGGAGCGGCAGGGGCTGAGCCTGAGCTTCCCATTGCCTGGGGCGCGGCAGGGCCCGCGTGCGTTCGTCGTCTACATCGAGGGACCCGACGGGAACGAGACCTTTCTGGTCGACCCGCGCAACCCGGCGGCCCACAGGGGCTTCCTCGTTCAGGAGGTGGGCGCGCTGAAGGGCAAGAGTGTTCTGGCAAGCGGGACGATCCGCTACCAATCCGTTCCGCTCCGGCCGCTCTGGCGGCGTGTGACCCTCGACCTCAGGACCCAGGACGGGGCGATCCTACGCGGCAAGGCGCTGGCGAAGACCGCCGCGATCGAGGTCCGAAACGTCCGCCGGCGGTACGCGGCGGACGTCCGCGTGCTCCGCGGGGACAGCGGGTTGGGCGGCGTGTCGGACGAGGTCGAGGGTGTTGCCGAACGCCCGACTCCGGTCGACGACCCGCTGCCAGAGGAGCCGGGTGACCCGCCGGCCGACGAGGACTCGCCGACCGACCCGGCGCCAATCCCGATGGAACCCGTCGCGCCGCCGTCGTAGCCGGCGCGCGAAGACCCCGGCGCAACCCCTCTCCACACGCTGACGCCTGTCCCCGACGGACGCACGCGGCCGCGCGTGGCCCTGGCCCTGGTGTCCGGCCGCTTGCCGTCGGCCGGGAACCAGTCCCCGCCTTTCGGCCAGAAAGGTCTGGAAATCGGCGCGCCGCGCTTGCGGCTGCCAAGCGCGAGCGGAGAATAGCAGATGCAATCGCCCGGGCGCCGACCGTTCGGCAATGTCGGCCGAGGGTCGCTGCCCAAGGCGTGCACTTCTGCCTGAGGAGGCCCGGGATGACCCGCGAAGAGTACCTGAGCAACCTGTTTGCGACGTTGCGGCGTGAGATCGAAGGTCAGCAGAAGCGGATCTTCTGGATCATCATCATCGGCCTGCTGGGCATGCCGGCGCTGGGCTACGTGCTGCTCAGCGAGACGACGCACATGTGGCTGGTGCTGCCGTTCTTCCTGCTCGTGCAGATCCTCCTGTACCTGGCCGAGCAGAATCACATGATCCGCTGCGGGCGCTACATCCGCGAGTACATCGAGCCGGAGGTGGGATTCAAGCCGGCCTGGGAGGCGTGGCTGTCCGAGCACGCCGAGCTGCGCCTGGTGGACAAGCACTTCTCCTCGTGCTTCATCGTGCTGTTCTTCCTGTACTACTTCGTGGCGATCGTCTTCGCGCTCCAGCGGCTGATCGACGCGGCCCAGGCCAGCCCGTCGGGCTCAGGGTGGTACTGGGTGGCCGCGGCGAGCATCGCCTACGGCATCATGACGCTATGGGGCGTGGCGACGCTGCTGCGGCACTGGCGCTCGCTGGTCGCGCCGCCGAAAGCGCAGGCGTAACC
>CAADGM010000172.1 GCA_900696535.1 uncultured Planctomycetota bacterium
CAGCTCGACCGTGTTCACGCTCTGCACCGTCACGCCCTGGTCGGCGGCCGCCTGCGCCGCCAGCTCGCTCAGCCCCGCCAGCACCAGCCCGTACTTCACGCTGTCGGTCGGGCTCCCCGCCGCCGCCACCGGCGTCCGGATCGGATCGAAGCCCAGGTGCGCCGCCAGGTTCGCCACCGGCGTCATGGGCTCACCGCTGGATGCGAGGCTCGGCCGGCGTCTTGGTGCGGGTCGGCCAGCCTGCCTGCTCGCTCTCTGACAGCGCGTTCACGTACCACGCGGCCCAAACGTCGATCTCCTGGGAGGCTCGTTCGAGATCGAGTGCTTCGATGTCCCTGATCGAGACGTCGATACTGAGCCGCGGAGCACCAGCTTCGTCCGCTGGGCGGCAGGCCGCTGCGAACACACCCAACAGGTCCGACTTGTATCGAACATGCTCGACTCGGATCCGGCGCGAAAACGAGGGATCGCCCCTTCCATGGGACACATCGGCCGAGAGGTTCCGGAACTCCGCGAGCACCAGACTACAGAGGCTCGCGGAGCGCGCCGCGTGCAGCCCCTGGACTCGCAGCTCCTCGCGGTGCTCGCTGACCGACACTCGCCACAGCAGCAGGAACGCGAGCCCAGCCAGCGCCCATCCCGCCAGGAGCGTGCGCCGCACCCATCGTGGGACCACCATGGGCTTGTCGGTCTGCGCGCTCGACACGATCAGTGCCTCTCCGCGTCGACGTCTCGCATCCACGCACGGACTTCGTCGCTGATGCCGCGGTCGAGCGGTGAGGTGGGGCTCTTCGCCATCGGCGACCAAGGGTCAAGCTCGACGACCTCGACATCTCCGGCGCGGGCACGCTGGACCTGATCAGCGTACTCACCAAACGCTGCGTCGACCCAGGAGATGAAGCGTGGAGGACGCCGCGCCCAGTCGACCGGCTGCGCGTCGTCCTTGGCGACCATCGCCCGCCGCAGGCGACCGCGGTACTTCAACTGCACTACCTCACGTTGTCCGAAGTCGTGCTCCAGATCCTTGCCGATGTCGTCGATCTTCTGCGCCCCGAGGCGCGCCAGCAACTCCTCGATACGATTCGTGTACGTGTCCTCCTGGTGGTGATCGATGTGGTACGCGTGATAAAGGCCGACCGCCTCCTGGTCGTTCAGTGCGACAAGCGCCTGCTCGCTGATCGTCTGGCTCATCTGGCCGGCACTCGCCTTGAGTGACTGGAGGAACGCGCGTCGTCCGCCCGGGTCACCGGTCGGTCCGTTGACGGCCGACCGGACCTTGTTGCGGATGCCCGCCGAGATCTGCTTCCAGCCGAGGAGGACGTGGTCCTTGTCGATCCCGTCAGCGGGCATGGACTCGATCGTCACCATGCTGCTCGGATCGACACCGGGCAGGTTCGGCCTGGGCAGGGCGGTGAAGCGCTTTGCCATCGCGATGAGGCCCGCGCCAACCGCAAGGCTCGCCACCCCGAAGACAAGCTCCGCCATGAAGCCCCAGTTGCTGACCGACCGAGTCATCGCCTCGACCTGCTTCAAGGTGACCGCGTTGACGAAGTTGGTGTGCGCGAGCCCGACGCGCGACGCGAGCAAGCTGACCAGTCGGGACCGGTCGGTGGGCGTCAAGCGGTAGGTCGAACAGCCAACGTCAGCCTCGTGCTCGGGGCGCTCGCACAGTGGTCGTTCGTCGAGCAGAGGGATCCCAGTTCCCGTCCCAACAGGCCGATCGTCTTGCCGCTCCACCAGTGGGGTATCAGCCGGCGGCACGCGGGCATCGAGGTTCTCGAAGTGGGTGCGTGCCTCGACGAAGCGGTCCTCGAGTCCCTGGGCGCGCAGAAGTCCCGCGCGCTCCATGTCGGCGAGGGCGTCCCGCAACGCCCGTCCTTGCGCAGCGAGCCGCTGGAGCTGGCCACGACCGTTCGAAGTCATGAACCTTGGAAGCTCCTCGCGCATGCGCGCAGTGGTGCGCTCCAGCTCATCGAGCCGACGCGGAGCGTCGCGCTCCGGACTGCGCGGGGCGAAGCGGTCGGCTGTTGGTACAGGGACGGTGACCCCGCCATCGCGGCGCTGCACGACCTGCCCGCCATGACCTCCTACCGGGCCGCCCAGCAGGTGCACGGCGGACTCGCCGCGGACGACGGCGTCGGCCACGGCGTCCGCCTGTTGCTCGTACGCGTCGCCCGCGTCGCCGACCCCGCCCAGGAGCTGCACGCCCGCGCGCTGCTGGACGACGTGCGCCGCCTCGTGGGCCGCGGTGTGCAGGTCCGGGGCGCGCGAGAACGCGACGTGGTTGCCCGTGGCGTAGGCCTCGGCGCCCATCGCCGCGGACGCAGCCGCCGCCGGGCCGCCGACGTGGGCCTGGATGGCGGAGAGGTCGTGGGCGCCGAACGACCGCTGGATCACGTCGGTGAAGGGTAGCGCGCCGGCCGGGCCGCCGATACCGGCGGCGGCCGCCGCGTGGACGTCGGCCGTCGCCGCGCGCTGCACGGGGCCGGCGCCCGCCCCGGGCGCGCTCGCGCCCAGGAGGCTGTCCACGAAGCTCACCGGCTCGCGGTGCTCGTCGTGCACGGCCGCCGGTACCGGGTAGAACCGGTGGTCGGCCGGCGCGGCGCCGGCGGGCGCGGGC
>CAADGM010000173.1 GCA_900696535.1 uncultured Planctomycetota bacterium
GGTCTTTGGACTTGCGGACTTCCAGCCCAGACTCTCAGCCTATCACAGCCAGAGTGACGATGTGCGGCTCGTCGCCACAGATCGCTGCGCTTCGGCCCGACCGTTTTCCGGTTCGTCCGCCGCGCAGACGGTTGCCGCTTCTGCACGGGTGCCTGCTGGTCGCCACGGAAAGACAACAGGCACACTCCGCAAGGTCTTGATATCCAGGTGTTCCTGCGACGGAGACTCGTGATGCCACGGATGCTGTGCATTGCCGTCGGGCTGTTGACGCTGGTCGGTTGTGGCCAGGAACCGAGCGGTGAACCGTCACCCTTCGAGCTTGGTAAGCCTGCCCCGCCGCTGGGTGTGGAGAAGCTTGTGCAACCGACGGAAGGCGCCACTGCAACATGGAAGGCGCTGCGGGGAAAGGTGGTCGTGCTGGAGTTCTGGGCCACGTGGTGCGGGCCGTGCGTCTCCGCGATCGCCCACCTCAACCAGCTTGCGGATGCGTTCAAGGATCGCCCCGTTCAGTTCATCGCGATCACGGACGAGAAGGAGGACCTTGTGCGGCGATTCCTCGGGCGCAAGGCGATGCGGGCCTGGGTCGCGCTCGACACGGATCGCTCGATGTTCCGGGACTACGGCGTCGTCGGGATCCCGAGAACAATCCTTGTCGACGCCCGGGGCGTCGTGGTCGGGGATACGCATCCGACGATGTTGAGCGCAGCCGTACTGGAGAGCGTCCTGGCGGGCAGGCCCACAGGACTGCCGGAGAGGCCGAATGACCTGGAGACGGTCTCGGCGCCGGAGTCAGGGGATCAGGAGAACGCCGCCCCCCTGGCCGAGATCTCGGTTCGCAGGAGGGATGATTCGGAAGGAAGCATGTGGTCGACTGACTCGAGAGGCTGGGAGTTCTCCGGCTGCGCATTGCAGACGATCATCGAGGCTGCCTACGACGCTCGACCGTACCAGGTCCTCCTGCCGGACGATTTGAGCGACGCGCGCTTCTACGTGAAGGCGAAGGTTGCCGGCGGACGCGAGGCGGCGCGGTCGCTGTTGCAGGCGACCCTGACGTCAGCCCTCGGACTGACGCTCCGTCGTGAGCCCCGCGAGCTCGAAGCATACAGGCTACTTGTGCCCCCCGATGGCACTCACAAGCTCACGCCAACGGTGATGGAGCCTCACGCCGGCGCACACGGCGGAAGCGGAACCGACGCGGCCGGGATGATGAACTACACGCTGAGCAACCAGACCGTCGCCGCACTCTGCGAGACGCTCGGCTCGCTGTTGGGGTGCCCCGTGCTGGACGAGACGCGCCTGGAGGGACGATTCGATGTTCTGCTCGTCTGGAAGTATGGGGAGCGCGAGGAGCTGCGCAAAGCTGTTCGAGAGCAGCTTGGGCTGGAGTTGCAGCCCACCAAGCACACGGTCGAGATGTTGATCTTCGACGCGCGCCCGAACGGGCAGGCACTGGCCCCGCCGTAGGCGCCTGCGCTGTCCGTGGGCGCCCGCATACGACGGGCGTGACGGGCAATTGGTGGAGGCCGGCCCCCCGCGGACACTGGTCTCCCGGGTTCACTCCCGAGAAACCCGGAGTCCAGTGCATTGCTCGCGGAGCAACGGAACCCCGTGCTGTGTGACAGTGCCAGTGTGGGTACAAGACTGGCCAGCGGCTGGTCCCCGCGGACGTCGGAGACCGGTCCCTAGGGAAAGCCAGTTTCCCAGGAAACTCGGTCGCCCAGATAAGCCTGCGCCCTCGAGAAGCCGCTCGCCCGGTTGAGCGGGTAGCCCGAGACTGGCCGATGCCCCGACGTGGACCTCTTGCCCACAATGACGCCGCCCCCCGGAGACTGTCGTCTCCCAGGGGGCCAGTCGCGTTGATCTGCGGCGAGACTCGCGTGCTGCGCGGAACGCCGCGCTGAAAATCTTCTGGCGATTGCGCCGAGCTACGCCGAGCGACGCCGGTGCAGCGCCAGGGCGCCCAGGCCCAGCAGAACGAACGTCGCCGGCTCGGGCACGGCGATAATGGCCTGGATCGAACTGCCGCCGGTCACCGGCATCAGGTCCACGTCGACAAACACGCGACCGTCGTCGGCCAGGTCGAGGCCCGGGCCGATGACGCCGCTGGCGTTGAAGTCGCTGAGCACGTAGTCCGGGATGCCGTCGCCGTCGACGTCCAGCTCGTCACCGAGAGACAACAGCCGGGACGATCCCGCCATGAAGGCGGCCTCGCCAAGGAACAGGTGCTCCTGGAGCGTTGCGCCGGAGCCCCAGCCCCAGATGAAGGCGGCCTTGCCGCCGTTGCTGATGCTCAGGGCGCGTGTGGCAGCGCCGCTGGCGAGCGTGATGCCATCAAGCGTGTCACCCTCGCGGATCGAGATGACGCCGTTGTAGGCGATGAAGGCGTCCGTGGCCACGGGCCCGTCGGTATCGCCGCCGAAGATGTAGTGCCCGAGGTTGTTGATGCTGACGCCGCTGAAGTTCTGCCAGTTGTCGCCGGAGCCAGTGGGCATGCTCTCCTGGGCGACGAAGGTGCCGCTCACGAGGACGTGCGCGTCGCTCGTTGTCGGGCCGACGACGCTCACGAGCTGGATGTAGTGATTGTCGTTGTCAGAGACCCAGTAGTCGAAGTTCAGGCCCTGGGCGGTGATCGTCTTGCCGTCGATGACCATGTTGCCACTGAGCACGGCGGTAATCGTCGCGGGGTTGGTGGGGTCGGTCGCGCGGAGCAAGTGCCGCTGCGAAGTCGCGCCACCCTGAGTCGTCGCGGTCCCGCCGACCCAGTACGCCGTCCCGCTGGCCAGCATCGTCGGCCGGCTGTTGAACGTGCTCCAGCCGCCGCCGAACGACACGGGGTCGGTCCCCTGGAGCAGCACGCCGCCGTTGGTGTAGACCGAGTCATTCCCGCCGTTCGACGGGCTGTAGATGAACTGGCCGGTGTTGCTGACGCCCATCGTGCTCTCGCCGCCCGTGACGCCCGGTGGAGAGTAGAAGATCGGGCCCGTGTCGTACCAGATGAAACGGCGAGAGTCAGCCAGGGCGCCGACGAACCCGACCTTCCCGTTGCCGTCTGTGAACGGGGCGTTCAGGGTCGAGACCGTCGAGCCGTCGTAGCTGTCGCCAGCCTTGACGATCAGTTGTACCGGGACGGGTGGGAGTGCCAGGGCGACGCCCGCCGTGGCGAGCAACGCGCCGGCGGCGCCGATGAGCAGGTAGGCGCGGTTCTTCACGAGTTCTCCTCCTTCGGGTGCTTGCTGGCCGTTCGACGCGGGCAGGCGGACTTAGCCCGCCGGCGCTGACGGCCGACATCGAGACCAATGAGAGGCGGATCGCCGCTTTCCACTCCGTCTCGGCAAGCGCAATCCGCCGAGCACGACAGCCGCGCGATCCCGCGCAACCGCCACCCCGCATGGTAATGCCTCACGCTGTGCGCCGGCAACCGAAATCCGCTCGATTCGCGCGCATTTCGACGCCGGCCGCGATGGCCGCGGTGGACTACGGTCCCGTGAACGCGGTCTGAAACGCAGCGTAGTCGGCTATGTCGACGTCGTTGTCGCTGTCCATGTCGAGTATGCCGCACGTGGGGCCGATACCGTTTCCGGCGCCAAGCAGGCAGCCGTCAAAGGCCAGTGCATCGGAAAGTCCGAGTTGGCCATCGCCGTTGTAGTCGCCCGGGCGGGACTCGCAGCCGGTCGCGTAGATCGCCACGTCGTCGATGTTCCACCCGCAGTAGGTCCAGCCGCTATCCGTCGGCCCCATCGTCCAGCGTATGTAGACGGTGGGGCGGTCGTCCGCGAGCGCGGAGATGTCGAAGTCCTGGTAAGTCCACTTGTTGTCGGCCGTTTCGGTCGTGGGGTTCTCCCAGATGGTCGTCCAGTTGACGTAGTCGCTGCTGACCCGCACCTGGGCCCGGTCGTACGGCGCCCGCTCGACGCCGAGCCAGCGCCAGAAGGAGAGCCTCAAGCCGTACTGCCGGGAGCAGTCGATCGCCGTGGTGGTCAGGTGACGTTCGGGCATGTTGTTCGTGTAGTCGCCCGCCAGGTTGTACCCGTACACGTTCAAGCCCGTATAGCCGCTGTTCGGATCCCGGAAACCGTGTGACCCGCCACCGCCGAGCGGCTGGCCCCATGCCCACAGACCCTCGGTCGTCCACCCGGGATTCGTGCTCAAGTCTTCACTGAAGATGGTCAGGCCGCTGACCATCGACGAGTCGTAGAGCGACTGGGGGGCGTCGGGCGGCTGGAACGTCGTGCCGGCCGAACCCGTGATGCTGAAGTAGTATTGCGGTAGCGACGTGCAGTTCGTCGCCGGCAGCACCGCCTCGAACCGCGCCCCGGCCAACTGCGTCAGCGGTACCTCGATGAACGGGCCGCTCGGGTCGTATCGATAGTGCAATGTCGCGGTGGCCGGCAGCAGCGTGTCGTCGCCAGACGTGATCGTGACTTCGATCGGCGTGTCCTGCCCGGCCACCAGCGCGGCCGGCCGACCGGCGGGCAGCGAGATTCGCGTCGCTCGCACCGGGTCAGAGTCGGTCAGGTGCAGCAGCGCCGGCAGGATCTCCTCGCAGTTTGGGATGATCTGGCTGGCCGGCAGGATGAACCCGTACTGCCCCTTGTCACGCAGCTCGAACGAGAACGCGAAGATCCCGCGGGCGCCGTAGGCCCAGTCCACCGACCCGCCGCTGACGGGGTAAATCGTCGAATACACAGGCCCGGCGGTGTAGCTCATGTTGTGCACGGCGAGAATAAGCTGGCGCATCGCGGTGCCCACGGCTGAAAAGGCGGCTTGGTCGGCGGGGAGTTCGCTGGTGTACCCCCAGGGCCAGAGGATCAGTTGCGAGTAGCTGTGCACGTCGTTCATGGCGCGCACGTTCGGGTGTGCCAGCAGAAAGTCGCGCAGCGCCTGCGTCTCGGGCTCGGAGAAGGGCGCGGGGCCGCGGTAGGTCTCTGACGACGGAAGGCCGCTCGATCCCGTGTTGCTGCCCCAGCCGTAGCCCCAGTTCCGGTTCAGATCCACCCCGAAGGTTCCGTTCCCGTTGTCGCGGCGGTTCTTTCGCCACAGGCGGTACGTGGTCCAGGTGTGCTCATAACCGTCGGGGTTCACGACGGGGACCAGGAACCACTCCACGCGGTTGACCAGGTCGGTGACGACCGGGTCCGTGCCGTAATTGGCGAGCAGGTGCGTCGCGACGTACGGCGAAATCATCGTCGTGATCCACTCGCGGGCGTGCTGCCCGCAGAAGTAGAGCACGCCGGGCGCGAGCGGATCGAGATCGGAGGCTGCGATGCGGATGCCCCAGATGGTGCGCCCCTCCAGGCTGGTCCCGATGTTGACCATCTGGGCGAGCGTCGGGTGGTCCACGCAGAGCTGGCTCAGGTAGGCGACCAGCTCGTCGTAGGGGTGGTAGTCCTCGAACCAGGTGCGCGGCGCCGCCGCCCGCTCCCCGTCGATCAGCGCCTGCACGTCCTGAACCCAGATCGTGTACGGCAACCCCAGTCCGCGCAGCGCGTCCAGCCGATCCGGCGCGAACATGACGTCCACGTCGCCAACGGCGGGCGCACACGACCATAGTTCATCCGCGGTCTCGATCACCCGCGCGAGCTCGTCCTCCGTCGCGCACGTGACTCGCGCGACCACGTACCCGTCGAAGCGCGCGGGAGCGGCGACGGCCGGCGCGGCGCACGTGAGCGCCAGGAGCGCCGCCAGCATGGTGCCGATCGCCCGGCGGCCCGCTGAGGCACTGCCGCGCTGGATGCGGAGCGGTGCGGATATCGCTTGAGGAGCGGTGCCGCGGAGGGCCAGTTCAGGAACGTCGACGGGCCGGCAAGTGCGCGTGTGCATGGGTGTGCGTCTCATGGCAGGAGTCATCGCGGCGGCTCGGCGTCGTGCGCTTGCGGCAAGCGCCACGCCGGTCAAATCCAACCACCCGGCAGTATACCCTGCACGCGGCCCGGAACGCGCGTGAATTGCGGGTGCCTTCGTCTTGCGCGGCAGCGTGTGGAGTGCGCTGCGCGGACGTTGGCCCCCGTGCGACCGTCGGCTACACTGTACCTGACCGGCGGGGCCTGGTTGAGAGGAGTTGCTCGTCTTGACTCGAAGTGGCGACGCTCGAAGTCGCGACGCTCGTACAAGCTCTCCCTTGACCTCCGTCCCTTCCAGGGAGAGGTTGGGGGAGGGGCGAAACCTCCGGCAAGGGTTCCGCCCCGATTCGCCAGCTCCTTCGGTCCCGCGTCTCTGGGTGGCCGCTGGTTCCCGGAATTCGTTCTCTGCGCGGCGTGCGGCCGTCTGCGGGCTGGTGCTGTGCGGCGCGCTCGCGGCTTTGGGGGGCTGTGCCGTCCCACAGCCACGCGGCAAAGGCACGATGACCCACGTGAGCGAGCCGGCGACGCTGCGCGGCTACTTCCTCTACCTGCCGAAAGCGCTCAAGGAGGCCGATCCTGGGCAGCGTGCCGACCGCAAGTGGCCGCTGGTCGTGACGTTCCACGGAATGAAGCCGTACGACATGGCGCTCTTCCAGATTCTCGAGTGGCAGCAGGAGGCCGATCGCCACGGCTTCATCGTCATCGCGCCCGAGCTGCTGGCGTTCGATTTCATCATCGGCGAGTTCCCGCAGCAGACGATCAACCCGCTCTTCAAGTCCGACGAGCAGGCGGTCCTGGCGATCATGGACCACGTCGCCGAGACGTACCCGGTCGACACGGAGCGCGTGCTGTCCACGGGCTTCTCGTCGGGCGGCTACATGGCTCACTACATGCTGAACCGCCATCCGGACCGGTTCGCGTGCCTGGCCGTGCGACAGGCGAACTTCTCGGC
This sequence comes from uncultured Planctomycetota bacterium, assembly GCA_900696535.1. Taxonomy (GTDB): domain Bacteria; phylum Planctomycetota; class Phycisphaerae; order UBA1845; family Fen-1342; genus CAADGM01. The sequence goes on from CAADGM010000173.1 coordinate 6,793, forward strand.
CGCCGTCCTCGACTCGTCGGCGACTGCGGCGTCGCTGCGGCACCCGGTGCTGATCATGAACACCGAGCTGGACGTGCCCGTGTGCGTGCGCGAGTCGCGCGACGCGATCAAGTGGTACGAGTCGCACGGGTACAAGCGCCTGGCCTGGCTCAAGCTGCCGGACCTGGCCCACGAGCGCACCCCCGACGTGGCGGCCGAGTTCTTCGTGCGCTGCGCCGGCATCCACTGGGTGGATCCGACCAGCAAGCCGATCCGCCGCGAAGCGCTCGATGGCAACCGCGCCGGGCTCGCGCTGATCGCGGGTGACCTGCCCGCCAGCTTCAAGATCCCGTCGCTCGATCGTCGGCCGCCCGCAGCGCCCGGCCCCGTCGCCGCACCGCGCGCGCCCGTCGCGCCGACGCCGCCGCGGTCCGTTGGCGGGGGTGGCGAGCGTCGAGAAAGTGCGGCCGCCGTCGCGGAGATCGGGCCGGCCACGCCGCCACGCGTGCCGCCCGTGGCCCCCCCGGCGGTGCATCCGGCCCCGGTTCGAATCGGGCTCTCAACCGCGGTGGGCTACGCCCCGCTGCGCGTTGTGCACGCGGCCGAGACGCCGGCGGACTGGGTCGACCGCGTGACGTACCAGTGGTCGCTCAACGGCCAGCGCGTCGGCGACCAGGCCAGCGGCGAAGTGTCCATCGACGAGCCGGGAGACTACACGCTCGAACTGCTCGTCATGACGGAGAGCGGACGCGAGTTCCGCGCCGCCCGGCAGATTCGTGTCCTGCGGCGCATCTCCGCGCTGGCCGCCCCCTGAGCACGACGCACGCCGCACCCGCTTGGTGAGCACACGCCCATGGCCGACTTCCAGCAGAATCTCTGGGCCCCGTGGCGGATGGAGTACATCCAAAGTCTCAAGGACGCCGGGGGCGACGAGGGCTGCTTCATCTGCGCGGCGGTCGCGCAGCCTGCGGAGGACGCGGCCCGGCTGGTCGTCGATCGCCGCGGCCAGACCATCACCCTGCTCAACCGCTTCCCCTACAGCACCGGGCATACGCTCGTCGCCCCGCTGAGGCACGCCGCCTCGCTGGAGGATCTGCCCGAAGACGTGCTTCTCGAACTGATGCAGCGGACCCGCGACGTGAAGCGCGTGCTCGAGCGTGCCCTGGCCGCGCAAGGGTTCAACATCGGCATCAACCTGGGGCACTGCGCCGGGGCCGGCTTGCCTGGGCACCTGCATGTGCACGTCGTCCCGCGGTGGAACGGGGACGTCAATTTCATGGCCGTGCTGGGTGATGTGAAGGTGATCCCGCAGTCGCTCGACGAAGTGCGTCGCCGCTACGCCGCCGCGGCCGAGGCGCTCGGGCTGGCGTGACGAACCCACGCCCGCTATTCCCGCGCGAGCGGGCGCGACGAGACCGAATCCGACGTTCCCGCGCAAGCGGGAATCCAGTGCCTCAGTGGCAAGCCCGCGCGCCAAGTCGGGCCGACGTGTCGTCGCTCACAGCCGACCCGGCTCGTCCTCGCCCACTTGCCAGACCTGGTCGATCCGACGGAAGCGGATCTCGCTCGCGGGGCGCAGTCCGAAGCCGATGACGCCCAGCCCGGCCAGGATGAAGAACGTCGCAACCACGAACGACAGGAGTTCGGGCCACACAAAGAGCAGCGCCCCGATGCACAGCAGTGCCGCGCCGAGGACAAGAGGGGCTACGCGAAGGGCGAACACGGCTGAGCGGGCTCCTTGGCGCCAATCCACTTCGGCGGGCACCGCCGCCACGGATCGCGACGGCCGGATTCTCGGCGCCCCAGGGCATGCTTGCAAATGCGCGATCGTGGCCGTTCGTGTTTGAACGATCGCCCGTAACCGGTCACGGCTCCGTGCGCACGGGAACATTCTGGCGCGCCGCGCCGGGGTCTTGCCCGAAATAGCAAAGACCACGTGCCGCGAGGAAGCTCGTCACACTGCGGAAGTCGCGGCGTCCATAAGCTCGGCGAGCGTGAGTCCCGGCCGGAACCGGGACCCACGCATCGCCTGCGTCACGGGAGGGAGGAGAGCGAGGGTCGCCGCCTGCGTTCGGCTCGGCGGGCAGCCCAAGCTGACCGCTCTAACCCTTCGTTGTGCCCAAGTGTCTCGCAAGCGTCCCCATCAGCGACTGCCTGTCGAATTCAGCCGAGTCAGCCAGGACGCGGCCACTGGTCCCGTCCACGAGCAGCATCGCCGGGATCGCTGTCACGCCGTAGAGCCGCGCGGCCTCGGCGCCGCCCGCGAGCAGGACGTTCCACGACATCTTTTCACGTTCGACAAAGTCCTTGACGCTCGCGGCGGGTCCCGTGTCAATCGAGACGCTCACGATCTCCAGGCCGCGCGCGGCGTACTTGGTCTGAGCTTCACGAAGGTGCGGAATCTCGCGCCGGCACGGGCCGCACCACGTGGCCCAGAAGACCAGCAACACCTTGCGGTCTTTGAACGCGGACGGGAACGCGACATCGCGGCCGTCCAGCGTCTTCGCGGTGAAGGACGGAGCGACCTGCCCCGCTTGTGGCATGCGGCCCGGACCGGGCTGCTGGGTCGGCGTCCCTCAGCGCCCGCCGTTGCCGCGCAACTGAAGGATCGCGATCGCCACAACGGCGAGGAGCAGGATCGGCATGCCGATGTTCTTCACGCGTGATCTCCTGGGGGAGCCGGGGGACGAAGACGCTCGCCGATCCGGCGCCGACAGCGGTTTCGAACCAGCCGTACCGAGGTATTGTTCCCGGGTCGTGCGCCGGAGCTTTCAAAACCGTGCAAAAATCCACGCCTTCCACTCCGGCGCCGCGATCGCGGCCGTGGGGCTTGCCGGCGCCGGGCGGGACAGGCATCCGGCCAGCGCCGGCGGACCGGAGGCTGTCCGGCCCGAAGTCGCCGGGCCCCAGGGTCGCCGCGAGGTCCCAGCAACTATCCCAGAGACCAGCGGAGAGCGACGTGGAGCGCCCGCTACCAGCGGGTGTTGCACGGGTCGGACGGCGGACCGGCCCGAGACACGGCCTGCAATTTGACTCCAAGCGACAAGCACCCGCTGATAGCGAGTGCTCCACAGGTTCGGCGACAGGTCCTACACTAGGGTCGTATGCTCACGACTTCGCAACCCGCTATCGACGCGTCACTGGACCCGATCCGAGAGAAGGTCCTCGCCGGCGAGCGCCTCACGGCTGCTGATGGGCTGGCGCTGTATCGGACTCGGGACATCTTCACGCTCGGCGAGCTCGCCAATCTCATCCGCGAGCGGCGCCATGGCCGGCGGACGTTCTACAATATCAACCGGCACATCAACTACTCGAACTACTGCGTCCTGCGGTGCAAATTCTGCTCGTTCTACCGCGAACTGCCCGCCCGCGACGGCCCGCCCGCCGCCGACGCCTACGAGCTGAACCTCGAACAGATCGTCACCCGCGCCGCCGAGGCCCACGCCCGCGGCGCGACCGAGGTGCACATCGTCGGTGGCCTGCACCCACGCCTGCCCTTCTCGTTCTACACCGACATGTGCCGGGCTATCCGCGAGCGGTGCCCCGGGCTGCACATCAAGGCTTTCACGGCCATCGAGATCGTCCACTTCACGCGAATCACGCGGCCGCGGCTGAGCATCCGCGAGGTGCTGCTCGCCTTGCGTGAAGCGGGGCTGGGCAGCCTGCCGGGCGGCGGGGCGGAGATCTTCGACGACCGCGTGCACGACGAGGCGTTCCGCAACAAGGTGGGCGAGGCCCACTGGTTCGACGTGCACCGCACGGCGCATGAGCTGGGCATCGCGAGCAACGCGACGATGCTGTATGGCCACGTCGAGTCGCTCGAGGAGCGCGTCGCGCACCTGCTCAAGCTGCGCGAGGCGCAGGACGCGTCGCTCGCGCGCATCGCCGCGTGGGAGCGCAGCCCCGTACGCGACGGCCCGCGCCCCGCAGCGTTTCAGTGCTTCATCCCCCTCTCCTTCATCCCGGCCGGCAGCGCGCTGGCCCACCTGCCGGGGCCGAGCGGGCTGGACGACTTGCGCACGCTCGCGGTCAGCCGGCTGATGCTCGACAACTTCGAGCACATCAAGGCGTTCTGGATCATGCAGTCGCCGAAGCTCTCCCAGGTCGCGCTCGACTGGGGCGTGGACGACTTCGACGGCACGGTGGTGTGGTACGACATCACCAAGCGCGAGGGCGACGGCACGACGCACCAGGAGTTGACCGTCGAGCAGATCCGGCGGCTGATTCGCGAGGCCGGCGGCGAACCGCTCGAGCGCGACACGCTCTACCGCCGGGTCGTGCGCGCGGCTGACGGCCGCGTGCTGCGCGTCGAGCCGCTGGCGCCGGTGGCGTAGCGGGACCCACCAGCCGAAGGCGGGAGCCGCAGCGCTTCATCGAGGATGCCAGGGGCGGGGGTCGGCGTGGGCCGTCTCGCCAGGCCAGGGGGCAGCCTGTCCGCCGCCATTTTCCGCGGGCGATCGCACGCCGTTGCAGCAGCGTCAGCCGCATCGGGCCGATTGTCCGCTCGTCCACGACCTCGAGCGCGGCGAGCATCTCGGGCGGAACGCTCGCCAGCGATGCGACCTCGTGCCTGAAGACGATCACGCCGTCGGGGGCCAGCGCCGTGGCCAGCCGTTCGAGCAGGTCGACGACACGCGGTGCCGAGCGGGTGTCGCGGTAGGGGGGATCGACGAACACGAGTCCGAAGCCCGGATCGCCCGGCGGCGGACGCATGGACCAGGCGTTGACCGTGCTGACAGCGGCCCGGCCCAGCAGGTCCAGCGCAGCAAGGTTCTCACGCAGGCAACGGATGGCGGCCCGATCCCGCTCGATGAAGGTGCAGCGCTGCGCGCCGCGCGACAGCGCCTCAATGCCCAGTCCGCCTGTGCCGGCGAACACGTCGAGGACGCTCACCGGGGGCAACTCGCCCGGCTCGCCCCAGCGCGACCCGAGGATGTTGAACAGCGTCTCCTTGACGCGGTCCGTGATCGGACGCGTCGTGTCGCCCGGCGGCGCCGACAGCCTACGTCCGCGTAGTGTTCCCGCGATGACACGCATGCCTGCTGCGCTGCCTCAAGTCAGTTGGACGTCGCGCCGCGCACGCATCGCCGCGCGGCAACCAAGCTGATGAACCCGACCCTCGCGGCCGATACCGCTGCTGAGCATGATACGCGACCTGCGCACGATCCTCGACGGCTGGGACTTCGAGCCGGGCAAGATCTCGGTCCGGAACATCATCGGCCGCGAAGGACGCGAGAAAATCCAGACGCGCATCGACCTCGGCGTGCTGCAACTGGAGTGTGCCGGGCGGCCGGACGGGCAGCGGCCACGGGGCTGCGAGTCGCTGCTGGCCTACCACGATCAGCGGCTGCGCGAGCACATCGCGCGGTATGGCGACGACGCCGACTTCGTCCTGGGGCCGGAGGACTGCCGCGACCTTCGGCAGGAAGCGTACCTCTACTACCAGCGCTACCTGTCGCTGTTTGTCCTCGAGGAGTTCGAGGGTGTCGAACGCGACACGGCCCGGAACCTGCGCCTGATCGAGTTCTGCGAGCGCTACGCAGCGAGCGAGGCGGACCGGCGCAGCGTGCAGCGGCAGAAGGCGTACGTGATGATGATGCACACGCGGGGGCGCGCGTATGCCGCCCTGCAACGCAACGACACGCAAACCGCCCTGGCAATCGTAGAGGCGGGAGCGGCTGCAATCGCGGCGCTGGATGAACGGAGTTCAGGCGGGGGGCACGCGAGCGAGCTGAACACTCTGGGGGCGCTCCGCGACGAGATCCTTCTGCTCATGCCGCTCGACGCCCCGGCACGCCTCCAGGCGGAGCTGGACCTGGCCGTGGAGTGCGAGGATTACGAGTCCGCGGCCCGCATACGCGACCGGATGGCCCAAGTCTCCGGCACGGCCGCAAGCCGGCCAGTGACCACGTCCGAGCGACTCAGCTCGTAGGGTCGAAGGCCGCCGAGTACTTCCGCTCGCCTGGGTCGAGGGCGGCCCAGCGCGTCCAGCCCGAATGGCTGATGGAAAACGAACGGGGGCAAGGCGAGGCGCAGCCGGACCGCCATCCCCCAGAATCGCGACCGGGCCGCATCGCGACCCTCACGGAGTCGTGCTCCAGTCTGTCCCGGAACCTGTGGAGCACCCGCTCACTGCGGGTGTCGCACGGTCGAACGGCAGATCGGCCTGATTCGCGGCCTGCACCGCGACCCCAGTCGACAAGCACCCGCCGATGGCGCGCGCTCCACAGGCTCCGGGACAGGCTCTAGGCCGACGGCCGGAAGCGGGCCAAGGCGGCTTCGAGCGTGTCGAAGCTCAGGAACACCTTGTCGAGCCGCGTAATGCGCAGCAGCCGCTGGACCTCCGAGCGCAGCGCGCAAAGTACGACCTCTCCGCCGGCGTCGTCGGCCGCGCGCCGCAGCGAGAGGAGCAGGCTTAGCGCCGGGGACGAGACGAAATGAACATCAACCATGTCCAGCACGATCCGAGGTCGTGAGCCCGCCGCGACCAACCCCAACAGTGCTCCGGAGATCTCGTCGACGGTCGAGGCGTCCAGCTTCGATCGATCCGCGAAGCCCACCACCGTTACGTCATCGACAGCGCGGATGTTCAACTGGGCTGACATGGGCCGGTCTTCTCGCGGCGCCAGGCGGGCGGGCCTTCCGACGGCGGCTGCGCCCGTCTTGGGCAGGTGCGTTGCGCCCTATGTAGCTCTGCGGCAGCCGGCGTGCAAGCAACGCGTGGTACTCGCGCGAACTTGCGGGGGGCCCACCTCGGACCGATGATGGGTCGCATGCCTGCGGACCGACAAGACGGCTCAGCGGCGGCGCCGGAGCTGCGCCGTCCCGGCCTGGACTGGACGGCGATGCTGCGCCGCTCGCCCTTGGAAGCGGTGCCGGAGTGCGTGGCAGGCCGCTGGTGGGCGGCCCACACCAGGCCACGCTGCGAGAAGCTGCTGGCCGAAGACTTGGCCGTCCGGGGTGTTTTTCAGTATCTCCCGGTCTGCGCCCGCACGACCCGAAGTCGCCGAACGGGCCGTCGCTCGCGGTCTATTGTGCCGGTCTTCACGGGATACGTCTTCTTCATCGCCGACGAAGAGCAGCGGATTCGCGCGTTGGCGACGAACCGGATCGTGACGTTGCTACCCGTCGCGGCCCAGGACGAGCTGATTCGGCAGCTTCGAAGCGTGCAGGCGGTTGTCCGTCATGGGCTCGATGTGGAGTGCGGACCGGCTGTCCACGTCGGGGACTGGGTGCGGGTGGTGGCCGGGCCGCTGGCAGGGCTGGCGGGGCGGGTGTTGCAGCGGCGCTCGTCGATGCGGCTGATCATCAACGTCCGCATCCTCGCCCAATCGGTCAGCGTCGACATCTCGCGGGACACGGTGGAGCCCCTCGCCGGTCCGCCGGATCAAGCGGACTAAGGGCACATCGCTGCCCCGCCCGCGCGGGCGCCGTTACACCCAGGTGCGGCCGCGCGCCCGGCGGGCGCGATCCGAACGATCTCGGTGCACGTCAGCGCAGACCGGCGCCGAGCCTTGCGACGAACGCATCAATGTCCATGAAGTCGACTTGGCCGTTGAAGTCGCAGTCGGCCGTGTACCGGCGGCAGTTGGGGAATGCTACGGCGTAGTCGTCGGCGCTCGATAGTGCGAGCACGAACGGATCGATATCACCGAAGTCTATCGAGCCGTCGCAATTCGTATCGCCCGCCACTGGGCCAAGACGCGCGAAGTCGAGGCTGATTGTGAACTCACTGTCGTCATCGGTCTCGAAGGTCTGGTACCAGGTCGAGTAGGTGCTGGCGTAGATGGCGTTGGCGCTGGGGCTGAAGCGCAGAATCCGCAGCAGGCCGTTGCCGCCAAGCGGGCGAAGCTGGTAGTCGGTCAACATCTCGAGCACGGGCTGGCCGAGGTTGTTGAGGGACGGCTGGAATCGCTCGAACGCAATGTGCCCGCAAACAACCAGGAAGACCTGCGGGTTCGGCTTCACCAGCTGCTCGAAGATGGCGTTTCCCGAGATGCCGCCCCAATTCGGGTCGTACATGTTCATGTACGGGAATCGCGTCCGCCCGTTCTCCTTCATGTAGATGTGCGTCGAGATCATGGTCGGAACGCCCGGGTTCGAGTCGATCATGCTCTGAGCCCACGCGAGGGCCCAGGGAGGCACGTCGGGAACCAGGTGCAGGTTGAGGAAGCGGCGCCCCCCGCCCACGAAGAACTGCGCGGCGTTGTAGCCATCGGGCGACCACCCCCCGAACCACGGCTGATCGGTGAATCGTGGGGCGCCGAAACGCTCGAGGAAGTACTGCGAGCCGGCCGACGGAGCGTACCACAGGTCGAAGTCGTGGTTCCCGAGCACGAGCCCCCAGGGAACGTGCCCATCGAGCATCGAGAGCGCGGCATTTGCGCGGTCCCATTCAACGCTATTGTCGCCATTGCCGCCAGGGCCGAAGCCGCCATGCTCGACTATGTCGCCAAGGTGCGTGACGAAGGCGATGTGGAGCGCATCAACGTTGTTGACGATCCACTCAGTCTGCGAGACGAAGATTTCGGGGTAAGACTCAGCGTACTTCTGCGTGTCAGGCAGCAGGATGATCGAAAAGTCCTCTTCCCCCACCGCATGTCCCGCGATGGCGAGGATCACGAGCATGGCAAGCGAGTAAGGGCGCATACCGGATCCGCCTCGAAAGGAGCGCGTGTTCTCGTGCCAGAGCCGATCACTGTGCCGCGGGCGAGGCGGGACGCCGCCCGCCCCGCCGGGGACTGGTTGGGACTCGTCGTGGCGTCGGCAAGCGCTAATGGCGACGGCGAATCGCAAGCCCGCACGCCGCGAGGAGCAGCAGCGCTGCCGGCTCCGGGATGGGCGTGTAGTCGATGTTGTCGGCGGCGACGTACGTCGGGATGGTGAGTCCGTACTGGTTGAAGTTGCTGCCGTCGAAGGACAAGCGGATTTGCTTGACCAAGCCAAGGCTGCTGAGGTCGACCCACGTCCACGTGTCGACGATGTAATCCAGCGAGTTGTCCTCGAAACGGTAGTCGGCGAGATAGAAGGTCACGTTGCCCGTGGAGTTGCCGTTCTCATCGAGACCGGTGAAACGGACGTAGAACCAATCGGGCTCGGTTCCGTCGTCGCCGCCGAACGGGTCGTTGAAGAAGTCCCCGAGCAGCATCGAGAGAGCGGCGTAAGTGGTGTTCGTGAAGTAGCCACCGTTGACGGTGCTGGGAACCGGGAACGTGATTCGGGCGGAGTTGCCGTAGGCAACGCCGTAGTTGGCGCTCATGTGGCCGCCGCCAGTGTAGGCGCTGAATTGATTCGTGAATCCGGGCGTGACATTGTTGGTGGTGTTGGAGACCGACCACCCATTCCAGCCGAAAAAGCCGCCGCCGTAGTTCGTGTAGTTGTTGTTGAAGGACGCGCCTCCGCTGACAAAGCCGCCGGCCCCGTCGGAGCCGTTGTAGAACGACTCAGGAGCGAGCGGAATATCGTCGAACGGGATGATGTCGCCGAGCGCGCCAGTGGTCAGTGCGACGGCGATCAAGAGGGCGGCGAGTTTCAGCATCTCATGCTCCTGGCCAAGTGTGACGACAGAGGGTTCGCTGCGACGGTCTGCGGGGATCGGCTCGTGCCGACGACAATCCCTTCGCGTGCGAAGGATGTCCCGCTCGTGTTAGGTCAGTTCGAGCGGCATGTGAAACTTCGGTGCGTTAGGACGCCCGTGTCCCTGATTGCCGCTCCGAGTTGACGCGAAGCAAGCCGCGCTGCGTACCGCCCCGCCAGCCAGGGGGGCGTGTGGCCGTCAACAGCTCGGTGTTCCTTGCCGAATGCCGCTCGGACGTGCCGGCGCGTCGGCCGGGCGCGAGCCGGCGGCGACGGAACCTTCCGAGCGACACCCCGCACCGCGAGTCGAGTTGACGCGCTTAGCCCGGCGTCGGCGTGGATTGCCCCGCGTTGCGCAGCGACTGAACCAGTTCAGCCCGCCGGGCGTACTGTCAACGCACTGTAGACCCTCGCGCCAAGTACCGATATACTCTTGGCCACGAGGTGTTGGCCCATGCCGCGCATCTCGCCGTAACTGCCTGTGAATAGGTCGGTTAGGTGATGGTGGCCGTGCGGCCGACGGGGACGGAGTCTGCGCCATCAGTCCTGTCCACGCGTAGGTCTTGCGCTGCCTCGATCCGGTCGCGAGAAGCCACCACCTCGATTCGCGCAGATTGGCGACTCCGTACCTGCCCCCGACCATCACCCGAAGGACCTGGGATGATCACGATCCTCAACGTCTGCGGCGCTCGCCCGAACTTCATGAAGATCGCCCCCCTCATGCGGGCCTACCGTGCGCACCCGACCATCCGGCCGGTGCTCGTGCACACCGGGCAGCACTACGACAAGAACATGTCGGACCTCTTCTTCACGCAGCTCCAGATCCCCGAGCCGGACGTGAACCTGGAGGTCGGCTCCGGCTCGCACGCCGTCCAGACGGCCCAGATCATGCAGCGCTTCGAGCCGGTCGTGCTCGAGCACCGGCCGCAGTGGGTGCTCGTGGTCGGGGACGTCAACAGCACGATCGCGTGCGGCCTGGTCGCGGTGAAGTTGGGGGTGAAGCTGGCTCACGTCGAGGCAGGGCTGCGGAGCTTCGACCGCGACATGCCCGAAGAGGTCAACCGCGTTCTGACGGACGCCATTAGTGATTTGCTGTTCGTCTCCGAGCCAAGCGGCATCGAGAACCTGCGGCGTGAGGGCGTCAGCGACGGACGCGTGCACTTCGTCGGTAACGTGATGATCGATACGCTGCGGGCCAGCCGCGACCAGGCGGAGCGGTCCCCGGTCCTCGAACAGCTCGGCCTTCGCAAGGGCGAGTACAACGTCGTGACACTGCACCGGCCGAGCAACGTGGACGACCCCGCTACGCTGGGCCGCATCGCCACCGCCTTCGAAGAGATCCAGAAGGACCTGCCCATCGTCTTCCCCATGCACCCGCGCACGGTCGCGAACCTGGAGAAGCTGGGGCTCGCGGGGCGCTTCCGCGCGATGGCCGGGCTGCGCATCGTCGAGCCGCTCGGGTACCTCGACTTCATGAAGCTGACCGCGAATGCCGCGGTCGTGCTGACCGACTCCGGCGGCATCCAGGAGGAGACGACGATCCTGGGTGTCTACTGCCTGACGATTCGCGAGAACACCGAGCGGCCCGTGACGATCACCCAGGGCACGAATCAGCTCGTCGGCACCGACCCGGAGCGGATCATCGCCGCCTACCGGCGCTGCCGGGCGACGCCGCTGCGCAGTGCCCCGGTGCCCGACAAGTGGGACGGCAAGGCGGCCGAGCGCATCGCGGCCATCCTGGCGGCGCAAGGCTGAGCGTGTGCCACTTCTCGGCCACGGACTGATCGGGGCGGGCGTCGCGGCGGCGACGCAGCGCGACGTCGGCGCGTCGAAGCTGGCCGGTGCGTGGCCTGGTCTCTGCGTGCTTCTGGCCTACGGCCCCGACCTGCTCGAGTGGCCGGTCATCGCGGCAGGCTTGCCGCTGGTGCACGGAGCGCCGGCGTCGCTGCTGGTGAGTGCGGCCGCGGGGCTGGGCATCTTCGCGGTATGGCGCACGTTCGGCGGGCGAAGTTGGATGCTTCTGTGGGCTGCACTGGCCGCTTGGATGTCCCATCCACTCTTCGACGCCCTCAGCGGCGGCGTGCCGTTGCTGTGGCCGTGGTCGTTGGCGCTCATTGGCGCCGACTACCTGGGTGTCGACAGTGGCACGCACATGGAGCGCTTGGTCCTGGAGCTGCGCTGGTTCCTGCCGGTCGTGATGGCCGGGGCGCTGGTGGCGATCTGCCGGGTAACGCGGTCGAGGCGCCGCGCGTGGGCTGCGGGCGCGAGCTTCCTGCTGGGGCTGATCGGGGCGGCGGTCGGCAGCGTCGCTGTGCTTGCCGTCGCGGCTGCCGCGCTGATCCTTATCGCGGGCTGGTCGCTCGGATTGCCGCGCGTGCGGACGGTTGCGATGACAGGCGTGGTGCTGATGCCCCTGCTGGCGCTCGGTGCGGCGGAGGCGTATGCGTACCAGCACCTCAGTGCCGCGGACGCGTACTACCGCGCGGGGCAGTGGCGCCAGGCGCTCGCCGCCTACGACGAGGCTCGCCGGTTCCGCCCGGTCGCGGGGACGGCTCCATCGCTGTACCTGTCGGCCTTGTGTCACCGTCGCCTCGGTGAGATCGAGGCCGCACGCGCGTTGTACGAAGATTGCCTGCGTCGGTTTCCGGGCCATACGACCGCGGCGTTCGGGCTGGCGCTGCTGTGCCTTCACGAGAAGGACCCGGCGTATCACGATCCGCGACGCGCAATCGCCCTGATGGAAGAGGCCATCGCCGCCGCGCGGAGTCCGGAGCAGCGCGCCGCATATCAGCGCGTCCTGGATGACGCCCGGCGAGCAGTTGCGGACGAGCACTGACGTTGAGTGGAGTCCGCGCGTCTCGGCGCGTCCATTAGGCATCGAGAAGCTGCCCGCAAGCCAGAACTGCAAGAGCTGGAGAGTCGAGGCAGTGGCTTTGCCGACGAATTCGACCACCCCCCGGTCCCTCCCTTGGAGCGAGGGGGGAACAGGAAACGGTTCTGGCGTGCTCGCGACGTGGCGGCGTCATCGCGAACGGCTGTTGCGGCTCGGGTCGCACACCATCTGGAGCGCGGCCGGGCATTTCGTGAACCTCGGCGTGCAGCGGCTGGTGTTCTTCCCTGTGCTGGCCCTGCTCATCAGCGAGGACGCATTCGGCACGTTCCTGATCGCGCTTGGCCTGGTCAACATGATCGGCCTCGCCCCGAGCAACGGGTTGATGGCCCATGTGCTGCGGGACGCGGCCAAGTACGAACCTGCCGACCAGCGACTGCTGATCCGCACCAGTACGATCATGACGGCGCTGGCGACGCTACCCATCGCCGTTGGGCTGGCGGTTGCGGCGCCGTGGATTGCCGGAGCGTACGGAATCGCGACGCTGGCTCCGCAGGTAGTGATTCTCTCGCTGTATCTCCTGGTCCTGAACGTCACCGAGACGATCCTCTGCATCCAGCGCGTCCGCCGCGACTTCCGCTACAGCGCCCTCGTGCACACCAGCCAGGGATTGCTCGTCTTCACGGCACTCCCGCTGCTGCCCATCATGGGCTTGCTCGCAATCCCGGTCGGACACGTGATCGGCGCCGCCGCGACGTTGATCTTCCAGCTCGCCCATCGACGGGACGAGTTGCTCGAGCGGCCGTACTTCGCGCGTCGGCTGGCGCGAGACGCGTTCGCGACCTGGTGGCCGATGTCGCTGTCGACCCTGGCGCTGGGCTCGGCGGGCTACCTGGACCGGCTGTTGCTCGGGCTGTGGTGGCCGGAGCGCGACGTGGCCACGTTTTTCGCCGCCGTCGGGACCGCGGCCGTCTTCAGCGTGCCGGGCGCCGTGCTCTCCAGCGTGATCCTGAGCCTTCTGGCGCGCTTCGAGCGGGCCTCGGCGCTGTCACGATCGCTTTACGTCGGGTACGCGATCGGCATCGTCGTCTTCAGCGCGCTGATGGGCGTACTGGGCGTGCTCCTGGGGCCAACGTTCATCGGGATCCTGTACCCGAGGATGTACGAGGACGCGCTTCCGCTTTGGAGCTTCGCCGTCTGGGCGGCCGTGGTCACGAACCTGCACGCGCTCGCGCGGCCGTTCATCGTGAAGTTCCTGGCCATCAGTTGGGTGCCGGCGCTGGCGTACTTTGGCCTGGCGGCGCGCGTCGTGCCGCTGCTGCTCCTCGTGCCAACGGGCGGCCAGCGGGGCGCGGTCCAGGCCATGCTGATCGGCTCCGCGATCGCATCCGCCGCGTGGTACGCCCTCTACGTCTACAAGCTCGTGCTGCGGAGTCCCAAGCCGCCGACCGACGGACATGGGGGGGCGTCGGCCGAGGGCATTGGGGACGCGACGGAGTGAGGTGCGAGCAGGGTGTGGTGTCAACGCGCCGGCGCGGGGTGGCCTGGCGGGCGCTGGACGCTGGTTGCCCGAGCAGGTTGAATTATGCAAGCGACAAGCCGGGCCGCCTGATCGTCGGCTCGTTGAAGTTGCCGATCAAGCGCGGCCCTGGAGCTGACGCATGGGACCGATGATCTACAACCCGACCGCGCTGGTCCTTCTCGCGGTCGCGTACATTCTCGCGCTGCTGGTCGTGCTGCGGTGGCCGAGCGTGGGGGTCGCGCTGGTACTGGCGGTCCCGGTCACGAAGTCGCTGATCCAGATGCGCGTCGGGCCAATCCTTCAGGACTACACCTTCGACGTCGGAGTCGCCATCCTGGCGATCGTCGGTGCCCTGATCCACCGACTCCGATCCGGTACCGCGAACTACGCGCCGGTGCCCGTGTTCATCATCATCGCATGGTTCGTCATCGCAGCGCTGATGTGGGTCATGTTGCCGATGAGCCGGAGCCCGGACTACGGCTTCAAGAAGGCGACGATCTTCAGTATCTACAACACGATGGCCGTGACAGCGGTCGTGCTCTACGTCGTCAGCGCCCACGAGGTTCGCGCGCTGATGCGCGTGATCGTCGCGATCGGGATCGTGGTCAGCGCGTCGATGCCGCTCTTCGGCGTCGGGCTCTACCGCGTGGAGGGTGCCCGGCAGACGCTGGGGCTTGTCAATCCCCTCGCGATCGCGGATTTCTCGAGCTGGGCCGCACTGATCCTGATTTCGGGCTTGATCCAGTTCGGCGGGGTGGGGCGCCTGGTCGGGTTGGTCCTCTTCGCCCCGCTCAGCATTCTCGCCATCTTCCTGAGCCAGACCCGCTTCCCGCTCTTCGCGGTCCCCGTGATCCTGCTGGTGATGCTCTGGATGTACCGCCACCGGATCAACTTCCGCGTGGCCGGCAGCATCGTGATCGGGCTCGGCGCGGTGGCGTGGGTGGCCAGCCTGCTCATCACCCCCACGCGCGGCGGCGATCGCTTCTCGACCGGTGCGATTCAGGCTGGCCTCGACGTGCGCGCCCAGATGTTCCGCATGACGATGCACGGCTTCCTGCGAAGCCCCGTCCTGGGCAATGGGACCGGCGACACGTCCTTTCAGCTCACGGGCAGCCCGACGGAGGAGCGCTATCCGCACAACTCCCTGATCGAGATCGCCAACGAGCTCGGAGCAATCGGCGCGGCCGCGTGGCTCACGATCTTCATCTACGCGCTCGTGGTCGGGTGGCGCTTTCAACGCGTGGCCCGGATTGCCAAACCTGGCACGTACTTCGCGCTGGTCACCGCGTACGCGCTCATGCTCTACACGTTCATGGGGTCGTTCAAGGCGGGGGGGTACTTCGGCCTCGCATCGATGTACATGGCCGTGATGATGGTCATCGCTCTGCATGTCGCGCTTCGACGCGAACTCGAGCGCTACCGCATGGCGCCGACCGCGATCCCGGTCCCGGCGGGCGGATTCCGCGTCGCGGGCGCCGTGACGGCGTAGCTTCCGCGGAGAGGGTCGCTGCGCCGCCGGCAGGACACCATCGCCGACCACCTCGAGTAACCGATGGCTGAGCAGCAGGCACTCTACGACCAGAAGTACGAGGACGAACGCTGGGAGCCGCTGCGCCTCCGGCCGGACGCGGTCACGACGAATCGACTCGACGATGTCGTGCGCCTGCTGCGCGGCAGGGGCGGGCGCCTTCTGGAGGTCGGCTGCGGCTCGGGGCGCCTGCTGGTAGCGCTGGCCGAGCAATTTGAGCAACTGGACGGCTTCGATCTCTCACGGCGGCGTATCGAGCTCGGCACGCGCGCGATCGCCGAGCGCTATCCCCGCCTGGTGGAGAAGGTGCGGCTGTCCGTCGGCAACGGCGACGAGCCGTTTCCCTATCCGGACGGAGCGTTCGACGTGGTGATCGCGTGCGCCGTGATCGAGCACTGCGTGAATGTCTTCTCCGTGATGGATGAGCTGGCGCGCGTGACCCGCCCGGGCGGGCACCTAGTGGTCACCGTGCCGAACATCGGCTATCTCAAGCACGTGGTCGACCTTCTGCGCGGCCGCTTGCCGCTTACCGGTTCGCCAACGCGCGACGTTGCCTACTGGCGCGTGCACGGCTGGGATGGTCAGCACCTGCACTACTTCACCCGGCAATCGCTCGCGGCACTCCTGCGCCACTGCGGCTTCGAGCCCGAGGAGTGGACCGGCGACGGCAAGTACGCGAAATACCGGCGGTGGTGCACGAACCTCGTGGGCAATCTGACTGTTCGAGCGCGCCGCGTGGCGGGGGTTCCCGCGGCGGGGCGCTCGGGGGCCTGACGCCTGGCGCGTAGGTTCGGCTGCACGGAAGCCTGCGAGCCTCACTTTGAACTGGCAACCCCGGCAGCGGGGGAATCGTGACGCGATGAAAGTCCTCTTCCTCCAGCGCAGTGTCGTGCACTATCGCGTCCCGTTCTTCAATGCGATGGCGCGACTCCCCGGGCGCGAGGTGACGGTTGCGCACTCGGGCAGGCCGGTGGGGGCCGCCGCTGAGTTTCACGAGCACGCGCTTCGCGAGTTCCGATTCGCTTCGCTGCACTGGCAGCGCGAGTTGCTTCCGCTCTGCCGCCGGCACGATGTCGTGATCGCGCCCTTCGACGTTCACTTCGTGTCCAGCGTTCGCATGGCGCTCGCCCGCAACCGCCCGCCGCTGATCTGGTGGGGCATCGGGCTCGGACGCAGCCAGCGTGCGAACCGTCTGCGCGTGTGGCTGACCCGTCGCGCGAGGGCCGTCGTCGCCTACACACCGGGCAACGCGAACCGGCTGGCCGAGGCCGGCGTCGACCGGTCAAAGCTGTTCTGCGCGCCGAATACCGTCCACGTGCCCAACGCGGCGCCGAAACCCGA
>CAADGM010000174.1 GCA_900696535.1 uncultured Planctomycetota bacterium
CCCCGCCGCTCCAGCACGTCGGCGAGCGCGGCGTGCGCCCGGACATCGCGCGGCTCGATCGCGAGGCCGGCCTCGAACTGCTCCGCTGCCTCGCGCAGACGGCCGACCTGTGCCAGCGCAGCGCCGAGGTTGAACCGCGCGAGCGCGTCGCGCGGCGCCAGCTCGACCGCAGTCTTCAGTTCGGTCACAGCCTGGTCGAACCGACCGAGTTGCAGCAGTGCGGCGCCGTAGTTCCGCCGAATGTCGCCCCGCGTCGGCGCGAGCCGCACCGCCTCGCTCAGTGCCGATAGCGCCCGGTCGTAGGCCCGCGCGTCCAGGTAGACCTGGCCGAGCTGCGCGTAAGCGCGGGCGTTCTCCGGCCGGTGTTTCAGCGAATCCATCCAGATCGACTCGGCCGTGCGATACACCTCGTTCCGCTGGATCGTGGCCCACGCCCCGGCGGTCGCCAGACCGACGCCCACGCACACGATGACAGCACCCGCCGCGCGGCGCCCGGCCCGCCGCAGCATCGCCGCGAGCGCCAACACCGCGATCAACACGACGGCGGCCAGAGGCAGGTACATGCGGTGCTCGGCGGTCACCTCGCCGCTGAGTGGAACGAAGCTTGAAGACGGTGCCAGCACGAGGAAGAAGGCCGCAGCCGGGACGCCCACCCCGTGGTTCCGCCAGAGCAGCACGACGGTAAGCAGCAGCGCGCCGCCTACGATCGGGGCAGCCACCAGCAGCAGGTTGACCGACTCGCCCGTGGGCCACGTGCCGTAGTCCAGCACGAGCGGCACCGGCCAGGCCGCAAGCCGCAAGTAATGCGCCACCACCACGACCTGCGTCATGGCGTAGCTCACCGAGGTGTAGCCGCCGGCCTCGAGCCCCACCGATGCACCCCGGTCGCCCGACAGGACGCAGGCCGCCAGGATGATCCAGCCGCCGGCCAGCCCCGCGTAGAGCCGCCAGCGCGCCCGCAGCGCCGCCGTGAAGTCTCCCGATACCAGCGCCCGATCCGCCAGCAGCACGACCAGCGGCGCCGCAGCCATCGCCTCCTTGCTGGCCATGCCCAGGGCGTTGCAGACCATCGAGGCCACGGCCCAGCCTGGACTGCTGCCGGCCTCGACCGATCGGAAGAAGCCATAGAGGGTCAGGAGGAAGAAGAGCGCCAGCAGCGCCTCGCTGCGGGAGATCACGTGGTGCAGCGCGTCGGTATTGAGCGGGTGCGCCGCCCAGACCAGCGCCACGCCCGCCGCGATCGGCAGGGCCTGCTCACGCAGGTGGGCTGGCACGCGCGGCATGCGCAGGCCGCGCTGTACAGTGGCCAGGAGTGCCAGCGCGCACCCCAGGTGGATGGCCACGTTGAGAACGTGGTAGCCCGCGACGTTGAGCCCACCGACGGCGTGATTCACGGCGAGCGAGAAAGCGACCACGGGCCGCCCGCTGGCGCCGGTGCCGGCTGGCGCGGTGAGCGACGCAGGGGGCAGCAGCGTACGGATGTTCGGGTTTGTGACGATCCCCCGCAGGTCGTCGAAGATGAACGGCCCCGTGAGGCTGTTGGCGTACGCGCTCACGACCACGACGACGACCGCGCCGCGCGCCAGCCAGGGTCCGGCCGTCGTGGTTGTCACCTCGCCGCCAGCTCCCGTCAGGCCGATTCCTTGCGCAGGCGACCCGGCGCGAGCAGGTCGGCTTCGCCGCGAACCACCTCGGGCGTCACGGTGTAGGTCTGGTTGGGCTTGACCTCGGGCAGCTCGAACAGGAAGTCGAGCATGAACTCCTCGACCACCGAGCGCAGGGCGCGGGCGCCGGTGTCGCGCTCGAGTGCCTTGCGGGCGATGAGGTGCAGCGCCTCGGGGGTGAACTCGAGCTTGGCGCCTTCCATCTGGAAGAGCTTCTGATACTGCTTGACCAGCGCGTTCTTCGGCTCGGTCAGGATGTTCACCAGCACCGTCTCATCGAGCGGCATGAGCGGGCAGCACACCGGCAGGCGGCCAACGAACTCGGGGATCATGCCGAACTCGATCAGGTCGTCGGGCGTGACCTCGCTGAGCACGCGGCCGAGTTGACGCGTTTCGTCGTCGTACCGGGCGGGCTCGCTGGCAAAGCCGATCTTCTTGCGTCCCAGCCGCTTGCTGACGATGCGGTCCAGGCCGACGAACGTGCCGCCGCAGATGAACAGGATGTTGGTCGTGTCCATCTGGATGTACTGCTGCTCGGGGTGCTTGCGCCCGCCCTGGGGCGGGATGTTGGATACGGTCCCCTCGAGCATCTTGAGCAGGGCCTGCTGCACGCCTTCGCCCGAGACGTCGCGGGTGATGCTGACGTTGTTCCAGGTCTTGCCGATCTTGTCGATCTCGTCGATGTAGATGATGCCCCGCTGGGCCGCCTCGAGGTCGTAGTCGGCGTTCTGGAGCAGGCGCAGGAGGATGTTCTCCACGTCCTCGCCCACGTAGCCTGCCTCGGTCAGCGTGGTCGCGTCGCCGATGGCGAAGGGCACCTTCAGTACGCGGGCCAGCGTGCGGGCCAGGAGCGTCTTGCCGCTGCCGGTCGGCCCGATCAACAGGATGTTGCTCTTGTCGATCTCGACGTCGTTCTCGCCCATCGCGTCGAAGTGGGCCAGCCGCTTGTAGTGGTTGTGCACCGCGACCGACAGGGCCCGTTTGGCGCCGTCCTGGCCGATCACGTACTGGTCGAGGAACTCGTACAACTCGCGCGGCTTGGGGATCGTCTTGACCCCCGGGCGCACCTTCCCGCTGCGCCGCCGCTCCTCCTTGATCAGGTTGTGGCACAGCTCCACGCAGGAGGCGCAGATGAAGACGTCGCTGGCCCCTTCCACCATCGGGCCGGCGTCACGATGGCTCTTGCCGCAGAAGCTGCAAACGCTCGCTCGCCGACCACGGTTGCCGCCGCTGCCTCGGGTACCGCTCATGAACCTCCCTCGGTCCCGTCCCGGGACGGGGTCAACACGCGCGCCTGTCCCCCGCGACCGTGCCGTGGTCGCCGTCTATCCTCGATTCTATCGGCACGCACGCCAAGTTCCAAACATGCCCCCGCCGCCCGCCCCCGCGCTAGTTCCCCGCTGGCGGGGGCGCGCGGCCCGCGTCTGGTCGACCGCCGGACTGTCCTGCCCGAGGCGCGTGCCGCACACCGGCCAGCCGGTCGCGCATGCGCTCGTATTCCAGCTCGGTGATCTCCCCGCGGGCTTTCAGGTCGCGCAAGTTCTGGAGCGTCATCTCCTGCCCTGCCGGCTCACTCCGCGCCCAGCGCCGCACGGACATGATGATGACCGCGCCGACCACGACCGCCCCCACCACCCCGAGCAGTGCGTATAGCAGTCCCCACGCGAGATCGCTGTTCATAGACACAATGGCGGCGGGTGCCGGACCGTGTTCCGGTCGTCGCCCGCCGCAGCGTTTCCTGCCAACCTATTCGGTGATGTACCCGCCGAGACGCTGGTGTACCAGGATCGTGTTCGTGACGATCAGCAGGTTCCCGTATGCCTCGATCCGGCCTGGGGCGCCGACGCCGCCGGTGCCGCCGCCCGTGGCAGTGGTCTCCCAGCTATCCGGCTCGATCGTGGCCTGGATGACGCGGATCAGGGCTTCCATCTCAGGCTGGCGCTCGCCGGGCTGATTCTGCTGCTGGCGCTGCTGATTCTGCTGATTCTGGAAGAGGCTGCTGCCGCCGCCGCCACCGGTCGCCCCGAGCCCCTGGCTTTGCTGCATTTGCGGCCGCTCGGCGTTCTCGACGCGGATCATGAGGTCGGAGACGTCGTACACCTTCGTGATGACCTCTTTGCCGAGGTCTTCATCCGTGGAGATGATCAGGAGATTGCCACTCATGCGATACGCCAGCTTGACGTCTGAGCCAGCGGCGTAATTGAGCACCATCCAGAGAACCACGGAGAAGCGCTGGTTCTTGGCCAGGACCGAGATCGGCACGTCCTGCTGGACGCCGGCCTCCTTGAGCTTCTCCCAGCGGACCGAGATGTTGGTCTGGGTCATGTCCTGGAGGAACTGGACGGCCTGCTCGAATGGCACCTGGTCGAAGCGAACTTCGGGGATGACCGTGTCGAGCAGCCGCAGCGTGAGTGGCTTCATGCTGCGGGCCGACGCCTTCGGGGCCAGCGCCTGGGCGAGCGCAGGAACGGACAGCACGAGCGCCGCCATCATTGCCACGACGAGCCTTCTCATCGCACTACGCCTTAGATAAGTAGCTCGGCACTTCGCGGACCCCAAATCAACGTCCGCTTCGTCCCGGAATTATAGCACCGGCCGGGGACCGCCGTATACGGGGGGGCGAACGGCCTTTCTACTGTCGGGCCCCGCGGGCGGGGCTGCGGCGCTTCGGGGCGGCCCGTGAGCGAGGTCGGCCGACCGGGAGCCTCCCCGTGGGTACCCGCCGCGCCCGGGCCCCGCGGTCGCAGGCCGGAATTGCCCGGGCGTGTCAAAAGGCGCATGATCGCACGCATGCCCGGGCAGACGCTCACCGAGATTCGCGGCCTGCTCGCCCTGGCCGGCCTGGCCCCACAGCACCGGCTCGGGCAGAACTTTCTGATCGACCTCAATCTGATGCGCAAGCTCGTCGGTGCGGGAAAGGTGGTCTCTTCCGACACCGTGCTTGAGGTCGGGCCGGGCACGGGGTCACTCACGGAGTGCCTGCTGGCACAGGGGGCCACGGTCGTTGCCGTGGAAATCGATCGGGGGCTCCAGGACCTGCTGCGGGCCCGGCTGGGTGGCGAGGCCCGGTTCCGGCTGGTGGCCGGCGACGCCTTGGCGGGCAAGCATCGTGTCAGCCCGGCCGTCGTCGAAGCACTGCGGTCGGCGCCGCCGCGCGCGGGCGGCCACTACAAGCTGGTCGCCAATCTGCCCTACCAGGTTGCCACGCCGTTGCTGATCGATCTGCTGCTGGGCCAGCTCCCGTTCGAACGACTCGCCTGCACGATTCAGAGGGAGGTTGGCGAGCGGCTGATTGCCGAGGCGGGCACCGAGGCCTACGGCGTCGTCTCGGTGCTCGCGGCGGCGCTGGCCGACGTCGAGATCGTGGCGCGCGTGCCCGCGACGGCCTTCTGGCCAGCGCCGAAGGTCGAGTCGGTCATGCTCCGAGTCCGGCCGAAGCCGTCCGACGCGCGCGAGGTCGCCGACGTGGCCGCGTTTGTGGCGCTGGTGCAGCGGGCGTTTCAGCAGCGGCGCAAGATGCTGCGGCGGGCGCTGGCGGAGGTGGGGGCCGCGGCGATGGAGGCGTGCCTGACCGCGGCGGAGGCTAGTGCAACGTCACGTCCTGAGGACCTGACACCAGCACAGTGGCGCCGTCTGTTTGCGGCACTCCCGGGGTGCCGAGCAGGTGATCCGCCACGAACGCCTCGATGAAGGCGGGACTCGTGCTGTCGAAATGCCCGCCCCAGTAGCCGAGCTGCTGGAACTCGGGCCGCCACGCGATGTTGACCACACGCTCGTCGGCGGGCGGGGGCGGGTGCAGCCCGACGGCCCCCGCGCCATCCTGGAAGAACACGCCGTCGATTGTGCCGAACACCTTCATCGGGCCGGTGAGCACGGCGTCGGTCGGCGAGTAGTAGCAGTAGATCTTGCCGCGGACGTGCTCGAGGGCCGCACTGACATCGTAGCGGTGCCACAGGCTCGAGCTGAGGAGCACGACGTTGTTCACCGAGTACTCGTCGCGCAGGTCCTCGAGGGCCCAGATCGCGATGCCGGTGCCTGCGGACAAGCCGACCAGGTTGATGTCGCGGCCCGGGTAGGCGTCGCTGTACTCCTGAATCGCCTCGGCCAGGCGCTTCGACGCCAGGCGGGCGAACGCCCGCACCGACTGGTCGATCGCGACGTTGAACGAGTAGGTCCAGTGCAGCCGGGCGACTTCCCCCTGATAACCGCGCGCCCGCAGGCCGCGGCGCAGGCCGGCGTCGCCCAGGTCGACGTTTCCCGCGCCCGGAATGTAGAAGATGATCCCGTGCTCGGCACGCGGACCGAAGCGCGGTGCGCAGCCCAGCAGGCCGCCGAGCAGCAGCAGCGGCACGAACCGGTGCACGGCGCGCATGACTACCTCCCTCGCGAAGCGGCGCGGCGAGCTCGACCGACAACGACTCAATCGACGCGTCTAGTCGCGGCCTTCGCCGGCGCCGGCGCGAAAACCCGGGATCCGCAGGTTCTCGGTCGGCTTCTCGTCCGGATGGACCGCGAAAACCTCGACGCGGGTGATATCCTCAAACGGCACGACGATCACGTAGGCGCCGACCTGGTAATTCTCGTCCACCGGGACGCACTCGAATGCCAGGGCGCTGCTGGTTCCGATCTCGGCGATCTCGCGCATCTCGTAGCTGAGCCCGTCCTTGAGGTACAGGATCGTGCGCGTCTCGAGCTGGCTCACGTAGTCGCGGAACGGCTGCCCGGGGTCGGCGTTGGGGTCGCGCGGCGCGTCCGGGAACTTCCGCAAGCCGCAACGCCGCTTCGCCTCGTCGATTTGCCGCTTCAGTCCGCTACCGTGAAACCAGTCGTAATTGAACATGAACGCACTCCGGGCGGGACGATCGTCGCGCCACGCCGGCGCCGGCCGACCGCCTTCGTCCAGCGCCCGTGGTATCATCGGTCCAGGTGTCGCCTCACGACAAAGCCCAGCTCGCCAAGGCGCTCGCCCGGCAAGTAGGTTTCGACCTCGTCGGGGTTGCCCACCCCGGACCGAGTCGTCGAGCCGGGCATTATAGGGACTGGTTGGCGCGCGGCTACCACGGGGAGATGGCCTACCTCGAGCGGACCGCGGAGACCCGGCTGAACCCGGCCACCCTGCTCCCCGGTGTGCGTTCGATCATTTGCGTGGGGCTCCTGTACAAGCGGACCGACGGGTACCAGCCGCTCGCGGGACGCGACAACCGGGCCCCCGTAGTTCCGACCGCCGCCGACGCGACGGCGCGGGCCGTCGGGCGTGTGGCCCAGTATGCCCGCGGAGTCGACTATCACGTCGTCCTGCATCGCATGCTGCGGCAACTGGCACTGCGGCTCAGCGCAGCCCTCAAGGACGTAAGGTGGACGTGGCGCGCCTGCGTTGACAGCGCGCCGGTGCTCGAGCGCGAGCTGGCCGCGCGAGCCGGACTCGGCTGGATCGGCCGAAACACGTGCCTGCTCAATGCCGGCCTCGGGTCGTACATTCTGCTGGGCGAGCTTCTCACGACGCTCGAACTGGCCGAAGACGAGCCGGTCACCGAGCGGTGCGCCCGTTGCACGCGATGCATCGACGCGTGCCCGACGCAAGCGCTCCGCGCACCGTACGAGCTCGACGCCCGCCGGTGCATTGCGTACCTGACCATCGAGCACCGGTCAGCAATTCCCGACGAGCTTCACAGGCTCGTGGGCGCGTGGGTATTCGGCTGCGATGTGTGCCAGCAGGTGTGCCAGTTCAATCACAGCACGCCGCTTGGCACGCACCCGGACCTGATAGCGAACCTCATTCCGCCCGAGATTCCGCTCGAGTCGCTCGTGACGCTGACCAGCGGTGGCTACCGTCGGCTGACGCGAGGTACTGCCGCACGCCGGGCCTGCCTGAGCATGTGGCGGCGCAACGCGGCGGTCGCGGCAAGGAATGCGGCGAGCCGGCCGGATGCACCCCGAACGGACTCTGCGTGACCGGTTACGGTTGCTCGGCGCTACGCCGTGGCTGACTCGGGCTCGCGCACGGTGCCGCGGCTGCGGCGCGTCCGTGGATGGGCGCCCGGCTGGGACCGGGCGGGATCGCTTTGAGACAGTTAGGAGCCCCTCGAGGCATTGCGGCGGACGACGCGGGGATATTGGATTTGGGGTAGGGGTTGACGCTTATCAGTTTCCCCGAATCGCTGAATGTAACTTGATGTTTGACATAAGGTTCTGGCCACTAACCGTGACGCGGCAGATCAGGCCGAGGTAATTTGCGCGCCGAGCCGGCCGTAGGCTGCCTAAAATCGTGTTTCGGTGTCGGCCGTGGTTTCATAAAATGTGGTCGAGTCACGTCCGCGACGGCCTGTCGGCGGCCGGGCCTGGGGCCCCGCACAGATCGCGCGGAGCACACCCTCCTGTAGACAGACGAGTTCGTAGGACAATGGAGCGACGCTCGGCGCGCGCTCCTCGAGCACGGAGTAGGCAATGAAGCACGCACTCGGGCGCACTGTGGGCTGTCTGCTGCTGCTCTGCACATCGATCGGCTCTATCGCGAACGCTCAAACGCTCACCGGCTTGGCCATCTTCGGGCCAAGCGAGATCAATGAGGGGCAAGGTGCGAACTACAACGTCCGCGCCACCTTCAGCAACGGCCTGACTTTCGACGTCACGCTCTTCTCCGAGTTCTCTCTGCATCCCGAGGGCATCGCGAGCATCAACCAGTTCGGTCAGCTCACGACCTCTGACGTCGACGGCGACACGACGCTCACGATCACCGCGCAGTTCACGTGGGACGCGGTCACGAAGACCGCCACGCGCGAGGTCGTGATCATCGACCAGTCGCCGCTGAGCTGCGCCAGCCCGGACTACACCTGGGGGCGGAACTGGGGCGGCACCGGCGTCGAGACGGTCCGGCATGTCTGGACCGACGGATTGGGCAATACGTTCGTCTGCGGATCGTTCGAGGGAACCGTCGATTTCGATCCGACCGCGGGTGTCGACCTGCGCACGTCGGTCGGCGGAAGCGACGTCTTCGTCACCAAGCTCCTGTCGACCGGGGCGTATGGGTGGACCCGGACGTTCGGAGGCAGCGAAAGCGACGTGGCCACGAGCCTGGCTGTCGGACTCGACGGCAGTGTCTACGTGACCGGCGACTTTTCGGGCACGGTCGACTTCGATCCCGGCAACGGGCAGGACATCAAGACCGCGGCTGGCTCTACGGACGTGTTCGTGTCCAGGTTGAGCGCGGCCGGCGACTACCTCTGGTCGCGCACGGTCGGGGCGGGCTTCGCCGACAACGCGTACGACATCGCGGTCGACGTGCATGGAAACTGCATCGTCGCCGGGGCATTTCAAGGGACAGCCGACTTCGATCCCGGCCCGGGGGTCGATAGCCGCCGTTCGGCCGGGAATCGCGACATCTTCGCCTGGTCGCTGGACGCGTCGGGCCAGTACCGGTGGGCCTACACGGTCGGCAACAAGCAGTCGGACGAGGCCCTGGGCGTCGTCGTGACGCCCACCCGCGACGTGTATCTCACGGGTCGCTTTTCGACGATCGTGGACTTCGACCCCGGTCCGGCGCAGTGGGTCATGCAGGTATGGGGCGTGACCGACGTGTTCCTCGTCAAGCTCTCGCCCGAGGGGGCCTTCCAGTGGGCTCGGTCGTTCGGCGGCGTGAGCACCGACGGCGCCTACCGCATCGCACGCGCCGAGAACGGCGACCTCGTGCTGGGTGGCTACTTCTGGGACACGGTCGACTTCGATCCCGGCCCCGGCACGTACAACCTCACATCCGCGGGGCAGAGCGACGGATTCGTAGCCCGGTATACGGAGGAAGGCGCCTTTGTCTGGGCCCGTCGCGTTGGCGGCCCGCTGAACGAAGAGGTCTTCGACGTCGCCACCGATCCGGAAGGCCGCGTTCTGGCCACCGGCTACTTCGCGGGCACGGTCGACTTCGATACCGGCCCCGGCGTGGCGAATCTGACCTCGGCTGGCAACGAGGACGCCTTCGTCCTCAAGCTCGGCTCGAGTGGCTCGTTCAACTGGGCAGTGGGGATGGGCGGCTCCCAGACGGACCATGGCCGCAGCCTGGCCGCCGACGGCGCTGGTCGGATCACGGCTGCTGGTACGTTCCGCGGAACGGCGAATCTCAACCCCGTCGGCAACGACACCCGCACCGCGCTCGGCCAGTCCGACGCGTTCGTCGTGCGGCTCCAGTGCGGGCAGCCTATCGTCGAGAGCCCGTTCAGTTGCGTCGCGCCGACCTACCTCGGCTCCATCGCGGCGGGCGGCCCCGGCAGCGACGCGACGGCGCGCATGTGGGTTGACCCCGATGGCGCGTACTACCTCGGCGGCGCATTCAGCGGCACCGTGGACTTCAACCCCAGTCCGACTGCCGCCGACCTTCACACCGCCATCGGCGGAACCGACGTGTTCGTGACGCGCTTTAACCCGGACGGCTCGTATGCCTGGACGCGCACGATCGGCGGGACCGGCAACGACACGCTGGGCGGCCTGGCTTCGCGGATAGGCGACGGTGTCTACTTCGCCGGTTCATTCTCCGGCGCCGTCGACTTCGACCCCGGTCCGGGGCAGAACGTGCAGGTGTCGAACGGCGTTCAGGACATCTTCGTCGTGAAGCTCGATCACGCCGGCAACTTCCTGTGGGCCCGCACCGCCGGTGGTTTGTCCGACGACCGGGTGTACCGGCTGGCGGTGAGCCCGCACGGGAGCGTGTACGTAGCGGGCGCGTTCCAGAACACCGTGGATTTCAATCCCGGCCCCGCGGTCGCCAACTTCACGTCGCGGGGCAGCTTCGACGCCTACGTCTGGAGCCTCGATTCCGCGGGCAACTACCGCTGGACATACGCCGTCGGCGGCACCCAGATCGACGAAGCTTATGGCGTGGACGTGGACTGGTATGGGCGCGTCGCCGTGGTCGGGCGGTTCCAGACGATCGTGGACTTCGACTCGGGCCCGGGCGTTTACCCCCTGACCAGCAACGGGGCAACGGACGCCTTCGTCGTCCGGTTGGACGATAGCGGCCAAATCGTCTGGGCCAGGGGCATCGGCGGCTTGAGCACCGAGAATGCCACGGGTGTGGCGATCGCGCTGAATGGCGACATCGTCATCGGCGGCACGTACTGGGGTACGGTTGACTTCGACCCTGGCCCCGGCGTAGTCAGCCGCACGGCGATCGGTTTCGGGGACGTCTTCGTGGCACGCTTCACGAGCGACGGCTTGCTGAAGTGGGCTCGCGTCGCCGGCGGTAACGCGATCGAAGAACTCAACGCCATCGCGGTGGATCCGGGTGGGAACGTTGCTGCCACCGGCGTCATCCGCGGCCCGACCAACTTTGATCCCGGTGCGAGTAATCTCACGCTGACGACGGCCGGCGGGGACGACGCGTACGTTTGGCGGATCGCCGACGACGGCACCGTCGCGTGGGCCGTCACGCTCGGCGGCACGGGCAGCGATCTGGGCTACGACGTCTGGTGCGACGGCGCGGCGACCGTGGGCGTCTGCGGCGCGTTCAGCGGAAGCGCGAACCTCAACCCGGTCGGAGTGGCCACGTACACGGCGGCGGGCGCCAGCGACGGCTTCACGACCTGGCTCCAGTGCGGCACCGGGCTGATCGGCCCGACGTGTGCCGGCGACCTGAATTGCGACGGAGTCGTGAACTTCGCCGAGATCGACCTGTTCATCGTCGCTCTGGAAGGGCAGATGGCCTGGCTCGCCCAGTTCCCGGATTGCCCCTGGCTCAACGCAGACTGCAATTTTGATCTGAATGTCTCGTTTGACGACATCGATCCCTTCGTCGAGCTGCTCGGGGCGGTCTGCCCTGGGACGGCCGGGGCGTCCGAACCCGCGATTGTGGTTCCGAACGCTTTTGAATGGTGGAAGTCGGAGAGGTAGCCGGCGGTGCGACTCGGAGGCGAAATTTCGTCGCACGCGACTTCTGCGCTAGTGGATCGCATAGGCCGCAGGGCTATTCGATCCCATGGTCGTCGATTTATCGGCCGAGTAGCCGGTTTTATGGGACTATTCGGGTGGGCTGCCGGAGCGCTCTTGTCCGGTTTTTCGAGAAAAGTCTTGATCGCCTTGGCAGGGTGGGCTATAGTCCACGCGAGAGGAAGTGCAGTGTTCTCCCACGGAGTGGGTGAGAAAAATCTAGCAATGGCTCTTGGTTAACCGAGGTCCCACGAGAGGAGGCTGTGAAGTGAAGTTCAATTGGAAAGTGGTGATTGCTGTGGCCGCGCTCGCGGCTGCCCCGACGCTGGCAGCTACGATCAGCGACGACTTCGAGAGCTACGCGCTCGGGTCGCTGGACGGGCAGGCCGGACCGGGCGGAATTTCCTGGTCGAAGACATCTTTGGGCGGATCCGCTGACGCCTACGCCGCACTTCCGGGCTACAACAGCCCGAAGTCCGGCCGCTGGGACGTCAAGGACATCGGCACCGTGTCCGAGGGCGATGACATGCTCGGCGCCTTCGCCGCCATCGGCCCCCAGGTCACGCTGACCGCCTGGACGTACTCGTTCCTGAGCGTCGACCCCCTGTTCACCGGCAAGCGCAATGCTGAGTTCTCGCTGCTCGACGGTATTCTGAGCGGCGTGGGCATCGGCCTTGTCTGGCGGGCGGATGGGAAGCTCGGCGACACGAACGGCAACGTGTCGGCGATCAACTTCGTCAACCAGCAGTGGAAGCAGATTCAGATCGACATCGACTACGCCGCCGGCACGTACGCCACGTACTACGACGGCAACCTCGTGTCGGCCGGTGCGCTCGCCGGTGTCGGCAACGCCGCCGCGGTCCTGAATATCTTCCTCGAGACGAAGAATCTGTCGGATGTGCCGAATCCGAACGATTCGTTCCTCGTGGACGACATCATGATCACGCCCGAGCCGGCCAGCCTCGCGCTGCTCGCGCTCGCGGGCCTGCTGATCCGCCGCCGCTAATCGGCGAACGGTACGCAGAACTTCACGATCGGGCGATGTGGCCTCTGGCCACGTCGCCCGGTTTGTTTTTTGATTGGCTGCCTCCCGGTTGGATGTCGGGCACCGCCCGCGCGAGCGGTCCCGCTCGCTCATCGCGGTCGGATCAACCCCGGTCCGGTGATTCCGATCCGAGGTCTGAGCCGCGCGTCGCCACCAGGATCGTGGCTGTGGCGGGCGTGGGAGGCGGCGCAGCCCCGGCAGCAAACGGCGGTGCGAGCTGCGACTCGCGAGCGCTCAGGTACCGTACACAGCGCACCGCGCCCCAGCCCGCGACCGCGCTGCCGATCAGGATGAGCGGCTCAATCGCTGTCGGCGTCTTCACCCAGAAGGCCACGGCCAGCAGCATCACCGGCCCGAGCGCTGCCAGCGCCGCCGCCTTCGCCGCCTCCCGACCAGGGCGGCGGCGCGCAAACAGGGGGGCCAGTGCAATGATCCCGCCGGCCAGCGTCCCGATCGCCACGCGCCCGACCAGGCCCCCGCGGCCGATCCGCTCCACTTGGAGATTGCCCAGAAGGGCGTCCAGCGCAGCGGCCTGAACCTGGCACCCGTACGCGTGTGTTCCGTCGCGCAAGCGGTACTGGTCCAAACCGGGAGTCATCCGCCCGACGAGCACGGCCCGGTCAGCGAAGTGATGCCGTAGGGCCGCTTCGTCCATCGCCAGCACGTGCTCGAGCGGGACGGCGCGCTCGCCCCAGGCCGCGACGCTTCGTAGGGGGAACCGCCCGAGCGCGAGCACATCGTTCGGCTCGAGCAGCTCGTGGCGAGCCGTAGCCGTGGTCGACGCGAAGATCGGAATCCTGTCCGCGACAGGGTGCCAGCGAGACTGTCCCGCGGTCGCACCCGTCTTGCGATAGCGAAGCGCGAGGTGATCGGCGTGAATGACCGCCCCGGCCTGGCTCGTCGGGTGGCGGTAAGCCCCCAGCGCGGCCACCGGCAACGACAGAATCGGCGCGTTGAAGCCACGGACCACGGCGAGTGGTATGGTCACCTCAGTCGCCAGCCAGTCGAGCCGCTGGCTGAGCGCCGTCCCGTACGCGTGCGCGGCGCCGCGGATCGCGGGGCACAAGTCCGGCTCACCATCTACGTCCAGCTCGCGCGCGGCCAGGATCACCGGCGCCCCCAGTGACCGCATCCCGCGAACCATCGCCTCGTCATACTCGGGCCGGCACACGCGAAAGAAGAAATCCCACGCCACGACCCGCGGCCGCGCCGCCGCCAGCCGCTCCATGAGTTGCCCGTAGAGCAGGCGCCAGCTCTGTGCGTCGGATGCGCTCAGCTCCGGGAGCGCCGCTGCGAACTGCCCTGAGGCGATCGCCTCGACGGTGCTCGGCATCACGGCGATCAGCGCGGTGCGCTGCCCCTCCACCGGCGGCGGGAAGTAGCGAGCCTGGCCGTTCCACAGTGCGGCGATGCAAGCACCAGCGGTGACCACGGCCGCAGCACACGCCACCGGCGCCGGGTGGCGGTGGAGCAGCACCGCCGCGAGCCGAGCCAGCCAGTACCCGATGGAGGCCCGCCCGCGGGCCCGCACCGGCGCCCCGGCTACGTACCGATCGAGATCCTCGACGAGCTCCCGCGCGGTCGCGAAGCGTCGGGCCGGATCCGCGTGCACGCAGTGCGCGATGATCGCGGCCAGGTCCGCAGCCCGCGCCACGTGCTGACCCCGAAGCAACTCCCGCAGGCGGCCGACTTCGCGGGCGAACTTCGCGGGCTGCCCGGTGACGACGTGGAACAGCAGGACCCCCAGCGCGTAGATGTCTGCCCGCATGTCCACCGGCTGATGTGCGAGCTGCTCCGGGGCGATGTAGCCGTACGTCCCCAGGATGCCGCCCGGGCTCAGTGGCGGTGCGTGCGATTCATCGGAACGCTCGGGCCCGAAGCGCTTGGCGATGCCGAAGTCGATGATGCGCGGCTGACCCTGCGCGTCGATCAGGATGTTCTGCGGCTTGAGGTCGCGGTGGACGACACCTTCCCCGTGGGCGTACCCGACCGCGTCCGCAACCTGCCTCAGAATCCGCAGCCGCTGCTCGATCGAAACAACACGCGAGGAGAGGTAGTCTTCCAGGTGTCGCCCGTTCACGTACTCCATCGCGCAGTAGAGCGGCGACGAAGTGAGGTGCGCGTCGTACAGCGTCGCGATGTTCGGATGCCGCAGCCGGGCGACCAGGCGGATCTCGTTCTCGAAGTACGCCGCCCGCAGCGGCGTCTTGGCTGACAGGACCTTGAGCGCCTCGACGCGTCCCGCGGCATGGTGAAACGCCTTGTAAACGACGCCGAAGCCCCCGCGGCCGAGCTGCGAGAGAATCGTGTAACCGCGGAAACGCGGGAAGCGCTCCGCAGTCAGCTCACGGAAGTGCGCCAGGCAGGACTCGCACGTCTCGAGGTGCCCCTCGGCCTCGGCCAGCGCGGAGCCGGACAATAGCCCGCTGGCGAGCTGGGTCGTGATCTCGACACTAGCGCAGGAAGACGAGGTCCGCATCCGAGGTGTCCGCGCGGCCGCCGCGACGCCCGATCATAACCGGACGGCGGGAAGCCTGCCCTCGCGAGCGGCGCTGCTCAGCCGGTCAGGGAGCGCGCGACACGCGCGGCCAACTCCAGGAGCTGCTCGCGGGAGGTCGGGCGTTGCGGCAGGCGGATCTCGACCTCGAGGAAGTGTCGGCCAAATGCCC
The DNA here is from genome assembly GCA_900696535.1 of uncultured Planctomycetota bacterium. Taxonomy (GTDB): domain Bacteria; phylum Planctomycetota; class Phycisphaerae; order UBA1845; family Fen-1342; genus CAADGM01. The sequence goes on from CAADGM010000174.1 coordinate 15,288, forward strand.
GGCACGCCTCGCGACCGGGAATGAAGAGGTCGACGGTGCTTTGTCGGAAGCGGCGGTGGGTGCGGTCCGTGACGACGAACGACCGCCCGAGCGACGGGATGTGAATGATGGAGCCCAGCGGGACGTCCGCCGGGGCCGCGCACTGCCCGACACCCGACGGCACGCCGGCCGCGGTGATACCCTCGTCGTGGTAGGCCGTCACGCGGCAGATTCGCCGAAGCACCGGGCCGTCGCCCACCAGGTGGCTGGGCAGGAGGCCGGTCGGGCCGGCGTCGTCGTTCTCCAGGCGCGAACCGGTGTGACCTTGCGTCGCTTGCAGGGTGTCAGCGGGCCCCGATCCAACCAACCTGGGCGGCGTGACGAGCGACGCGACCACGCTGTCCGCCTGCCGGAGAGACGCAGCCGGCTCCAGCCGAAGCTGCGCGGCCCTGTCCACGCGACCCGCCCCGTCGGTGCCTGCGTCAGAGAGCGAGTTGTGGCCGGCCGCACCAAGCGCGAAAAGCGCAACGGCCACCAGCCGCAGAAGCGGCTGGACGACTGATGTCATCGAGGGATCTCCGAGTTCCCTGGAACCGGACCGTTCACGCCGAACGCGCCCGGCGGATCACGGCGGCCGCCCTGCCACCGGTTACCAAACAAGCCAAGGACTATAACGGGCGGACGCCGCTCCGCCAAGGGGGGGCTCGGGAGGTGGCAACCGTCCTGCGTAGTCGCAACCTTCGCGGCCCACTTGTCTTATAAAATCGCCGTCTGCCGCAAGCCGGCAGGGGATTCGGGGCCTGACTACCCTCCCTTTCTCCGAACTTCCAATCTGACGTGCGACGCCAGCCGAGGCGGCCGAACCCAATTGAGCCGGTGTGCGCTTCCGATCCGAGCCGCGGTGGAGCTAGAATCGGCCCCCCTTGGTCGCCGCGGCTCAGGCCGACGAGCGACCGCAGCACGGTCAACCCACGGAGCACCGCGATGCGCAAGCCGCTCGTCGTCGCGAACTGGAAGATGAATCTGGATCTCAAGTCGGGGCCGGCGCTGGCACGGGACGTGGCGGACGGCTTGCGCCGGCTCGACAGCCATGCCAACGTGGACGTGGCAGTCTGCCCGCCGGCGACGATGCTGACCACCATCGCACAAGTTCTATCTGGAACAGGGGTTGCGGTCGGCGCCCAAGACGCCTACTTCGAGCCCGGCGGGGCGTTCACGGGGGAGGTCTCCGCCGCGATGGTGCGCGAGACCGGCGCGACGTACCTCATCGTTGGTCACAGCGAGCGGCGCCACACGATCGGCCACCTCGAAGACGACCGCATCATCAACCTGAAGCTCCGGGCGGCCCAGCACGCCGGCCTGCTGCCGATCCTCTGCGTCGGCGAGACACTGGGCGAGCGCCAGGCAGGGCAGACGCTGGACGTGCTGACCTTCCAGCTCACCGCGGGGCTCGTCGGCGCCCGCCTGACGGGCGCAGACGACCTGGTCGTGGCGTACGAGCCCGTCTGGGCGATCGGGACGGGCCTGAACGCGACGGCCGAGCAGGCGCAGGAGGCGCACCGCCACCTGCGCAATGAGCTGACGCGACTGATCGGTCCCCTGGCCGACGCGATCCGGATTCTCTATGGCGGAAGCCTCAAGCCCGACAACGCAGACTCGCTGCTTGCCCAGCCGGACGTCGACGGCGGGCTGGTCGGCGGGGCGAGCTTGAAGGCCGAGAGCTTCCTGGGCATCATTCGAGCCGCGATCGGGACTCGGGCAAAGTGAGCGGGTATACTCACGGGTCTTGCGGTCGGTCCGCCGGCCAACTGGTGGCCTTCGCGGCGGCTCCCCGTGCGGCATTGAGAAGGCAGGAATGATGATTCTCGCGGCCGAATGGTACCACGGTATCTGGGCATTCTTCTTCACCGTTCTCGCGGTCCTGCTCATCCTCGTCATCCTGCTCCAGCGCGGACGCGGCGTGGGGCTGGCCGGGGCGTTCGGCGGCGCAGGCGGCGGGGGGGCGGCGTTCGGTGCGAAGACCGGCGACGTGCTGACCTGGGTGACGATCGTGGCGGCGGCGCTGCTGCTATGCTTCACGGTGATTCTGAACTTCGTGTTCGTGCCGTCCGGGCCTGGCCTGGGCAGTGCGCAGCCGGCGCTGCCGGTGCCCGCCCAGTCGGTGCCGGCAGGTGCGCAACCGGCTGCTCCCACTCCGGTGCCCACGCCCGCGCCCGTTCAGGCGGTGCCGATCGAGGTGCCCGGAACCACCCCCGAGCCAGTCACGGGGACCGCACCCGAGGAGCCGGCGCCACCGGCTGTCGAGGAGCCCGCGCCCGTAACTCCGTCGGAAGCGGAGCCGGTCAGTCCGCCGCCCGCCGACGATTCAGGCGGCGCGATGCTGGACACCCCGCCGCCTGGATCGCCGCACGCACGCTGGTTGCCATTCCCCGGTCCGTGCGCTTAGCGAAGCCGACCCCGGTGCTTCCCGTCCGCCGGGATGCGCGGCGCGCGGCCGCGCGATCGGCCAGTGCTCGACGCGCGGCGGCTCTGGTCGGGTGAACTCGGCCGGCGCGGAGTGGCGAGCTGGAGATCGACGCCGATGCTTCACTCCATGACCGGCTTCGGCGAGGCGCGGCTCGAGGAGGGTGGGCTGGCGTACCAGGTCGAGCTGCGCAGTGTCAACAATCGCTACTTCAAGGGCACGGTCTACCTGCCCGAGGACTTTGGCTTCCTCGAGGCGGAGGTCGAGCGCTGGCTTCGTGAGCGGCTGACGCGGGGCAGTGTCACGCTTCGTGCCACAGTCCGGGCGATGGGCGCACAGGCGGCCCCGAAGATCAATGTGCCCGCGCTGCGTGCGTACCTGGGCCAGCTCCAGGCCGCGCTCGGTGCCGACCAGCGTCCGACCATCGACCTGGCTGCGCTGCTGGAGCTTCCGGGCGTCTGCGAGCCGTCGGACCTGAGCGACACGGCTCGTGCGCACAAGCAAGCGATCCTCGAGAAGCTGACCCGCGAGGCGCTCGACCGGCTGGTGACCATGCGGGCGGCGGAAGGGCAGACTATCGAGCGCGACCTGCGCGAGCAGTGCCGCCGCATCCGCGCCGCACTCGACGTCATTCGCGGCCGGTGCGAGCTCGTGGTCGCCGAATATCGCGATCGGCTGCTGTCGCGCGTCCAGCAGCTCATCGCGGGCAGCGGGATCCAGCTCGCCGAGCAGGACGTGCTCAAGGAAGTGTCCATCTACGCGGAGCGGAGCGACATCTCTGAAGAGCTCACCCGGCTCGATGCGCATCTGGAACAGTTCAGTGCCGCGACGGCCGGCGACGAGCCGCCTGGCCGCAAGCTCGAGTTCATCGCCCAGGAGATGCTCCGCGAGGCGAATACGATGGGCTCGAAGACCGGCGATCCCGAGATCTCGCGTCAGATCGTGGAGATCAAGAGTGCCGTGGACCGGATCAAGGAGCAGGTCCAGAACGCCGAGTAGGATGCGTCTGCCGTGCCGGCCGCGCGGTTAGTCGGATACGGGGTCATCGCGACGAGGTTGAATCGACGACGGCATGCTGACCGACACGCACTGCCACCTGACCAGCCCCGAGCTGCTGCCCCAGGCGGAGGCCGTGCTCGCGCGGGCCCGGGCGGCGGGCGTCGCGCGCCTGGTGCTGGTCGCGACCGACCCGCGGGATGCCGAGGCAGCGCTCGATCTGCTGCGGCTCGATCGGCAGCTCTACCTGGTCGCCGGCATTCATCCGCACCAGGCGGGGCGGGCGACCCCCGACGACTTCGCGGCGATCGAGCGCCTGGTGAGCGGGCGCGTGGCGGGGGAGGTGGCCGGTCGTGTGGTGGGCGTTGGGGAAACCGGGCTCGACTTCCACTACGACTTTGCGCCGCGCGACGTGCAGGAGCGGGTGTTCCGAGCGCACCTGGAGCTGGCGTGCCGGGTGGGCCGCCCGGTCGTCATTCATGCGCGCGAGTCGGAGCTGCGCGTCTGCGAGATCCTGGAGGACTACCCGGCCCTGCGCGAACGGGTGGTCTTTCACTGCTTCTCCGCCGATCGGACCGTGGCCCGCCGCGTGCTGGACCTGGGCCACTACCTGTCCTTCACCGGCGTGGTGACGTTCAGGAATGCGGACACGATCCGCGACGCCGCCCGATTCGTACCATTGGAACGGATCATGGTGGAGACGGACGCGCCGTACCTGTCGCCCGAGCCGATGCGCAAGGTGCGCCCTAACGAGCCGGCTCTGGTCGTGCATACGGCGCGGTTTCTGGCCGATATCCGCGGCGAGGCGTTCGATGTGTTCGCGGCCGCGACGTCCGCGAATGCCGGCCGCTTCTTCAAACTGAGCGAGGTTAGCCCATGAGCCTGTGCCTGGTCACCGGCGGTGCCGGGTTTATCGGGAGCCACATCGTGCGGCGCCTGCTCGAAGGCGGGCGGGCCGTCCGTGTGCTGGACGACTTCTCGACCGGCCGGCGGCAGAACCTGGCGGATGTCGAGGACCGGATCGAGCTGACCTTCGGAGACATCTGCGACGAGGCCACGGTGGAGCGGAGCATGGCGGGGGTTGAGGTCGTGTTCCACCTGGCCGCGCGCGCCAGCGTGCCGCGCAGCGTCGCGCAGCCGGCTCCGTGCAACGAAGTCAACGTGACCGGCACATTGCGGCTGCTGATCGCCGCCAAGGCCGCGGGCGTGCGGCGCTTCGTGTACTCGTCCAGCAGCTCGGCCTATGGGGACACGCCCACGCTGCCCAAGACCGTGGACATGCGGCCCGAGTCGCTCAGTCCGTACGCGGTCGCCAAGCTCGCGGCCGAGCATTACTGCACGGTATGGGCCCGGGTCTACGGGCTGTCCACCGTCTCGCTCCGCTACTTCAACGTCTTCGGACCGCGCCAGGATCCCAAGAGCGACTACGCCGCCGTCATCCCGGCCTTCGTCTCGCGCATGCTCAAGGGCCAGCGCCCCGTGATTTTCGGCGACGGCGAGCAGACGCGCGACTTCTGCTTCGTTGACAACGTGGTCGACGCGAACCTGCTCGCTGCCGATGCGCCGAAGCTGTCGGGCGAGGTGGTCAATGTCGCGTGCGGCGAGCGCGTGTCGCTGAACCAGATCGTGGCCGAGCTCAACACGCTGCTGGGCACGAGCCTGGAGGCGATCCACGAGTCGCCGCGGGCCGGCGACGTCCGGCACAGCCTGGCGGACATCGCGCACACGCGGCAGGTGCTGGGCTACGAGCCGCGGGTTATGTTTCCCGAGGGGCTGCGACGGTCGCTCGACTGGTACCGTGCCAATTTGAAGTGAAGATCGGGCCGCCGGTGATGTACTGTCGGGGGCCGATCGCCGCGTAGCGGCACAGAATCTCGTGCGGGCGAACGCGGTGGTGGGCGGCCAGGACGTCCTCGTTCAGCTTGTCGTCGAGCAGGACGACCTCGTCGCCGACGCGGTCGGGCGGGTCGACCGTCACGAACGCCGTATTCATCCCCACCTCGATGATGCGCTGCGGGCGGCCGTTGATGAGCACCGGGCCCGGTTCGAGCAGGTTGGCATAGCCCGCGAGAATCACCCCCACCAGCGGGCAGTGAAAGCCCGTGTAGCCGACCGGGCCGCGCGTCTGGCGGATCGTGTGCAGGCGCGTCGTGACGCGCAGGGCCCGGCGGTACAGCGCGAGGCCTGGACGGACCGCATCGAGCCACGCCTCGGGCCGCTCGAGCAGCGAGGTGGCCGCGGCGTGGCAGCGCTTGCCGCGGTGGCCGCAGGCCGCCTTGAGGCGCAGCGCCGACTCCAGTGTCGCCGCGTGGGCGTAGTAATCCACGACGTCGCAGCGCGCGGCCAGCTCGTCGAGCTCCTCGGCGGGGCAGCCGAAACGCTGCATCCCCGCGTCGAACTCGATGGCCACGGGCAGCCCGCGAAATCGCTCGGCATCGACAGCATTGCCGACCGTCGGCCGGAGCCCCAGCTCGCGATACTCGGCCGGCTCTCCCTCGGGCGGCCCGAGCACCAGCCCGGGGCGGCCCACTTCGCGCGCTTCGGACACGGTGAAGTAGGCGAACTCGCTGACCACCGGCGCGAGCACGTCCGCGATACGGCCCGCCCCCAATCCGTACGCGTCCGCCTTGACCACCCCGATGAGGTCGACTTGCGTGTGCCGACGAATTGCTTCGGCCGAGGCGCGAACCTGGTCGAGGTTGACGCTGACCTGAACGTGCTGTGTTCTCGTCGGCACTGCTTTCGCCGGACCTCCCTGGCTCGCGTGCGTAAAGGGCTGATTGTAGCTCCCGGGGCGGGCCATGCAATGCGAATCTGCACGCCGGCTATCATGGCATCGCGATGAAGGTCTCCGAGCTTGCCTACGACCTGCCGCCAGAACTGATCGCCCAGCACCCGGCGCCGCAGCGCGACGCGTCGCGGCTCCTCGTGCTGCACCGCGACACGGGGCAGATCGAGCACCGCACCTTCCGCGACCTGAGCGCGTACCTCCGCCCCGGCGACTGCCTGGTGCTGAATGACACGCGCGTCCTGCCGGCGCGTTTCTTCGCCGAGCGGAGCACCGGTGGGCGTGTCGAAGCCCTCTTCCTGAGCGAGGAGGGCGGTGATTGGCACGTGCTGCTCAAGCCGGCCGGTCGCCAGCGCCCCGGCGAGTGGCGCGGATGTCCTGGCGATCCGGTGCGACTGCAACTGGTTGAACGCGGGCCGCGCGGGGCCTGGCGCGTGCGGCCGGAGCCACCCACGCCCGCGGCTGCGTTCCTCGCTCGCGTCGGGCATCCGCCGCTACCGCCCTACATTCGGCGTACCAGCGATCCGGCCCCAGGTTCCGATGCACTTGATGCCGAGCGCTACCAGACTGTTTACGCCGCGCACGGCGGCGCCATCGCGGCGCCGACCGCTGGCCTGCACTTCACACAGTCACTTCTGGATCAACTCGCCGCGGGCGGCGTGAGGCGGGCGACGCTCACCCTGCACGTTGGCATCGGGACGTTCACGCCGGTCGAGGTCGAGGACCTGGCGGACCATCGTATGCACCCTGAGTGGTACGCCGTGCCCGCCGACAGTCTGCGGGCGCTCGACCAGGCGCGGCGCGACAGAGGGCGTGTCGTCGCGGTTGGGACGACGGCGGTTCGAGTCCTCGAGACGCTGGGGCGACTGGGCCAGGTACTTGGCGCAGGCGGTGTCGGCGACAGCGCCGCGGCCGTGTCCGGTTGGACGGAAATCTTCATCTACCCGCCGTACCGGTTCGTGAACGTCGACGCGCTCGTCACCAACTTTCACTTGCCGGGGAGCACGTTGCTGGCGCTCGTGATGGCCCTGGCTGGCCGCGATCTCATCCTGTCGGCTTACGAGGCGGCGATTGCGGAGCGATACCGGTTCTACAGCTACGGCGACGCGATGCTGATTCTCTGAAGGGGCGCTTGGAGAGCCGGCGAGAATCCTCGCCGGAGCCGAGATCGAGGACAGGGGGGAGGGAGAGGCGGCCCGCCGGTCGTCTCGCATGCGGAGCGATTAGAGCAGGCGTCGGTTGCCGAGGAGCCCGAGGACGCCCAAAGGGTGGTCGCTCCGAGATACGGATGATTCCCGCAGCGTTCCAGACACGGCGGGCCGCAAGGAACGCGTGATATTCTATAACCTGAGAATGGATTAATCCATCGGGATGCGGGCAGCCCCGCGCAAGACGCGTGCCGGTCGGCAACAGTCTGGGGTGGAGGTCTGGTTCGTCCCATAATCAAAGTGGGTCTGGCCGGCAGGTTGCACTCGCGCAGGTCCCAATTCGGTGACTCGCCCGCGTGCCCGCACGCTCGCCCCGCAGGACCGAGGTGGCTGCGCCCGACTCACGATCCGAGCTCGCGGCTCCGGCGGAACGCCGCCTCCACCCCCGCAACGATGTCGTCGAAGACCTTGCTGTCGGCGAAGGACTTGAGGGCCGCCGCCGTCGTGCCGCCCGGCGAGGTCACCTTCTGGCGAAGCACGTCCGGCGTCTCGCCGGCTTCGAGCATCATGCGGGCGGCGCCGAGGGCCGTCTGCTTGGCCAGGACGTTGGCGTGCTGCGGCGTGAGACCGATTCGCTTGGCGGCCTCCATGATCGCCTCGGTGAAGAAGTAGTAGTAGGCCGGCCCCGAGCCCGAGACGGCCGTCACCGCGTCCATGAGCCCCTCGTCCTCGAGGCAGATGCTCTTCCCGCCGGCATCGAAGATCCGCTGGGCGCGCAGCAGGTCGGCCTCGCTGGCATAGCGGCCCGGGCAGACGCCGGCCATCCCGGCTCCTACGTGCGAGGCAAGGTTCGGCATGGCCCGCACGACGCGGGCCTTGATGTGCGGGCAGCACTCCTCCAGCGAGCGCGTCGAGACGCCCGCCATGATCGACACGATCAGGTGGTCCTCGCGCACCAGGTTGCTCCACTCGCGCACGCAGTCGCGGTACTGCTGCGGCTTGACGCACAGCAGCAGGATGTAGCTGTCTTTCACGACCTGGCAGTTGTCGTCGGTCACCGCGATGCTGAACCTCCGCTTGAACAGCTCGCGGCGATCCGGATTGGGATCGGAGGCGATGATCCGGTCTTCGAGAAGCACGCTCTGTCGTAGCACGCCGTGGACGATTCCCTCGGCGGCGTTGCCGGCACCGATCACGCCGATTTCATACTGCGTCCGCACGCTGGCCTCCTCTCAGCCACCAACGGGGCCCATCGTAACACCCGCCCGCGCGAGGCGGCAGGCCATGAACGCTGCGACGGCCCCCGTTTTCGCCCCGGCACGGACGGACTGGCAGTGCAGGTGAACACCGGATCGCGTTCCAATGCGGAGGGTGATAGGCTATCCACCGCCGGCAGGTTCCCAGAATGCCCGGGCCGGGCCGCATCGGGCCGGGTGCGCTCGAGGCCGCGGCAACAGGGCGGGAATCCCGGGTTGCCTGTCGCGGCGCGGCCGGGCGACCGCCGGCACACGGAGCTGATTCATGCGGAGGATTCTGGGCGTCGACACCTCGGGCCTCGTCTCGCGGCGTGGATTCCTGCACGGTGCGAGCCTGTTCGCATTGGCGGCAGGAATGCTCCTGCCGCTGGGAGCCTGCAAGAATCGCGATCGCGGTGAGCGAACCGTGACGGTCCGCGACGACGACGATGATGACGATGATGACGATGATGACGACGACGATGACGATGATGACGACGATGACGACGACGATTACCGCCGCCGGCATCATCCCGGTGACCCGCGGCGCGGCTACCGCCGGCAGCCGGACCCGCCGCAGTACTACGATCAGTATGGCCGCCCGTTGCCGCCCCCCGAGCCCGATGCGCACCAGGAAGACCAGCTTCGGATGATCGAGCCCTAGGACGGCGTGGGGTGGCCAACGCGATGTGTTCGAGCGAGTGCGTGCCGTGCGCTGGCGCCCTGCGTGTGGCTGAGCCGATGACCCCGTGTCGGAAGCGGCGCGCGGCTCGTCCGGTCGGGCCGCGCCGGGAGAAGTGAGCGAGCGCACCGATGGGCTGGCACGATCGCGACTATCACCTGCGGGCCGCGTGGCGCGAGCGGGTCGAGGCTCTCGGCGTCCGCCGGCCTCCGACCGCGACCGCGCTGCTCATGGTCGTGCATGCGGCGGCGTTCCTGGTGATGGCGGTTCTGAAGTGGGGCGGCGTTACCAATGCGGAGCCGTTGCTGTCGGCCCTCGATCCGGGACAGGAGGTACTCGGCGTCTTCCTGCACCCGCTGGCCAGCGCGAACATCCTCGGGGTGCTCTTCACCGTGGTTGCGCTGTGGTCGCTCGGCGGACGGATCGAGCCGATCGTCGGGCTGTGGCGCTTCGTCGGCGTGTACGCGGTCGCCAGCGTGCTGGGAGGGCTGGCGTACCGCGTGCTGGCGGGCGCAGCCCCGGTCCTGGCCGACCCGGAGCGGCCGCTCGATTACCCGGTGGCCGCGCTGGCGGCGCTGTGCGTGATTGCCTGGCGGCACCTGCGTTTCGAGATGGTGAACGTATTGGGCAAGTGGATCAGCGCGGCTCAGCTTTACGCCGGCTGCGCCGCCGTCGTCATCGCGCTCGTCATGGTCACCGGGCGACTGCACGCCGTGGCTTGGCTGGGCGCCGTGGTCGCCGGGGCGGGCGCGGGCTGGGCCAGCGAGCAACTGCGTGTCCTGTGGCGCACGCCGCGCAGCCCGCACGGCGACATCGAGACGTTCTCGCCGCCGCCACGCGTACGCGGCGCGGCGACGCGGCCACCCGCGCGCAGCCCCGGCCTGGATTCGGCCGAGGAGCGTGAGCTTGACGCACTGCTGGCCAAGATTGGCCGGGGCGGGCTCGGGTCGCTCACCGCGGAGGAACTCGAGCGGCTGGAGCGGCTGCGCCAGGCGCGCCTGCACCGTGACTAGGGCCGGAACCCGTCTCGAAACTTGTGGAGCACCCTCGACTCGCGGGTGCAAGGGGGGGCGTCCTGCCGCCGGACCGACCCGCTATCATGTGCACTTGTTGTGTTCTGGCTCCTGCACGGGAGATCGACATGGCGCGCATCGTGATCATCGAGGACGAGCCGGACCTGGCGCTTGGCCTGCGTGACAATCTCGAGTTCGAGAAGCACACGGTCGCGCACGCGCTGACCGGGCAGGAAGGCGTCAAGCTCGCCACGCAGGCACCGACAGACCTGGTGCTGCTCGACATCATGCTGCCCGACATCGACGGGTTCGAGGTGTGCAAGCGGCTGCGCGCCGCCGGCCTGACGATGCCGATCATCATCCTGTCGGCCCGCAGCCAGGAGATTGACAAGGTCCGCGGGCTCGAGCTCGGGGCCGACGACTACGTGACCAAGCCCTTCAGCCTCCGCGAACTGCTGGCCCGCGTGCGGGCGGCGCTGCGACGGGCGGACCCCGGCGCGGCGGCGGTGGGGCACGTGACGTTCCTGGTCGGCGACCGGCGCGTCGACCTCACGCGGCAGGTCGTGATCGCGCCGCAGGGTGAGACGCCGCTGGGGTACTACGAGTCAGAGATTCTGCGGATGCTCTACGAGAAGGTGGGCCAGGCCGTGCCGCGTGCCGACCTGCTCGAGAAGATCTGGGGCGTCGGGCTGGGGCCGGCGGACCGGACCGTGGACAACCACATCGTCTCGCTACGGCGCAAGCTCGAGACCGACCCGAAGAACCCGCGGCACATCCTGACGGCCCACGCGGTGGGCTACAAGCTGGTGCTGTAGCCGAACCGGAGCGCCTCCATGAGCGCAAGGCTCTTTCGCGTCATTCTTCTCGTCGGCGACATCGAGCGCGCGGCCGCCTTCTATGCCGCGGTGCTGGGCACGGCGGGCCGGCGCGTTTCGCCGGGGCGGCACTACTTCGACTGCGGGGGCACGATCCTGGCGTGTCTGGACCCGCGGGCCGAAGGCGACGCGAGCCCGGCGACGCCGAATCCGGAGTGGCTCTACTTCGCGGTGGAGGACCTGGAGGGCGCGTTCGCGCGATGCCTCCAGGCCGGCGCGCGGCCTGAGCCTGGTGAGGTGCACGACGCGCCCGCTGGCGAGATCGCCGTCCGACCCTGGGGCGAGCGGTCGTTCTACGCACGCGACCCGTTCGGAAATCCGATCTGCTTCGTGGACGCTCGGACAGTCTTCACTGGCGCCGCCCGCGCCGACTCCGAGTGAGTCGGGCGCTTCGGCCAGGACGTCGAGTGCGACTGAGCGCAATTAACCCACGGTCCTGAGCGCGGTAGAGCGCCCACAGCCCTTCGGGCTGCTCGACGCGCTACTTCTCGCTCAGCTCGATGACGCCCGCCCAGCGGTCGTCGGGGGGCTCTGCGAGATACGCGCGGCACAGGTCCATGTAGTGCTGAGCCGCGCGGTCACTCGGCCGCTCCGACAGGCATGCCCCGAAACGCTCGAGCGCGGCGGTGAACTCGCGTCGGCAGAAGCAACCGACCGCCTGCTCGAAGGCGTGAGCATAGTTGACATCCGCCGCGTCGACCTGCCCCGCCAGACCGAGCAGCTCGTAGACCCCGACGCCGCGCGTCTTGCCCTTCACCTGCACGCTCCCGAGCGGGCGGACGAGGAAGTTCGGCCGGACGGCGTCGTGCGTTGCCGCGCTGATCAGGATGCGCGTGCCGAAGAACTTGTTGGCCGACTCGAGCCGGGAGGCCACGTTGACGCTGTCGCCGATGCAGGTGTAGTCGTACTTCTGCTCGCTGCCGCACGGACCGACCACGGCGCTGCCGGTGGCAACGCCCACGCGCAGGTGGAGCTGACCGTAAGCTTCCTCGTCGCGGCGGGCCGGGTCGCGGGCCAGGTGGTCGAGTGCGGCGAACAGCTCCAGAGCGGCGCGGCAGGCGCGTGCGGCGTGGTCCGGCTGCGGGTAGATGACGGGGTTCCAGAAGGCGAACACGCCGTCGCCGATGAATTTGTTGATCATGCCCTCGTGACGCAGGATTGCGTCGGACAGGCGACCGAGCGAGACGTTGAGCGCGCGCTGGGTGCGCTCGGCCCCGATGCGCTCGGAGAGGGTCGTGAACCCGGCCAGGTCGGTGAACATGGCCGTCACCTCGCGCGTCTCGGCCCGCTTGCAGAGTTCGGGATCCTCGGCCATGCGGCGGGCGAGCGTGGCGGAGGTGTACTGGCCGAGCGCGGTCGCCAGTTGCCGCCGCTCGCGCTCCAGGAAGGCGTAGCGGAAGACCGTAACGGCGAAGTAGCTGAGCAGCAGGGCCGCGGCCGGCGCGACGAGATGGAGCCAGTACAGGTAGAAGTAGAAGGCGGCCCAGCCGGCCAGCGCGAGGTATGCCGCAAGCGCGGCGGCCAGCACGCCCAGGCACCGCGGCCCGACGCGCGCGGTGAGGTAACTGGCCAGCGCGCCGAGCAGCGCTGTGAGCAGCGCGTTCAGCCACGCCGGCGCCCAGCTTACCGTCCGGCCCACGAGCAAGCCGTTGAGCAGGTTCGCATGAGCGAGAACGCCCGGGGCTCGGCGATGCGTGGGGATCGGTGCCATGTCGGCCAGCGCCGTCGCCGTGTAGCCCAGCAGCCCGATCTTGCCGCCCAGCGCGCCGCGGAGCCGGGCGAGCGTCGCGTCGATTTCGCGGCGGTAGGCCGCGTTGGCCGCGAGCGCGTCGGCGAGCACGCGCGAGGCGGGCGGCGGTAGCGAGTTGCCCTCCTGCGTGGCAGCCGTTCCGCTGGCCGAAAGCCACGACTGCACCGCGGCTTCGCTCTCCGCAAGGTAGCGCTCCGCCTCAGTGAGCTGGCTGGCCAGCGCCTCGCTGCGCGGCCGGTCGTCCCGGTAGCGCGCCAGCCGCCAGGCGTCCTCGAGCTTGCGGAGCGTGGCCAGGTCCTCCGCGAGTTGCGCGAGCGGCTCCGCGCCGGCGGTCCCTCGAAGCCCGCCGGCTGCGTCCAGTGCCGCCTCTCGGTTCTGCCGCACGCGAGCCCGGCGATCGAAGACCTGCCATGCCAAGGCGACCGGGACGCGTGGCACGAACTGGCGTGTCCAGTCCGGCTCCGCGACCCAGGGGATGATGGCGTTGCCGCGCGCGTCGAGCTGCACGCTCAGCCGCCTGTCATCGCCGGGCCCGCGGTAGGTCACGCGACGCGGCGTGACTTCGGCCGCGTGGCCGTGCCGCGTCAACTCGTCATGCGCGAGCGCAAACGCAAGCTGCGGCAGCACCTGCCCCTGATGCCGCGCCAGCAGCCGCATCCGGCGGACGACTCCATCGCCGTCCGGCTCGAACACCACGAACCCGCACCGCCGCGCCGCCGATGCATGCTCGAAGTAGACCGGCGCGATGGAGAGGACCTCCGCGACGTGATCTGCGAAGGCCTGGAGGGCCGGCTCGGCCGCGGCCAGCGTGGCCCGGCGGCTCAGCTCGAAGCGCAGCGCGTGCCCGATCGCGGACTGGTGACTCCGACCGGCCGGACCAAGCGCCGCCAGCAGGGCATCGAATCGCTCTGCGGGCGGCAAAGCCAGCCGCGCCGGATCGCCCGACAGCCACTGGTCGACAAACTGCCGCAGCGCGACTTCGCGGCATGCTTCGAGCGCGAGCTCGAGCTGCGGACGCCTGCCATCGGGCACCGCTGCGCAGGCCGCCTCCGTGTCCATCGTTGGCACGTCGCGCAGGGCGGCGATGAGCCGAGCCCAAAGCAGCGGATTCCACTGGATGGCGCCGCCGTCCCAACCCGCCGGTTTGCGCACGCCACGCAGAAGCGTCTCGGCTGCCTCGGGGCGCCGTGCTCGCAGCAGCGCAACCGCCTCCGCGAGCGCGGCACTGTCGAGCACGTCGCGCCAGTTCTTGCCGTTGGAGTAGTCGAACGCCAGGTACGCGGCGCCGCTGTCACGCAGGGCCGCGCGGATCTCGAGGTCCGGCAGCGCCACCGCGAGATGGCCGGCCTGGGCCAAGGCCAGCGGATCGAAGGCGACATCCGCGAGTTCCGGCGTGATGGTCCGGATGGTTTCCGGCTCGCTGAGCGTGATGTCGACCAGCAGCGCCCTCAGTCCCGCCTCGGCCAGCACGCCCAGCACGCCGGCCTGCACGTCGCGCGGCCAGGGCCAGCGCCCCACCTTCTCGATGGCAGCATCGTCGATGTCGATTCCGACCAGGTCGGGATGCTGCGGCGTGCGGTTCGCGTAGCGGAATCGCAGGTCAAGCGACTTGAGTTCGAGCCAGTCGAGCCCGCCCGTGACGCTCAGGGCGACGGCAAGCAGTGTGGCCACGAATCCGAGGGCGGCCGCCCGCATGACTTCGCGCCGTTGCTGTCGGCTCATGGTGGCGCATTGTGGACCGCCGCGGGCCACTCGGACAGTGAGGCGAGATCCTGCTCACGCCGCCCGGGCTCAGCAGGACTGCGGCGGTGCCGGGGGCGGTCCGGCGTCGGCCAAGCCGGCCTCGCCGGCGATCTCCGCGCAGCGACGCAAGAGCCGGGCGCGGGCCCGGCTGTCGGCCTCATCAGGCCCCGAGGCGAATAGCAGCTTCAACTGGCCAACCAGGGCCTCATCACGCTGGAAGGCCGCGATCTGGTCCCGGCACGGCTGGCACGTCAGGATGTGCTTGGCGATCCAGGCAGCCCCGCCGCCGGCGGCAAAGTCGCTCAGTTGATCCGTCGTTGGGCACCGTTTGAACAACATCTCACACCTCGCCGAGTTCGTCGTCCAGTTGCGCCGACAGCCGACGCAGGTGCTGCACCATCTCGTGCTTGATCACGTACAGCCGGCTTCGCGAGATCCCCAGCTCCGCGGCCACGCGCTCGGCCGGCTCGTCATTCAGCGCGTAGCGCTCGAAGGCCACCACGTCTCGCGGGCTCACCTCCGGCAGCAAGCGCAGCCGATCGAGGCAGACGCGCAGCCGCTCGCGGCGCTCCGCCTCGGCCCAGGCCGGGTCAGACTCGGCCGCCTCGATCTCGGGAGACTCCTGCGGATCGACGCTGGGCTGCTCGCTTGACCGGCGCCGCTGGGCCGCGATCTCGCGATTGGCGACCTTCCGCAGGTAATGCCGGAAGCGGCCGATCGTGTGGTCGCCCTCGAAGCCGCTCCGCAGGGCCTTCATCAGGTTGCGCATCACGTTGGCGACCACGTCCTCGGCGTCCGAGTCGCTCAGCCGGGCGTGCCGCGCGAACCGGTATACCAGCGGGGCGTAGACGCCGAAGAAAGTCTGCCACGCCTGGCTGCATCCCTGGCGGCAGCCTTCGATCACCGATAGGCGCGTGACCGGGAGGCTGGCGGTCGCGCTGGCTGACTGGACGGTGCCGCTCGCGGCGGTGTCACCGCCGCTGGCGACGGCTGGAGCGACTTGCTCTCGCATCGCGGTTCTCCTGGGGCCGGTGCCCCACCCCGAGCCCGCCGTCAGTCTACCTGCGCGTAGTGACCCAGGGCGCGCATCTTCGGGAATCCGGGTAGGCGGGTTCCCCCGGCGGGCCACGGCAGCAGCGAGCCGTAAATCGTTTATTCATGGCTGGTTGCCGGTGTTTGCTGTCGGTCTCGGGCGAGCCACCGGCATCGCGTTGGCCGGCGCCCAACGATGCGGTTATCTTGCCGGCGCGGTCTGCGGAATAGCACTTCGGGAGTATCTCACATGGCAGCGCCCCAGCTCCGGTTGGACTACGCCAGCACCCTCGACACCGCCGTTGGCTCTGCGCACGGCCTCTCTCTCGCCGAGATCGAGCGGGCCGCGGAGCCGGTCCGCGAGGCGGTGCAGCGCATCGAGGCCGAACGCCGGGCCGGCCAGCACCGCTACCGCGACCTGCCCGACGACGCCGAGATGCGGCGCGTTGTCACCGCCGCCGTGAAGCGCTACGCGGCGCGCAAGTTCGAGAACCTGGTCGTGCTGGGCATCGGTGGGTCGGCACTGGGCAATATCGCCCTTCAGACCGCCCTCAACCCGTGCTATCACAATGTGCTGCCGGCGCGGTCGCGCCGCGGCCCGCGCCTGTTCGTGATGGACAACGTCGACCCGACGCAGTTCGGTAACCTGCTGGACGTGATCGGCCCGGCGGTCAAGAAGACGCTCTTCAACGTCATCAGCAAGTCGGGCGAGACGGCCGAGACCGCGGCCCAGTTCCTGATCGTGCGCGACCTGCTCGCCAGGAAGCTCGGCAAGGGACTGGCCCGCAACCTGGTCGTTACTACGGACCCCGAGGGCGGAACGATGCGCGGGATCGTCGATGCCGCCGGGTACGACGCGCTGCCCGTGCCGCCGGGCGTCGGCGGGCGGTTCAGCGTCCTGTCCGCGGTCGGGCTGTTCTCGGCCGGGATGTGCGGAGTTCGGATTGACAAGCTGCTGGCCGGCGCCGCGGCGATGAGCCGGCGCGTGGCGCAGTCGAACGTGAGCAAGAATCCCGCGGCGATGCTGGCGTTGCTGCTGCACGCCTTCTACGTCCGCGGTAAGCGCCTGCACGTCATGATGCCGTACTCGTATCAGCTCAAGGACCTGGCGGACTGGTACCGCCAGCTCTGGGCCGAGAGCCTGGGGAAGGCGGATGATCTGGACGGCAACCGCGTGAACCTCGGCCCGACGCCGATCAAGGCCCTGGGCGCCACCGACCAGCACTCGCAGGTGCAGCTCTACCGCGAGGGCCCCAACGACAAGGTATTCATCTTCCTGGAAGTCGAGCGGTTTGCCCGCGACGTGCCGATTCCCAAGGTCGCCGGGCTGCCCGCGGACCTGGCCTACTTGCAAGGTAAGACGCTGGGCAGGCTGCTCAACGCGGAGAAAGCCGCCACTGAGTACGCGCTGGTGCAGAGCCAGCGGCCGTGCATGACGATCCGGTTCCCGGTGGTCAGCGAGGAGACCGTCGGGCAGTTCATTCTACTGTGGGAGGCGGCGACGACGATCGCGGGTCGGCTGATGAACATCAACCCGTACGACCAGCCTGCGGTTCAGTTGGGTAAGGAGTTCACCTTCGCGCTGATGGGCAAGAAGGGGTATCGCCAACAAGCCGACGCTTACAAGGCGTACGCGAAAAGCCGGGGAAAGGCGGCCATCTAGCGCTGACTGCCTCGCGCCGAGCCACCTGAGCTCGGCGCACGCCTTCCCCGTGAGAGCAACGCGAGCGGAAGGCTGACTTGCATTTCCCGCTCGCCAAGCCAAGCTACACCGATGCGGCATGCCTTGATCATGGCCGGCGGGGCCGGCACCCGCCTCTGGCCCCTGAGTCGCGCCGCCCGTCCCAAGCAGCTCCTGCCGCTCTTCGACGGCCGGTCACTGCTGCGGCTGGCCTTCGAGCGCCTGGCCGGGCTGTTCACGCCGGCTTCAACCTGGGTCATCACCGCGGCGAGCTACCTCGAGCAGGTCGCGGCTGAGCTGCCCGAACTGCCGCGCGAGAATCTCATCGGTGAGCCGGTCGGTCGGGACACGGCCAACGCGATTGGCCTGGCGGCGAACCTGGTCGCCCGCCGCGATCCCGACGCGACCCTGGCGGTCTTCACGGCCGATCACCTGATCACGCCGGTGGAGCGCTTCCAGGCTGCGGTCCGCAGCGGACTCGACCGCGCCGAGCAGCATCCTGACCACCTGGTGACCTTCGGAATTCGCCCCGCCACGCCGCACACGGGCTACGGTTACATCCAGCGCGGGGACGCGCTGGCGCCGGGGGTCTTCCGGGTGGCGAAGTTCAAGGAGAAGCCGAGCCGCGACGTCGCCGAAGCGTACATCCGCAGCGGCGCGTTCTACTGGAACAGCGGCATGTTTGCGTGGCGCACCGCGGCGATCCTGGGTGAACTCGCGGCGCGGCTGCCCGCGAGTGCGGCGCCGCTCGTGGGAATCGCCGCGGACTGGCACGGCCCGCGGCATGCATCCGCGGCGGCGCGTTTTGCCGAGCTGCCGCGCATCTCGATCGACTTCGGCGTGCTGGAGGAGGCCGAGCGAGTGCTCGTAGTCGAGATGGATGCGGAGTGGCGTGACGTGGGCTCGTGGACATCGCTGGGCGAGACGTGTCCCGCGGATGCCGCCGGCAACGTGGTTCTGTCGCCCCGCGCGCTGCTGGCCGAGAGCGCGGGCAACATCGTCGTCAGCGAAGACGAGCACCTGGTGACGCTGCTTGGCGTGCAGGACCTGGTCGTCGTTCGCAGCCGCGATGCGACGCTCATCTGTCACAAGAGCCAGGTCGAGCGGATCAAGGACCTCGCGGCGACGCGACAGGCGCGCTTCGGTTCGCAGTACGACTGAGCCCGGCTCCCTGGATGAAGTGGGACTCTATTGCCCGCGGCGTTCGCCCCCGCCGGCGCCCGAGCTCGTCGCCGCGCCCTCGGCCGACCTCTCGCCCTCCCGGGCCTTACCCGCGGGGGGGCGCTCGGTGTCGGCCTTGGCCGCCTCGGCCCGCTGCTTCCGCGAGGGCAGCACGTCGAGCCGCTCCTTCAAGCGACTGAAGGTGCGATCGATCGGCGCTCTCAAGCGTTCGCGCTCCGCTTTTGCCCGGGCACGCTCGTCGTCGTTCGCCGCGGCGGCGAGCTTCCGCTCGGCAGCCTGGATGTCGCTGCCTCGCCGGGCGAGGTATCGGTCACGGTCCTGCTGCGAGCTGGCCAGGATGCGGCGGGCGGACTCCTGCTGGGCAGCGTCGCGTTTGTACCGCTGAATGAATTGCTCGGTGTAGATCTCCCAGTCATCCTTCGGGCGGGCCTCGGCGGGCCGCGTCGAAACTGGAGCCGGCTTGGCCGTCGGCTGGGCGCCGCCCGTGGCCGGGGGAGGCGTGACCTCCCCGTCCAGGGGCCCCAGTTCGGGCATCGGCTGGCCGGTGAGGGCGGCAGTCTTGGCCTCCTCCTGAGCGCGCACGACGGCCTGCTCGCGCCGGGCCTGCTCCTCGCGGAACTTCTCGCTGCGGACCCACTCGGTCTCCCAGTCGAACCCGCCATCTGACCAGACCTGTAGCCGCCGCGTGGCGTAGTCCACGCCGACGTTGAACGCGGCCAGCTCCCCGTCCATCTGGAGCTGCTGCTGGTCGTTGAGCACGGGTCGGATCGTGTCCGCGGTCTCGCGGATCAGCCCGACGAAATTGGTCAGCAGTGGCTGCGTGCGCTGGGCCCAGTCGGCGACGAACTGCGGTGAGGGGGGATCCTCGCCGAGCAGCGCGACCGCGTAGTCGTTCATGATGCGGATGAACTCGTTGCGGTTCTCTTTCAGGAACTGCGGGAACCGCGCCCGGATCTCCTCGCGGACCGTCAGGAACTGGTCTTCGTCAAACTTGTAGTGATCCGCCATGTCGTCCACGATCCGGTCCACCGCCAGGTCGATCACCTGGTCGGTGAGCAGGAACAGCGGCGGCGGCTCGTCGTCGTCCGACCACTGGGCTTGAGCGCTCGCGCAGACAAGCAGCACCAGTCCGGTCACCAGCGGGAAAGCAATCAGCGACCTGCGTCGCAGCATGTTCGACTCCTGGGTAACGTCTGCCCGCGCCGCGCACGTGCGGCGTCGGCTCAGGGCGTGCGCGTATCGTTGCCGGCGGCACCCTCCGGCTTGTCGCCACTCTTACCCGCGGGAAGCTGCCGCTCCATCTCGCCGCGGGCGGCCTCAGCACGCTGCTTCTTGGACGGCAGCCGATCGAGCCGCTCCTTGAGCTCGTTGAAGTAGCGCTCCAGCGGCGCCTGGAGCCGCTCCAGCTCGGCGCGGATCTTGGCCTTGTCCTCTTCGCCCTGCGCGGCGGCGAGCTTCCGCTCGAGCGCCGTGATGTCGGCGAGCCGGCGGCGCAGGTAGCGCTCGCGTTGTTCCTGCACGCTGGCGAGGATTCGTCGGGCGGTGTTCTGCTGGGCATCGTCGAGCTTGTAGCGGCGGATGAAGTTCTCGACGTAGATCTCCCACTCGTCCTTGGGCTTGCTGGGCGCGGACGCGGCGTTCGGCTTGCGCTGGCCCGGCGCGGCGTCGGCGCCGGCCGCTTCGGTGCCGGAGGACGCGTCGCGCAAGACGGCGGAACTGGCTTCCTCCTGGGCGCGCTCGAACTCTTCGCGCCGCTGCCGCTCGGTCTCGCGGAACTTCTCGCTCCGCGGCCACTCGGTCTCCCAGTCGTAGCCGCCGGCGGACCAGACCTGGAGGCGGTTGTTGAGCAGCCCCACGCCTACTTGCCAGGCGGCGTATTCCGCATCCATCTGCACCTGTTGCTCGTCGCGGAGGTTCGGGCGAATGGCCTCGCGGGTCTCGTCGACGACCTCCGAGAATCCGTCGACCAGCGGCTTGAGCCGCTGCGCCCAGTCGGCCACGACCTGCGGCTCGGGCGGGTCCTCACCCAGGATCGCGACCAGGTAGTCGTTGGACAGGCGGATAATCTCGTTGCGGTTCTCCAGGAAGAACTGTGGGAAGCCGGCGCGGATCTCCTCGCGAACGGCGAAGAGCTGGTCCTCGTCGAGGTTGTAGCGCTTGGCCATGTCGTCGACCATGCGGTCGGTCATCAGGCCGATGATCTGCTCGTTGAACAGGAAGACCGGCGTCTCATCGGCGCGCGTCGGCTGCGCCATGGCCGCCGTCGCCAGCGACAAAGCGAACGCCGCCGTGCATGTCAGTGCCAAGCCGCGCGACATCAACCGCCTCCCTCACCTGGAGCGCCCCCGCTGAACCACGCGTATCTCCTCCACTCGATCGGCCATTCTAGGGTGTCCCACGGGCGGACCGCGCCGCCATCGGGGATCGCCAAACAGCCTAACACAAGTTCACACAAGCGCGCCCGGTGAAGCCGGCCGTTCCGCACGCCACCGGTCGACCGCGATTCGCAGGGCGGCGATGTACGCGGGACCTGTGCCGCAACATCCGCCCACGACACGGGCGCCCGCCTCGATCCAGCCGACCGCCAGCGCGGCGTACTGCTCCGGTGTCGGACTGTCGGTGTAGCTCCAGCCTGGCAGCGGCCGCACGTTGCCAACGTGGCCGTAGGCCACCAGCGGCAGCCGCGTCGCGACGCGCAGGGCCGCCATTCCGGCCGCCAGCCCACGCGGCGGCACGCAATTCACGCCCAAGGCCAGCGGTTCGAACTCCGTCACGGCCGCGACAGCCTCGGCAGACGAGTCACCCCCGAGAAGCTTCCCGTCTTCACGCAGGATGAACGACACGACAAACGGCAAGCCGACACCGTGGGCGGCGGCGGCCGCGGCCCGCGCCTCTCGTGCCGACCCGATCGTCTCGATCCAGAGGAGATCTGGCGCAGCCCGCGACAGCCAGGCGGCGTTGACCTGATGCTCGGCGGACAGCTCGCGCTCGGGCGGCACGCGCTCGGGAGAGTAGCAATCCTCAACCGGTCCGACGCTTGCGGCTACCAGTGTGTCGCTGCCGCGTGCCGCTCTGCGGGCCAGCTCGACCGCGCGGGCGGCGATCGCGGGGCCGTCGGCGTAGCGCCCGGCGCGTTGAAGCGCGCGTGGGTTGGTGCGGAACGTGTTGGCGACGAGGATGTCCGCCCCCGCGCGCACATAGGACTCATGGATGGAGAGTACCGCCTGCGGCGCGTCCAGCAGCGACGCGGCCGACCACAGCGGCGCCGGCGTGGCCACGCCGAGCCGCTCCAGCTCGGTGCCCACGGCCCCGTCCAGAACCAGAGGACCGCGCGCCAGCCAGTCTGCGACATGGTCTGCCGAACGATTCACGGCACACTCCCGGCCGACGCGGCCGCCCTGCAAGCCGCGACGCCGCGTCGTTATGATACGCGGGCGTCGTCGTCCGCTCCCCGCCCGCACGGCTGCCCCGGCGTTGCCGGCGCCGATCCCGGGTGCTTCCTGAAGAGGCGCGCGATTCCATGCCAGAAACGCTCCTGATCAAGAACGGTCGGGTAATCGATCCGTCCCAGTCGGTCGACGAAGTTGCTCCCGTACTCATTCGTGACGGCCGCATTGCCGCCATCGGCCGGGGCGCGCTCGCCGCGGCGGACCAGGCCGTCGACGCCACCGGCCTGATCGTGACGCCCGGGCTGATCGACATGCACGTCCACCTGCGCGAGCCGGGGCAGGAGGAGTGTGAGACGATCGAATCGGGGACGGCCGCCGCTGCTGCGGGCGGCTTCACGGCCGTGGCGTGCATGCCGAACACGAATCCGCCGCTGGACAGCGACGCGGCGATCGAGTTCGTGCTTCGGCAGGCGGCTCGGGCGGGCTCCGCCCGGGTGCATCCGATTGGTGCGCTGACGTCCGGGCGGCAGGGCAAGGAGCTGGCCGAGATCGGGATGATGGCGCGGGCCGGGGCGGTGGCCTTCAGCGACGACGGCGCGGGGATTGCGGACGCGGGCGTGTGCCTGCGGGCGATGCGCTACCTGAGCATGTTCGACAAGTTGTTCATCCAGCACTGCGAGGACCCGACGCTGGCGGGCAGCGGCTGCATGAACGCGGGACCGACCGCGACGCGCCTGGGACTGCCCGGCATCCCGGCCATTGCAGAAGTGGTCATGGTGCAGCGCGACATCACGCTCATGCAGGCCGCGGGCGTGCGCTACCACGTGGCCCACGTCTCGACGGCGGGCGCGGTCGAGCTCGTGCGCGCCGCCAAGGCCAAGGGCCTGCGGGTCACGTGCGAGGTCTGCCCGCACCACCTGCTGATGACCGACGAGATCTGCGCGGGGTACGACTCGGTCTACAAGGTCAATCCGCCGCTTCGGAGCCGGGCCGACGTCGATGCCTGCATCGAGGGCGTGCGCGATGGGACCATCGACTGCCTCGTCACGGACCACGCCCCACACGGCAAGGAAGACAAGGAGCGCGAGTTTCAGTATGCCCCGTTCGGCATGATCGGGTTGGAGACCGCGCTACCGCTCTACATCGAGGCGCTCGTCGCGCCGGGGGTGATCGACTGGCCCCGCCTGGTGCGGATGCTCTCCACGCGACCGGCCGAGCTGCTCGGTGTGACCGGCGGCACGCTCCGCGAGGGTGCGCCCGCGGACGTGACGCTCATCGACCCCGAACGCATCTGGACGATCGACGCGGAGCAGTTCCGGTCCAAGAGCCGCAACACGCCCTGGAACAAGCGCACGGTGCGCGGCAAGGCGGTGGGCACGCTCGTTGACGGCGTGTGGAAGTACCGCGACGCGGCGTTTCCGGCGGGCTGAGTCGTCGGCTCAATCGACCAGCAGTCGGCGGGCCAACTCCCACGGCACTCGGATCGCCGGCAGCGGCCCGTGATTGAACATCAACAGTGACCACACGAACGCGTGCTGGGTCACCACCCAGCCGAGGACCTGCGGCAGCAGCGGCACGCGCAGGACGGCCCGGCGAATCGCGGCGACGGGGCCGCGCGGGGCAGCGTCCACGCGCTTCATCCACTCCGCCCAGCGCTGGTTGACGGCCAGCATCAGCCCCATGACCACGCCCCAGGACGCCGCCGCCAGCACGGGCGGATGCCACGCGCCGCAGACGGCGAAGGTGACGACGTTGTTGAGCGTCTGATGCCGGCGGTTGCCGCCCAGGGGGATGTAGATGTAGTCGCGCAGGATCATCGACAGGCTGATGTGCCAGCGGCGCCAGAAGTCGCGCAGGCTGGTGGCCAGCCAGGGCTTGTTGAAGTTCTCGACCTGCCGGTAGCCGAGCAGCCGCGCGATCCCCGCGGAGATATCGACGTAACCGCTCATCTCGATGTAGATCCAGAAGATCGGCATGAACAGGCCGAGGTAGAGCCAGAGCGTGCTGATCGACTCGGGGTAGTCGAAGTAGTGGAAGTGCTTCTGCGGATTGCCGCCCAGGCCCATGTTGTAGTACATCGCCGGGCGCAGGTAGAGCTGCGCGAAGATCGACTTGACGACCCCCAGGCCCATGCGGGCCAGAGCGGACGGCACCCGCGCCAGCTTGCGGCGCTGGTGGCACGTGTCCAACTCGTCCTGGAACACGTCGTAGCGCTCCAGCGGCCCCTGGATGAGCGCGGGGCCGTAGCTGATGTACGTGAGAAAGTTGAGCAGCGTTCGGCGATGAGGCGGGATGCTGTCGCGGCGAAGCTCGCTGAAGTAGTGCAGCATTCGCACCAGCAGGTAGGCCGTCCCGATCGTGTGGGCATCGAAGAACACCGCCGTCAGCAGGGGAATGAAGCCCAGCCGCTCGCGGACCGCCTCGAACGGTCGGAAGCTCGGCTCCCACCACAGCCCGCGCGACCCGAGCGGAAAGAGATACGGCAGGTTCTCCTGCAGCCACGCATTCAGCCCGACGGGCAGAAACGCCCAGCGCACCAGCAGCGTGCCGACGTAGACACCGACGACTACTCCGATGGCCAGCAGCGGGGGGCCCCAGGGGCGTGCGCCCGGGCGCCGGCACAGGCGCGCGTAGTGCTCCGAGAATTGGAACAGCGCGACGCCCGCCAGCAGCCAGAACACGAGGTACGCCGCCCCGAAGACGTAGCCGATGAAGGCGCAGCTCGCCGCCAGCAGACCGGCGCGAAGGTGGCGGGCCGGGACGAGCAGCAGCAGCGGCACGAGCGGCAGGAACCACGCCACCAGGAAGCGATCGTCGAAGATCTTGGCCAGCCAGAAGTCGCGCAGCTCCCCCCACGGCGCGGTGCGCAGCGGCTCCAGCGCCGCCGCCCACGCGTCGGTAATCCACGTGCTGAACGTGCTGTGGGTGCTGGCGGTCATCGCGGCGGGGCAGGTTCTAACGCAAGCTCGCGCGGCCGCAAAGTGCTACGTCGTGCCCGAACGCGCCCCGCTCGTGCGGCTGCCACGGGGCAATCACAGCCGCCGCTTGCATCACGCGGCATCGATGAGCCGCAGGCGGTCGCCGAATACGCGCCGCAGGGCGGGGAGCAGGGCAGCGTGCTCGCGGCGCTCGAGCCGTGGATCGCCGCGCACGAGGGCGAAGGCGTCCTCGCGGGCCTGCTCAAGCAGTTCGTAGTCACTCACGAGGTCGGCCGCGCGCAGCTCCGGCAGGCCGTGCTGGCGCGTCCCGAACAGCTCGCCCGGCCCGCGTTGCTCGAGGTCGGCCTCGGCGATCTTGAAGCCGTCGGTCGTGCGGGCCATGACGGCCAGGCGCTGAGCGGCACGCGGGCCCGAGCCGGCGGCGATGAGCACGCACAACCCCGGGCGGCTGCTTCGTGCGATCCGTCCACGAAGCTGGTGGAGCTGCGAAAGGCCGAACCGGTCCGCGTGCTCGACGATCATAATCGTCGCCGCCGAGACGTCGACGCCCACCTCGACCACGGTCGTCGCGACGATCGCGTGGAGTCGCCCGGCCGCGAAGTCGTCGATGACCTGCTGCTTCCCGCCACTGGGCAGGCTCCCGTGCAGCAGCCCGACGCGCAGCCCCCGCCACGGGCCCTGCGTGAGCCGGGCGTGCTCGGCCAGCACGCTGGTCAACTCGCGCCCGTTGCCGGCCTTGGCGCCGCGACTGCCTCGCGGCTCGATCGTCGGGTCGGGCGGGTCCGCGGTCGGATGTTCGCCGGACGGCTGGCCCGGTTCCTCGCCGATCAGCGGGCAGACGACGTATGCCTGCTCGCCCCCCTCCAGCCGTCGACGCACGTAGCCCATCACCAGATCCCACTTCGCCGGCGTGACGACGCGCGTCTCAATTGTGCCCCGGCCCGGCGGCGAGGCACGAATCACCGACACGTCCAGGTCACCCAGTACCGTCATGCCGAGCGTTCGCGGGATCGGCGTCGCCGTCATCACGAGGTAGTGCGGCTGGATGCCCTTGGTGCGAAACTCGTGCCGCTGGAGGACGCCGAACTTGTGCTGCTCGTCCACGACCACCAAGGCCAGCTCATTGAAGGCGACATCCTTCTGGATCAGCGCCTGCGTGCCGACCACGAGGTCCATCTCGCCGCGCTCCACCGCGGCCAGCGCTTCGCGACGCTGCCGGGCCGGCAGCCCGCCCCGCAGCAGGACCGCGCGCACCCGGCTGCCGGCCAGGTACTGCCCGATCCGCTCGAAGTGCTGGGCGGCCAGGATCTCGGTGGGCGCCATGATCGCGGCCTGGCAGCCGTGCGCAACGGCGACGAGGCAGGCGTAGAGCGCGACCACCGTCTTGCCGCAGCCCACGTCCCCCTGGAGCAACCGCGTCATCGGGCGGCCGCTTCCGAGATCGGCCACGATATCCCGCACCGCCGCGTCCTGCGCGGGCGTCAGCGGAAACGGGAACCGCGCCCGGATTCGCTGGTCGATCTCGGGCGTCACGGGCAGCTTACGACCGGCCTGAAGCCGCAGCCGCCGATCCCGTCGCAAGGCCATCGCGAGCTCGATCAGGAAGAGTTCCTCGTAGGCGAGCCGGCGTCGGGCCTGCTGGAGCGCCGCGTCCGTCGGGGGCGCGTGCATGTCGCGAATGGCCTGCTCGCGATCGACCAACCCGCGTTTGGCGCGCAGCGGCGCGGGGACGATCTCCTCAACCGGCAGCCGGGGGTGCTGGAGCACGGCCAGCACCGTTCGGCGGATCAGCGCGTTCTTGAGCTGCGCGTTGCCGCGGTAGACGCCGACCTGGCGCTGGCCGCGTTGCGGCGGGCTGAGGACCACGTCGGGCTCGTAGACCTGGACCTGCGGCTGGACCATCTCGGGCAGGTCGTCGTACAACGTCACCTTGCCGGTGGCGACAATCGTGGCGCCGCGGAAGATGCGGCTGGCGCGCCGCTCGCGGTTGAACCAGCGCAGGACGCACGTGCCGGTGCCGTCGTCGACCTCGACGCGCAGCCCGGGCGGCCGCCCGCCGATGTCGACCACTTCGCCGCGAATCGTTGCG
The DNA here is from genome assembly GCA_900696535.1 of uncultured Planctomycetota bacterium. Classification (GTDB taxonomy): domain Bacteria; phylum Planctomycetota; class Phycisphaerae; order UBA1845; family Fen-1342; genus CAADGM01. Next base: position 42,273 of record CAADGM010000174.1, read on the forward strand.
ATCTGGTCGAGCTGGAGGTCCTCGATGGCGACCTCGCCGGAGTCGTACTCGTGCCGGAAGGGGAAGTACTCGAGCAGCTCACCGACCGTCTTGAGTCCGAGTGAGGCAAACCACGCGGCGCGGCGCGGTCCCACGCCTTTGACGTACTGAATGGCGTCGTCCGCTCGGAGCTGCGGCATGTCGCGGATTGTCGTGCGACACTGCGGCGCGATCAATCCGGGACGGGGGCGCGCGGCGCTGCTAAGGCGTCGTGGGGCGCGGCGAAGGCGCCGCGGGGCGCAATCCCGGGTCGTACGGCCAGGCGCGCGGGGGCGAGCTAGGGAATCACCAGGCGCGTTCCGACCTGCATCTTCTTCGGATCGGGTACCTTGGCTTTGTTGGCGTTCCAGATGTCGCGCCAGCGGTTGGGTGTCCCGTAGTACTGCCGCGAGATGCTCGACAGCGTCTCACCGCGGCTGACCACGTGCACCCGGCCGCCCCTCGGGCTCGGCTCGGCCATCGGCGGCGGCGCCTCGGCGCGCGAAGCGCGCGGCGTCATCGTTGGCGAGCTGACCGGCGGCAGCTCTTCATACTGCTGCGGCGGGGGGGAGGAGGCTGACGAGGTGCCGCGCGGCGTGATCATCGGGTCCGTCGCGTAGGGGTCCGAGGTGGCCGGCGGGCTCGTGACCGGACCGATCTCGGTGATACCTGAGTCAGACGGAGCCGGCTCGGCCTGCGCGCTCGGCTTCTTGTTCTTGTCTTCGCATGCCACCAGTGCCAGGGGGACCAGGAAGACCAGGGCCAGCGACCAACGCTTCATCGGAACTTCTCCTTGCGACCGCCGCGAAGCCTGCGTCCGTACTCGCCGCGCGGAACCGCGCCCTCATCGCAATGGTCGATTCGTCGCGCTCCTTACGCGCGCCGCCGGGGCCAGCGCGATGCCTGGCCGGGTGGCGACGTGGCCGCCGCTCGACGCGCCGTGCGGGCAGACGACCGGCGCGCATCAAACACCAACCGCCGGTCTTTGTAAAGCACGCTCGTTCGCCTCCGCACTGGGGCCGCCGGTCACCATCCACCGCGGGAAACGCGCGGGCCCTCGCGGGCAGCTAGCTCGATCGAGACCGCGCCGACCTCGCCGGTTGCGAGCACCGTCACGTCGCCTCCTCGGTTCCACGCGACGCCCGACCAGCGGTCCGGAACGTCACGGCCGCACACGACGACGACGCGTGGCATGACCACATCGGCCAGCAGTCGGGCGGCCGCGGCCGAGAGCGCCCCCGCCGACCGGATCACCAGCACGTCGGCGCCCAGATCGGGCTGAGTGGCGCGCGCCCGAGCCAGCGCCTCGCGGAGGGCGGTGTTTCCCGCGGATGCGACGAACAGGACCCGCTGTCCTGCGGCCGACCAGCGCACGAGGGTCGTGCGCCCGCCCTCGCGACCCGCGGGCGACCCGGGTTCGTTGGCGAGCACGTCCAGTACACCGCCCGCCAGAGTCAGTCGGCTCCCGGCCGCCAGCAGCGTCGGCACGCGCACGTCGGCGGGTAGCGCTTCGAACGACGACGTTCGGCGTGCAGGCGGAAGGTCACTCGGGTCCTGGAGCGTCCACCACCGTGGCAGCCGAGCGCGCCGGGCCAGCGTCGGCAGGCCGCTGAAGCTTCCCGCGCCGAGCCCCGTAAGCACGGCGCCGTCGAGCTGCCCGCAGCCCAGCCGCCGCAGCGCCAGCAGTGCCGTCTCGCCAGCGTCGAAATTGTCCCGTGTGCCGCAATCCAGCACCGCCGCACGCCCGTCCGGGGAGCAAAGCACGCCCGCCGTGCCGGCCCCGACATCAAGCACGACCACGCGCGGCGTCCCCGGGTCGGCCGTCGGCCAGGCGAGCCACGCGGCCCAGGTGAGCACGCCCAGCACACCGGCACTGGCGACCAGAGGACTGATCCGGCGCCGGCGCGGGCGCGCGGACGCGTCGTCCTTTGGCGGCAGGGCGGCCTGCCGCGTCGCCGCGCTGATCGCGACGGCGAGAAGGTAGGTCAGGGCGACGAGCCAGCCCGGCGGCTGGGGCACGTCCAGCAGCGCCGCCGGGAGCGAGCCGACCCGCTCGACCAGCCAGTGCAGGCCGGTCGTGGCGTTCTGAAGAAGCGACCCGGTCCACTCGGCCAGCCCGGGAATGCCGCCCAGTGCGAGCGTCGCGAAGCTGAGGACGACGGTCAGGGCCACCCACGGGGCCAGCAGGATCGACCCGAACCAGCCCCACGGAGCGACTGTCCCGAAGTGGTGCATGACCAGCGGCAGTGATGCCGACCAGCATACGACGCTGACGGTCAATGCCCCGACGAGCGCGCGGCAGGACACGCGCCGCACCAGTTCGCGGAGTGTCATCGCTTCGCCGGCAGCGCTGCCGTCCGCCATGCGGCCCCGCAGCCATGCATCGACCCGTGGCACGACGGTCATCAGGGCGGCGACCATGACGAACGAGAGCTGAAACCCGGGCCCGAAGAGCTCGTGCGGGCTGACCAGGAGGATCCCGATGGCCGCGAGCGCGAGCCAGTTCAGTGCCGCGCCGCGCCGCCCCGTGAGGGCGGCGAGCGACGCCGCCACGATGCCGATCGTCGCGCGCAGGATCGGCGCATTGGGCTCCGCGACCAGCGCGTACGCCAGCGTGACCACGATGACGACCGCGGCGCCCCAGCGCCGCCCGGCTCGCCCGATGCGGCGCACGAGCCACCACACGAACCCGGCCAGCACGGCCACGTGAAAGCCGCTGACCGACAGGAAGTGCAGGCCTCCGGCGCGACTGAACGCGTCGTTGAGCTGCCGGTCCGCGGCGCTGCGCTGGCCCAGCACGAGGACGTCGAGCAGGCGGGCGCCTTCGCTCGTGTCGGCGTCAACCCAGGGCTCGTGCAGCATGGCTTGCGCGTGGCTGCGCGCGGCGTCCGCCGCCGCGGGCCACCAGCCGCGCGGAGCCGGCAGGCGACGGATGTGACGCGTGCTCGTGACGCGCATGGCTCCGTCTACGCCCGACCGCCGCTGAAGCGCTGCCCAGTCCGGCTCGCCTGGATTACGTGGCCCGCGCAGCGCGTACGCGTACCCGACGATCTCCACGGGGTCTCCCAGCCGGCAGGCCAGGCCGCTCTCGTCGACGCGGACGAGCAACTGGCCCGTGATCGGTGTCGGCGTAGTGTCAGTTCGGAGCGTCTCGAGCGCGAGGACGAATCGCGTGCGCGCCCGCGGTTGAAAGGGCACGTACGGATTGCGGCGTGTGACTGGTCGCTCGATGGGCGTGGTCACGATGCGCCCCATGACGCGCGTCAGGACAGGCTCGCGCCCGAGCAACGGGGCGACGTGATTGGCGGGTCGCTGGAGCGCTGCCTGGTGACGCAGGAATCCGGCGCCGCAGGCGACGACGAAGAACGCTGCCAGCGCGACCCTCTCGGCCCGCGCTCCCTGCGCGACACCCGCCGGATCGCGCCGCGGGGACTGGAGCAGCCAAGTCGCCACGACGGCTGCGGCTAACAGCATGACTCCGAGCACGAGCCCGATCCGGGGCAGCGCGCCCACGGCATCGGCCAGCCAGATTCCGATACAAAGCCCGATCGCAGGGCCAAGCAGTGGCGTGGGCGCTGGCGGAGCTGACGGATCTGGTCTGTTAGCTCGGTCGACTGGCCGTGCGCGCTGCGACGTGAGCACGATCCCATCCCCTGCCCGATACCAGGCTGGGCTGCGGGCGGCTTGCCACTATAATGCCCCGAACTTGGCCGGTCCCCGGCCTGCTCGCTGATTTCCTCCCGGCCAGGCGTGCCGATGGGGGAAGCCGGCGCCGGTGGCTATTCGTGGAGAGCACAGTCAGCATGCCCGGTTCCCGTCCCGAGGTCTCCGTCGTCGTGCCGGTCTTCCAGGAGGAGGCCAGCATCCCGAAGGTCATCCCGCACTTCGTCCGGGTCCTCTCGGGCCAGCGGCGGCGCTTCGAGCTGATCGTGGTCAACGACGGCAGCCGCGACCGGTCCGGCGAGCTGCTCGATCAGCTCGCGGCCGACGAGCCGCGGCTGCGCGTCATTCACCTGGCGCGGAACTACGGTCAGACCGCGGCGATGATGGCCGGCTTCTGGGCCGCCCGGGCGCCGATCATCGTCCCGCTGGACGGTGACGGGCAAAACCCGCCCGAGGAGATCGAGCGGCTCTGCGACGTATTGGAAGAGGGCCACTACGACGTGGTCAGCGGCTGGCGGCGGGACCGCAAGGATTCCTGGCTCCGAACCCGCATCTCGCGGGCCGCCAACTGGCTCATCGGCCGCATCACGGGCGTGCGGCTGCACGACTACGGCTGCACGCTCAAGGCGTACCGTGCGAAGGTGATTCGTGACTCTCGCCTCTATGGCGAGATGCATCGCTTCATCCCCGTCTATACCTCGATGCACGGCGCGCGGATCTGCGAGGTCGTCGTGCGTCACAACCCACGCACAGAGGGCACCAGCAAGTACGGCTACGGCCGGATCTTCAAGGTGCTCTTCGACCTCATCCTGGTGCGCATGCTCCAGAAGTACCGCACTAAGCCGATGCACTTCTTCGGCAAGATCGCGCAGTGGTCCTGGCTGGCGACGCTGCTGTCGCTCGGCTTTGCGGTCGCGCAGGCCGTGCTCGCGGAGACGAGCGGCCAGTCCGGCTGGCAGGCGTTCTGGGGCAAGGCGCCGCTGGTGGCCCTGATGTTTTTCCTGCTGGGGTGCTTCTCGATCCTGCTCGGCCTGGTGGCGGAGCTGGCCATGCGGGCGTCGTACGAGCACAACGCCGGCCGCTACTGGGAGGAGGGACGCCGCGTGAACTTCGGGCCGGCGGGCGGCGAGTGGGAGCCGCGGTCGGCGGACGTAGGCGCCTTGCGATCAACGTTCGAGGAGTCTCTGCCCCGTTGAGGGGGCGCAGCCATGAGCTTGGCGGCGGCGCTTGCGCACCAGGACGTTGGCGCCCGGAGGTGGGGAGTTCCGTCCCCTGCGGCATGTTTGTCTGCGCCGTGTCTCTGCCGATAGTCGTGAGCGGGTAGTGCGGGACGGGCTGACCGTATCGGTCGCGCGGGTGGTAGCGTTTGCAGTCAACTTCGCAGCGCGTCTGCATTGACGCTGACGTGCGGCGCGTCCTAGACCTTTATGGAACCGCCGCCGACATCAGGAGGGGAGCGGGGGCCCCGGTGGAGGCGTGGCGCGATTGCGGACGCGCAGCCGCGCCACGCCCCGGGCGTGTCAGTGCGTTCAGCATGTCGCAGCGCCGGCGGCGGCGCAGTCGTCTGAATCCGAGCCGACAGCGCAAGCTGTCGGAATCCCGAGTACAACAGGCGCGCGGCGCTGCTGCTGCATGCGACAGGATGCAGAATGTCCGATCGCTTGCGCGATCGGCTCTGAATGCTCGCGCCTTCCGGCTATCCGGTCAGACGCTTTACGGGCAATCCGTGCCGATCAAGGCGACGAACGCGTCGATATCATCGAACGTCACCAGCGCGTCGTTGTTGCAGTCACCATTCTCCCACGGGCAATCGTGCGGCCAACCGGCCCCGCCAACGTAGCCGAGCGCCTCGACGAAGCGGTCGATGTCGTTGAACGTGACCTGGCCGTCGCAGTCGAGATCGCCCGGGCAGCCGGCCGGTGTCAGCGGCAGCAGCCCCCAGATCTCGACGTCATCGATGTTCCAGCCCGAGTAAGGGAACGCACCGCCGAGCACCTGGTAGCTCCAGCG
>CAADGM010000175.1 GCA_900696535.1 uncultured Planctomycetota bacterium
CGGGCAGACTGCGTCCATCGTCAACCGCATCCCAGGGAGCTGCGACATGGACAAGAAGTCGATCACCATCCAGAACCTCGAAGCCGCCTTCGCGGGCGAGTCGATGGCGCACATCAAATACCGCTACTTCGCGAAGGTGGCCCGCGCCGCCGGCGACGAAGAGACCGCACGCCACTTCGAGGCGACCGCCGACCAGGAAGTGCAGCACGCGTTCGGCCACCTCGACCTGCTGTACCCGAAGGACAAGCTGACCCCGGCGCGCGCGCTCGAGCTGGCGATCGAAGGCGAGACCTACGAGTACACCGAGATGTACCCGAAGTTCCGCCACCTCGCGGTCGAGGAAGGCAACCAGGCGGCCGTGGCCGAGTTCGACGAGCAGATCGCCGAGTCGAAGGAGCACGCCGAGGCATTCCGCGCAGTGCTGGAGAAGGCCGCGAAGCGCTTCGCCGCGCTGACGAAGGTCGAGGAAAGGCACGCGAACGCCTACAAGGAAGCCCTCGAGCGCGTCGTCGCCATGACGAAGGACGCCGCCTGAGCCGCCACAATTGGCGTCAGGCAATTCAACGACCAGTTCAACCATACGGAGTCAACGACATGAAGGCTTACCAGTGCATCGTCTGCGGATTCATCTACGAAGAGGCCAAGGGCCTGCCCGAGGACGGCATCGCCCCCGGCACCCGCTGGGAGGACATCCCCGCGGACTGGGCGTGCCCCGACTGCGGGGTGGCGAAGGCCGACTTCGAGATGATCGAGATCGCGGCCTGAGTCCGGGGCACGAGCCATGGCACCGATCGTGATCGTGGGCAGCGGACTGGCGGGCCACACGGTGGCCCGCGAGTTGCGCAGGCTCGACGCCGAGACGCCGCTGGTCGTCGTCACCCGTGACGACGGCGCGGTCTACTCGAAGCCGATGCTCTCGAACGCGCTGGCCGGCAACCGCAGCGCCGCCTCGCTGGCGAGTGCCGACGCAGCCGGCGCGGCCGCCCAGCTGAACGCGACGGTGCTCGCGCACCGCGAGGTCGCGTCGATCGACACCGGCGCGCACGCGGTGGCGTTTACCGACGGCGAGCGGCTCGAATACTCGCAGCTCGTGCTCGCGCTCGGCGCCGACCCGATCCGGGTGCCACTCGGCGGCGACGCCGCCGACGCGGTGATGCAGGTGAACGACCTGGCCGACTACGCGCGCTTTCGCGAGGCGATCGAGCACGCGACGCACGTGACGATTCTCGGTGCGGGGCTGATCGGCTGCGAGTTCGCCAACGACCTGCTCACGAGCGGACGCAAGGTCGACCTGCTCGATCCGGCGCCCTGGCCGCTCGGGCGCCTGGTGCCCGAGCGCGTCGGACGCGATTACGCGAACCGGCTCGCAGCAGCCGGAGTCGCGATGCGCCTGGGGGCGAGCGCCACCACAATCGAACGACGCGACGGCGGCCTGCGGGTGAGGCTCGCCGACGGCGGCACGATCGACACCGACGCGGTGCTCTCGGCGATCGGCCTGCGCCCGCGCACGCAACTCGCGCAGGCGGCGGGGCTCGCGGTGAACCGCGGCATCGTGGTCGATCGCAACCTGCGAACGAGCGCGCCCGATGTCTACGCGCTCGGCGACTGCGCCGAAGTCGAAGGACACGTGCTGCCGTTCGTGATGCCGCTGATGAACGCGGCACGCGCGCTGGCGAAGACGCTGGCCGGCGAACCCGCCGAGGTGCGCTATCCGGCGATGCCGGTGGTGGTGAAGACGCCGGCCGCGCCGCTCACGGTCGCGCCGCCGGCGGCGGGCGCCGGGGGCAGCTGGCGCTACGACGAAGGCACCGACGGCAGCCTGGAAGCCACGTTCGTCGACGCGCAGGGCAACCTGCTCGGCTTCGCGCTGCTGGGCGGTGCACCCGCGACGCGGCAGCTGCTCACGCGGCGGCTGCCCGCGGTGCTCGGCTGAAGCCCCCGAGGGAGCGCCCGTTCGGGCGCTATTCCTCGATGCCGTAGCGCTTCACCTTGCGCCACAGCGTCGACTTGTCGATGCCGAGGATCTCGGCGGCCAGTCCGCGGTCGCCCTTGGTCTCGCGCAGGGTCTTGGCGATGAAGTACGCCTCCATCTCGTCGAGGCTGCGCGGCGACAGCAGGTCGAGGGCGCGCGCCTGCGCGCCGTTGCCTTCGGTGAGCCGCGGCGGCACGACCTCGGGCCCGATCGGGTCGGTCTCGCTGAGAATGATCATCCGCTGCACCACGTTTTCCAGCTCGCGCACGTTGCCGGGCCAGTCGTAGCGCATCAGCGCGCCCAGCACCGCGGTCCTGAAGCCGGTGACGTGCTTGCCCAGGCGCACCGAGTGCTTGTTCAGGAAGTAGTACGCGAGCAGCGGAATGTCTTCGCGGCGCTCGCGCAGCGGCGGAATCGGAATCTCGATCACCGAGAGCCGGTAGAAGAGGTCTTCGCGAAACCGGCCCTGCCCGACCAGGTCGGCGATCGGCCGGTTGGTGGCGGCGATCAGCCGCACGTCGACGCCCACCGGCTCGGTGGCGCCGACGGGGTAGAAAATGCCGTCCTGCGCGACACGCAGCAGTTTCGCCTGCAGCGCCATCGACGCGTTGTTCACTTCGTCGAAAAACAGCGTGCCGCCGTCGGCGGCCTCGAACAGCCCGATCTTGTTGCGCTCGGCACCGGTGAACGCGCCCTTGCGGTAGCCGAACAGCTCGCTCTCGACCAGCGTTTCGGGAATGGCCGCGCAGTTGATCACCACGAACGGCCGCTCGCGGCGGGCGCTGCGCAGGTGGATCTGGCGCGCCACGAGCTCCTTGCCGCTGCCGCTCGGGCCGCTCACCAGCACGCTC
>CAADGM010000176.1 GCA_900696535.1 uncultured Planctomycetota bacterium
CGCGAAGCAGCGCGTTGGCAACGTACGCCTCGAGCTGCAGGTAGTGGTCGCCGGCCATTCGGGCAATCTGCGCCAGGTGGATCTGCTGATCGACCTCCTCGACCTGCTCGTCGATGAACCACTTGAGGAAGCTCTGAGCCGCGTAGTCGTTTTCCTTAATGGCCAGCGTCATCAGCTCGTTGAACTGCGCGGTGACTTTGCGCTCGTGCTCCAGCGACGCCTCGATAGCGGCGAGCACGCTGGGGTACTTCGCGGTCGGCTGCGGGATCGCCCCGATGGTGACCGTGCCCTCGACCGTCGGAAGGAAGTCGAGGATCTTCAGCGCGTGCTCGCGCTCCTCCTCGGTCTGCTTGCGAAAGAGCTTGGCGAGCATCTTGAGGCCCATCTCCTCGAACATGCACGCGATCGCGAGGTAGGTCTGAGAAGCGAAGAACTCGTTGCCGATCTGCTCGTTGAGCTTCGCATTCAGTGTCTTCGAGATTGCCATGGTCGCGCACCTTGCGTCTTGAAGAAGCCCCGGGAAGCGCCCACGCCCGCGGCCGGGCGCCCCTGCCGGTTTGAAGTCGAGGGATTATAGAGTGCCGCGCCCGCTCGGCCACGCGTTAGCCGTTGGCGGTAAACGACTTGCGATTTATGTACGCGGCAGTTGTATGCCGAGTCAATCTTCGGCGCCGCCGAGGCACCCAACCCGCATCCTCGCACGCGTCTGCGCCACGCCCTCATAGTCGCCGCTCGACCTCCGTCGGACGCGCGCCGCCGCCCGGCCGAAATGCTGACGGCTCGCCGCCGCCGGCGAGCGACAGGCCCGTCGGCATCACGATGCCGCCCGAGATGATTGCCTTGATGGCGTCCTCAACGCTCCAGTCGATTTCGATGACCTCGCGCCGCGGCTGGATCAGGAGGTATCCCGTCGTGGGATTCGGCGAGGTCGGAACGAAGAGCGCCACGAGTTCCTCGCCGGTCTTCGCGTCGGTCAGCGTGTTGGTGACGAAGCCGACGATGCGCGTGTCCGCGTTGGGGAACTTCACCAGGGCCGTACCGCGGAACTGCTGCTTCTGCTCGCCCCCGAAGAGCGACATGACCTGCTTGAGCAGCCGGTAAACCGACTTGACGAACGGGACGCGGTCAAAGACGCGATCGATCGCGGTGAGCATGGCCCGGCCGATCACGTTCGCGGCGATGAGCCCGACCAGGTAAAGCAGGACGAACGTGAGCAGGACCGAGAAGATCGAGATCCCCCAGGCCACGTGGCTGGGCAGGGCCGCCAGGCCGAGCCCGTCGATCTGCTCGCGCGTCACACCCCAGCGCTGGAGCGATGGAGCCCCCCATCGGCTGACCAGGTAGAGCTCGACCACCCACAGCGACGCGTCTCGAAGCCAGTAGAAGATGACCTTTAGAACCCAGAACGTGATCAGGATCGGCAGGATGGTCAGCAGCCCGGTCGTGAGCCGGGCACGGATCAGGTGGCGAATCGAGCCGAATGCGCCGCCACGCGCGGTACCCCCATGTGGGCCGCCAACGCGTTGATCAGGCTCGTGACTGGTACGCATGCTCCGTGCTCAGCGGATCCATCCACGCTCGCCGGGGGGAGAGTCGCCTGGACCGGCAGGGCACCGCGGCGACGCCGATCCGCGGCAGGGACTATAAGCCACTTCCGAGTCCGCTGCGACGCCGTTGCGCCCGTCGCCGCGGCGGTTCGCGCTTGCGGGGGCCCGCGCCCCGGTTACACTCGCGGTCGACTGGCGCAAGGCAGTCGCACGCGGGCGACGCCGAGCCATGCTCGGACGGTCCGGCACAGCCAAGGTCGGCTGGCCGCGCGCGGCATGGAGTTGTTCAGTATCCGATGAGCCATCCGAGCCTATGGTGGTGGGTTGGGTTCAACCTCGCCGTCCTGGTCATGCTCGCGGTGGACCTCGGCGTCTTCAACCGCAAGTCGCACGAGATCGGCTTCTGGGAGGCGGTCTGGTTCAGCATCTTCTGGACCGTGCTGGCGCTGCTTTTCAACGTCGGGATCTGGCTCGGGTTGGTTGGCGACTACGCGCCGCAGGAGCGACACGCGGTCGCGCTCAACTTCCTGGCCGGGTACCTGATGGAGCGCTCGCTGAGCTTCGACAACCTCTTCGTGTTCTCGGTTATCTTCACGTACTTCGCCGTCCCGGCCATGTACCAGCACCGGGTGCTGTTCTACGGCATTCTCGGCGCGCTGATCTTCCGCGCAATCTTCATCTTCGGCGGGCTGCTGCTCATTCACCAGTTCCACTGGATGCTGTACGTCTTCGCCATCTTCCTGATCTACACGGGAATCAAGCTGGCGGTCACGAAAGAGCGGGAGGTTCAGCCGGACAGGAACCCCGTGCTGCGGTTCGTGCGGCGCTTCCTGCCGATCAGCGACCGCTACATCGAGGGGCGGTTCATGGCACGTGTGGACGGGCGGCTGGTCGGCACGCCCCTGCTGCTCGTGCTGCTCTTCATCGAGACCACCGACGTCGTGTTCGCGCTCGACTCGATCCCGGCCATCATCGGCATCACGACCGATCCATTCATCGTCTACACGTCGAACGTCTTCGCCATTCTCGGCCTGCGGGCGATCTATTTCGTCCTCGCCTCGCTGATGAAGATGTTCAGCTACCTCAACGTCGGGCTGGCCGTCCTGCTCGTGTTCATCGGGGGCAAGATGATCGTCGACGCCGCCGACCTCTACCACATGCCCGCGTGGATGTCCCTGGCCGTCATCTGCGTGATCCTGACGATCGCAATTGTTGCGTCCATCCTACGCACGCAGGCCGCGGAGACGGCCGAGCCGGCCGGCGCTGCCCCGGCTCCGAGCGGCGAATCATCAAATTCCTGACACGGCCTCGTTGAAGCCGGCGCGCAAGCAGCGAGCGGGTTATCGGCGCTCGCGTTGCACGAGCTCGGCCACATCATCCCCTGCTTCAGGGCATCCTCGGATGCGCAGTCGGATAATCCCGACCCGTGCCGGTCGCGAGCGGGACGGAATCGCCGCGCGCAGACCAGGTTGCCTGTCGAAGCCGACCCGGAATGCAACCGATTCGTATTCCTAGGGATACGGCCAGCCCGGACAGAAGCGCCGCGACCGGCGCGCACGGCATCGCGGCTCGCACCGGGCCGGCCTGGACAATCGGAGTCGCAGCATGCGCCCCGCCGAGCGAGTCACGCCTCAGGTTCGACAGCACCTCCGCGCGCTCCAGACTGCGCGCTGGTCCACGGCGGCACTCGGCGCGGCTCTGCTCCTCTGGGGCCTGGCCCCCACCCTCGTCATCCTGGCAACCAACCGGCAGAGCTGGTCGTTTGACACGCTCCTCACCGGCGGCCTGACCATGGGCGTCGGCGCCGCGTTTCTCGCGCTGGCCGGGCTCATGCGGCAGGTCGCGGCCTGGCCGCTGTGGGCGGCGTGCGTGCTCGCATTCGCCCTTTGCGTATCCAACGTCGGGCTGCTGCTGCTTGCCGGCCCGCACCGGCTGAGCGTGTTCCCGCTGCTGCTGGCCGGGTGCTGCGCGGCTACGACCTGGCTGGCGATCGACGCCCAGCGCCGCGTCCGCCCGCGGCCCGCGCCGGCGTCGTGAGCGACGGTGCATGAGGCCGTCCCGCACCGCGCGGCCCCCTCAACCCCACGTCGCACGCGCTGCCCCGCTTCACCCGCTCGGCCGCGGATGCGGCAGCCGCCCAAGACCAAGCTCGCCACATTCGATCAACTTGCCGAGCGCGTCGGCTCGATGGTCAGCGACAGACCGAGCGCCTTGGTGATCGCCATGATCGTCGAGAAGCGTGGGTTCCCCTTCAGCGAGAGGGCGCGGTAGAGACTTTCGCGCTCGATATTCGCCCGTTTCGCCACCTCCGCGATCCCCTGGGCCTTGGCAAGATGCCGCAGCGCGATGAGCAGCACACGCGGCTCGTCGCTGTCCTCCAGGGCGGCCTTGAGATATTCGGCTGCGTACTCCGGGTCGCCGCGAAGCTCCCGGATGATCGCCTCTTCGTGAGAGATGCTGGCCTTGCGTTTCATGATGCCGTCGTCCTTCGCCTGTAGTCCTTCAGAAACGCCGCCGCTCTGCGTATGTCCGCCGCCTGCCTCCGCTTGTCGCCGCAGCAGAGCAGCAACACGACCTCGGCCCCGACCACCGCGTAGTAGACGCGGTAGTCCGGCCCCCAATCGATCCGTAGTTCCCAGACGCCGTCGCCCACCGGCCTGCAATCTCCGAAGTTTCCGGCCTCGAGCCGGGCAATCCGTGTGGCAACCTTCGCCCGCGCCCGGGCGTCGCTGAGCGACGCCAGCCACTCGCCGACGACATCCTTGCCCGAATCGGTGAGGTAGCGGCGGACTTCCATCACACAGCCGATTGTAACTTATAAGTTACACATGGTCAAGCGGGGACTCGTGAGTCTCCTCGACCGCGCTGCGCGTCGGTCAGGGCCTGTCGAGCGACCGCGGGGCAACATCGTTATATAACCATCCTTGCACCGTCCAGACTTTCCGGTATAGTACTCCGCGCATCCCCCCGCCGCGCCCGCGCGGCGACGGTCGCCCCGGCGGCAACGCGGAGCCCGTGCTTCCGCCCCGCGGGCGGCGGCGTGCAGCGCGGCGGCCCGAAAGGAGGCCGTGCGTGGAAGTCGTGATCTACCGGACATACGAGGAGATGAGCCAGGCTGCGGCGCGCGAGATCGCCGAGGTGCTGTACGCCAAGCCGAACGCGGTGCTGGGCATGGCGACGGGCTCCACGCCGCTGGGGGTCTACCGCGAGCTGGTCCGGATGCACAAGGAGGAGGGGCTCGACTTCTCGCAGGTGACGACGTTCAACCTCGACGAGTACGTGGGGCTCAGCCCGCGCCACGACCAGAGCTACCACTACTTCATGCACGAAAACTTCTTCAAGCACGTGAACATCCCCCCGCAGCACATCTACATCCCCTCGGGCACCACCAACAACTACAAGGCGTTCTGCGAGTGGTACGAGCGGCGAATCAAGGAGTGCGGCGGGATCGACGTGCAGATCCTGGGCATCGGCTCGGACGGCCACATCGCGTTCAACGAGCCGGGCAGCTCGCTCATGTCGCGGACGCGGCTCAAGACGCTGGCCCGCCAGACAATCGACGACAACGCGCGGTTCTTCAAGAAGCGCGAGGACGTGCCGATCTACGCGATCACGATGGGCGTCGGAACGATCCTCGAGGCCCGGCACTGTCTCCTGCTGGCCAACGGCAAGAAGAAGGCGCAGGCGATCGCCCAGGCCGTCGAGGGCCCAGTGACGGCCATGATCACCGCCAGCGCCCTGCACCTGCACCCCTCGGTCATGGTCTACGTGGACGAGGAGGCCGCCTCCGAGCTCAAGATGCGCGAGTACTACCGCTGGATCCAGGAGAACAAGCCCGGCGCCCCGCGGAGCTAACCCGGGTCGGCCCGCGCAATTCGCGGGCGGCTCGCTCGGCCCCCAGCTCGTCGCTGCCGGTCCCAGACCGCGCACACAGGAGCATGCTCGATGAAACTCGTGGTCTTCGAAGATGACCAGGTGGATCGCTTCCTGCCACTCGCCTACACGCGCGGCGTGTTCGAGCTGAAGACGGGGGCCACGTCGCTGGCCGACAAGATCGCCCGCGCGGCGCGTGTGCCGCTCGGCGCCGTCATCGCACGCGACTACCTTGCGCCGACGCTGCGCCGCCGCCTGCCCGGCGTCGCCGTCAGCGACCTAGCCGCCTGTGCCGGCGACGAGGTGCTCTTCGTCAACGCTCGCGTGTGCGGCACGGCCTTCAAGCCGCCGGAGAAGCGTGTGGCGCTATGGCGGGGCGAGCAGCTCGCCGCCTGGCGCACGACAGACAACGTGGGAGCCGTTCGCGATTACGCCGCGCTGGTCGCCGCGGCCAGCAACGCCGAGCGGGCCGCGTACGCGGGCGGCTGGTTCGACTACATCTGGGACGTGATGCTCGGCAACCCCGGGCAGATCGAGGCCGACTTCACCGCGGCCGGCCGCTGCGGCGTCGAGGGACGGATGCACGAGAGCGCCGTCGTCTTCGGCCCGCGCGATCGGCTGTACATCGGGGCGGATGCGGAGATTCATCCGATGGTGTGCCTGGACACGCGGCACGGCCCGATCACGATCGAGGCCGGCTGCGAGGTCCACCCCTTCACGCGTATCGAGGGCCCCTGCTACATCGGTCCCGGGAGCATCGTGCTCGGCGCGAAGATCCGCGAGGGGACGAGCATCGGCCCAATGTGCCGGGTGGGTGGCGAGATCGAGGAGAGCATCATCCACGGGTACTCCAACAAGTACCACGACGGCTTCCTGGGCCACGCCTACGTCGGCGAGTGGGTCAACCTCGGCGCCCTGACCACCAACAGCGATCTGAAGAACGACTACACCGCCGTCAGCGTGATGATGCCCGGCGGCAAGACCGTCAGCACCGGCTCGACCAAGGTCGGCGCCTTCATCGCCGACCACGTCAAGACCAGCATCGGCACGCTCCTGAACACGGGCACGATCGTCGGCACGATGGCCGTGCTTGTGGCGACGGGCGCGCCGCTGCCCAAGTACATCCCCCCGTTTGCCTGGTTCCTGAGCGGCGTGGTGAGCAAGGGCTTCGGGCTCAGCGCTTTGCTGGCCACGGCGCGCGTCGCCATGTCGCGACGCAAGGTGGAGATGACCGCGGACGACGAGCAGCTCCTGCGGCACGTGTACGAGCTGACCGCCGCCGAGCGGGCGGAGTACGTCAGCAAGGGTCGCCGTCAGCTCGCCGGCCGCAGTGGAGCGTCGGCGTAGTCGTCCGAGTTGAATTGCGCCCGACCGCTGGCGGCAAACCTCGCCGCTGCCGGCCGGAACGGAGACCGATGACATGGCAAGTCAGGACGTGATGCAGCGTGTGATCAAGGTGACGGCGCGGGTGCTCTCGCTGGACCCCGCCACGATCAAGGCCGAGGACCACTTCGTCTTTGACCTGGGCGCCGAGTCAGTGCAGAGCGTCGAGCTGGTCGCCGCGTTCGAGCAGGAATTCGGTATCGAGATGGACGAGGACGCCGCCCTGGCCGTCACGACCGTCAGCGGCGCCGCGGACTTCATCGGCAAACACCTGGCCAGGTAACGGCGGCCCCGCCGCGCCGCCGCCCGTTGACGTCCCGCGATCGACGCGCGGCGACGGTGCGGCGGCTTCACCGCGCCCCAGCGAAGAAGAGTCGCACTATGACCGCCAAGCCAGCCAGTGAATCGGCCCCGACCGTCTCCGACGCCACCACCAGCCTCGACGGGATCTTCCGACCCCGGTCGATTGCCGTCCTGGGCGTGACGAACACACCCGGCACCGTCCCGCACGACATCTTCGTCAACCTGCTCGACAGCCGCTTCAATGGTGTGGTCTACCCGGTCGCACCGCGCAAGAAGCACATCGCCGGCGTGCGGGCGTACGACTACGTGCTCGACATCCCTGACCCCGTCGACCTGGCCGTGCTCGTCTTTCCCGGCAACGTCTGCGAGCGCGCCCTCCAGCAGTGCGTCGAGAAGGGTATCCACGCGGCCATCATCATCTCGGCCGGCTTTCGCGAGGTCGGCCCCGCGGGCTTGGAGCGCGAGCAGCGCATCCAGGCCATCGCCCGCGAAGGACGCATGCGCCTCATCGGCCCGAACTGCCTGGGTGTGATCAACACCGAGCCGGACGTGCGGCTCAACGCGAGCTTCGCCCGGGCCATGCCCGCCGCCGGCCGCATCGCGTTCCTGTCGCAGAGCGGCGCGCTGTGCACTGCGGTGCTGGACTACGCGGCCGGCAAGGGCATCGGCTTCTCGAAGTTCGTCAGCCTGGGCAACAAGGCCGACGTGGGCGAAGTGGACCTGCTGTACTACCTGGCCCAGGACCCGCAGACCGCGGTCATTCTCATGTACCTCGAGTCGATCTCGCGCGGGCGCGAGCTGATGCGGGCGGCCCGCGAGATCGCCGGCAGTCACGCGAATCCCAAGCCGATCCTCGCGATTAAGGGCGGCCGAACCGCGGCCGGAGCCGCGGCCGCCCAGTCGCACACCGGCGCGCTGGCCGCCAGCGCGGAAGTTTGCGACGGCGTGTTCGAGCAGTCGGGCATCATCCGCTGCCTGTCGATCGAGGAGATGTTCAACGCCGCCACGCTGCTGGCCGGACAGGGCCTGCCGCCCGGCGATCGCCTTGCGATCGTGACCAACGCCGGCGGCCCGGGCGTCATGGCCACCGACGCCGCCGTCGGCCGCGGCCTCGAGCTGGCTCGCTTCGCCCCGCAGACCACCGCGCGCCTCAAGGAGGCCCTGCCGGCCGCCGCCAACATCAAGAACCCGATCGACGTGATCGGCGACGCCCGCGCGGACCGCTACGCCGCCGCTCTGGAAGCCGTCTACCAGGACGCGGGCGTCGACCAGGTGCTCGTGATCCTCACGCCGCAGTCCATGACCGACATCAACACCATCGCCGTCACGATCTGCCAGATGAAGGAGCGCTTCGCGCACACCGGCAAGACGCTGGCCTGCTCCTTCATGGGCTCCAAGGACGTGGCCGCGGGGATCGAGATCCTGCAGCGCAACGGCGTGCCGCACTACATCCTGCCCGAGTGGGCCGTCGAGGCCATGTGGCGGGCGGCGTGGTATCGGCGCTGGCTCAACCGCGAAGTCACCGAGGTTCGAACCTACCCCGTGGATCGCGAAAAGGCCGCCGCCATCTTTGAGGCCGCCCCGGACGGCTACCTGCCCGAGCCGCAGGCGCTCGACGTGCTGGCCGCGTACGGCTTCCCCGTGATGCCACACGCGCTGGCGCGGAGCGAGTCCGAAGCCGTGGCCGCCGCCGACCGGCTGGGCTACCCCGCGGTGCTTCGCATCGTCTCGCCCCGGATCGTGCACAAGTTCGAGGTGCAGGGGGTTGCACTGAACCTCCGCAACGCGGACGAGCTGCGTACCGCCTGGCGGGCCATGCACGACCGGCTTCGCAGCCATGTTCAGCCCGAAGACATTACGGGGGTGCTCGTGCGGCCGATGATCCCGGCCGGCAAGGAGCTGATCCTCGGGCTGAGCCGGGACCCGACCTTCGGGCACATCCTGATGGTCGGCCTGGGCGGGATCTACGTCGAGGCGTTCAAGGACGTCACGTTCCGCATCGTCCCGATACGCGAAGGCGCAGCCGCCAAGATGGTGCACGAGCTGCGCATGTACAAGCTGCTGACGGGCCTCCGCGGTGAAAAGCCGAGTGACGTGGCCTCCGTGGAGGACGCGCTCAAGCGGCTCTCACAACTGGCCAGCGACTTCCCGCGCATTGCGGAGCTGGACATCAATCCGCTGATCGTCCACCCTGCCGGCGAGGGCTGCCACGTCGCCGACGTGCGCATCCGGCTCGAGCGCTCGTATAACGCCTCGTCGGATCGTGCGGGCTTGGCAACCTCAGGTGAGGCGGGCCTCCAGCCCGCCGGGGCAGACGAGATGCCGGCCCGCCGCCAGGACTCGTCCGCTCGCGTACCATGCTTCTGGAGCCGACCCGGAGCGCGCCACCGCCGCGGTAGCCGCCGGGGCCGGTGCGGTCGTGTGTTGGGGCTGCCGACGTGGGCTTCGTGACCTCGGAAGGTGCGGGCGTCGAGCCGCTGACATGCTCCGCGGCGCTGACGCACCACTGGCTGGTGCGTCGCCGCGGCGGGGAGAAGGTGCTTGAAGCGCTGGCGGAACTGCTGCCTGGCGCCGCGATCTACACGCTGGTCTGCGACCGGCCCGGCCTGGGCGACTCCCCGCTCGCTTCGCGCGAGATTCACACGTCGTGGCTTCAGCGTCTTCCCGGCGTCGCGCGCTATTACCCGCACCTGCTGCCGCTCATGCCGGCCGCCGCTGCACGTGTGCGCCTGCCCGCCGTGGACCTGGTCGTCTGCTCAGACGCCGCGATGGCCAAGTGCATGACGGCCGCCGCGGGAAGCCGGGTGGTGTGCTACTGCCATTCGCCCATGCGCTACGTGTACGAGGAGCTGATTCGCGAGCAGTACGTCCGCTCGCTCTCGCCGCCGCTGAGGCCGCTGTTTCGCCGCGTGGTGGAGCGAGTCCGCGCGGCCGACCAGGCCGCCGCTCGGCGCGTGGATGTGTTCGTGGCCAACTCGCGACACGTGGCGGAGCGCATCGCGCGCTGCTATGGGCGTGTCGCGCAGGTCGTCTACCCGCCAGTGGATGTGCCCGCGTCGCCGCCGGCCGCGGGGCCGCGCGAGAATTACTACGTGTGCCTCGGCCATCACGTGCCGTACAAGCGGCTCGACCTGGCGATCGAAGCCACGCGCGTGCTCGGCCGCCGGCTGGTCGTCATCGGCGATGGGCCGGCCACGCGCCGCATCGACCCGAGCCGCGATTGGCACGTGGAGCTGCTCGGCTGGCAGCCGGACGAGATCATCGACACGCACTTGCGGCGTGCCCGCGGGCTGCTCTTCCCTGGCGAAGAGGACTTCGGCATCGTTCCCGTCGAGGCCCTGGCGCGCGGCTGTCCAGTGATCGCGTACGGCATTGGCGGGGCCGCCGAGACCATCGCGGACGGGCAGACGGGCGTCCTGTTCGAGCGGCAGACGGCCGCCGGCCTGATCGAGGCGGTCGAGCGCTTTGAGCGGCTGGCCTTCGACCCGCCTCGGCTGCATGCTGACGCGATGCGCTTCTGCCGCGTACGCTTCCTGCGCGAAGTGCGGGCTGTGCTCGCGTCGGCGCTGGAGCGCGAACCCGCCGGCGAGCCGAGAGACGCGGCACTCCGCCGCGAGGATCATCAGCGATCATGCACGTGAGTACTTCCCCCCTTGGGCTTCGCGCCCGGTTGCTGATCGCCGGCGTCGCGGCCGCGGCAGTCTGCGCAGCGATCGGGAACCAGCCCGCCCGGTCGGCGTATCCCTGGACGGACGAGATCGGTTCAATCCTCCGCGCATACGTCGTCGGCGACTACGACGCCGCGCAGCTTGAGGCCCGCCAGGTCGCCGCCAGGTCGCGGGAACAGCGGGCCCGCTTCGACGCGGCCGTGCTGGAAGCGATGTGCCTGGCGCATACGGCCAGTCGCGGTGACTGGCGCGATGCCCGCACGCGGCTGGCGGCGCTGATGGCCGAGGATCGGCGCCTCGAGCAG
>CAADGM010000177.1 GCA_900696535.1 uncultured Planctomycetota bacterium
ACGTCCGGGCAGGTCAGATCGGCACCTGCCGGCACGACGCCGAGCCGAGCCAGCCGACGCGCGAACAGGTTGGCCCCCTCAATCATCCGCCCGTCCAGCCTGAAGCGCAGGCAACGCGTCAGGTAACACCGCGCCAGCTCAATCGGCCAGCCGTGCCGCGGCCCCAGCTCCGCCGCGATTTCGCTCGCGCGGGCCACGCCCGCGTCGCGGGCGGAATTCAGAACGGCGAAGAGCGCATTGCCAGTAGCGACACGCGCGTCGTGAACGGCGAACGCAAAATCGCTTCCCGTTTCGCGATTCGCCATCCGCGATTCGCCATTCCTCGCCGCCCAGACCGCGAAGACAAACGGCAGGCCGGTGTGCGCCCGCCAGGCCCCGCCGAGGTCCACCTCGTAGCCGAAGTGCCCCCGCGCCGGGTCCACGACCTTGTCGCCAATCAGCAGCACGGCCTCGGCGTCGGCCACTTCCGCCGGATCGGCCACGCGCGTGTCGAGCGGCCGCACGTCCAGGCGCACTCCGAACAGTTCATCCCACAGCACACGGGCCAGGTTCACCGATGTGTGCGAGTCCACGTCCGCGTGCAGCACCCGCACACGATCCGGCGGCACACGCGAGAACACGCGCACCGTCATCGTCTCGCCGTCACAGCCGATGCACGCATCCGACACCACGCGCCACGCCTGGCCGCTCCGAAAGACATCCACGATCGGCACGAGGGCGGCCCCGAACTCCCCCTCCGCGAGTCGCGTTGCGAGCCGGGCGGGCGCGTCGAAGCACAATGCCACGTCCGCGCGGCCTTCGAGGCCCTCCACGAGCGGCCGAGCGTTCAAGAATGACACGACACCAAGCCGGAGCATGACAGCCACATTCCTGAAGCGTACTGGCGCGCCGCGTGAGGGCCGTCGCCGGCCCACGCCGAAATCGCTCACGACCGCGTTGCAGCGCGCCCGCACCTCTGCCCGAACGAAGTATACTGGCCGGCGGACTGAGGGGAGCCGGACCGCTGAAAGGACTGAAGATTCGAAAAGTCTGAAACGCGCGGGCCGGGACGGCGTTCGTTCGCGGCCGCGCGGGGCAAACTCGCCGGGAGGTCGCTGATGAGCACGCGTAAGGCATGGCGCGGTTGGGTGGTAGCGGTGCTGCTGGTCGGGTTGCCCACGGCGGTTGCGTGTGCGGCGCCTCCGGCCCCCGCCGAGCTGGCGCCCTCGGACGCGAGCGTCTACGTCGGCTGGACCGAGTCCCCGCAGGGCTGGGAGATTCTTCGCCTGGCTTCAGCGGCCATGAGTGCCCCGCTCGTACGGGACGAGATGCTCGACGGCGATGATGCCATCTCACGCGGCTTCGGCCTCCTTGACCAGATCACGCGCTACAACGGGGCGCTGGGCATCTTCGGCGGAGCGGGCGCCGCCGGCCAGCCGATGGAGTTCGACTACGGGCTGGTGGTCGCGGCGGGCGCGGAGTCCGGCAAGCTGGCGGCGGCGATGCGCGACTACCTGGCAGCGCTGCTGCCCGAGCTGTCCCCGGACGAGCAGGTCATCGACGGTGCGACCTTCTCGCGCCTGCGACAGCCCGACCAGGAGCGCGTCACGCTCTGGGCGGCGCACGGCGAAGCGTTCGTTCTGGCGGGGAGCGAGGCGGCCGCGAAGCGACTCGTGGGCCGGCTTGCGGGTGCTCGTCCCGCCATCAGCGACAACCCGCACTACCGCGACGCGATGCAGCGCATCGAGCCCGCGCCGCGCGGCTGGTCGCTGACCGCGCTGGTCGACATGAAGTTGTACGCGGACTTCCTGCGAGGCATCGCCGCCGCCAGCGACGAGCCGGTCCCCGTCGACGCGCTGCTGGCCGCGTTCGGCCTCGACAAGATCCCGTACATGGCCATCCACGCGGACGAGGTCGACTACGGGCTGCGCGTGAGTTCGTACACGCCGCTCGGGGGCAATGGCCTGCTCGATCGCTTCATGCGTCAGGCGCCGCTCACTGACGCGGACATCGCCGTCGTGCCCAAGGACGCGTACTTAGCGATGATCACGAACTTGGACCTGGTGCCCACTTGGGAGGCCGTCATGACGGCAGTCGGGGAGGTCGACCCGGGCGTGCGGGCGCAGATCGAAGGCGCCATCGCCGCCGCGGCCCAGCCGCTCGGGTTTTCGCTCACGGGCGACCTGCTGCCGGCGCTGGGCGATACCTGGGTGATCTACGACGCGCCGTCGCACGCGGGGCTGCTGTTCACCGGCATCGTGCTCGTCGCCGACGTCAAGGATCGTGAGAAGCTGGAGGGCATGCTTGCCCGCACGGTTGAGCTCTTCGGACAACTGGCCGGGGGCAGCCCGGCGAAGATCGAACTCAAGAAGGGCCGCTTCGGCGGTCGCGAAGTGAGTTACGTCCTCATCGGTGGGCTGCCGGTACCCGTCGCGCCGGCCTGGGGTTTCGTCGACGGCCGCTGGGTCTTCTCGCTGTTCCCGCAGACTGTGGCGCTCGCGATGGACCAGGCCGATGCCGCCGCGCGGAAGGATAGCCTGCTGGACAACGCCGACTTCAAGGCGGCCCGGCCGCTCCTGCCTTCGCCGGCGGTCGGCGTCTACTACGCCGACGCCCAGGCCGGAGCGCGGACGTGGTACGGCCTGGCACTGCTGGCGCGCACGCTGGTCGCCTCGCTCAGCGCCGACTCGCCACAGCCCTTCGACCTCGCCTCCGTACCCCCGTTCCCGAAGAGCCGCACGGCCACCCACCGGGCAATGGTCTCCGTGAACGCTGCCACGCCGGACGGCGTGCTCGGACGCTCGGTCGGGTTGTCCGCTCCGGCGATTCTGATGGCCGAGACGGGATTGGCGCTGCCGGCGCTGGCGACCTCGATCACGTTGCCGGCGTTTTCTCAGGCGCGCGGAACAGCCAAGCGGGCCGTGACTCTCTCGAACCTCAGGCAGGTCGGGATGGGGCTGTTGATGTACGCGATGGACCATGACGGGCGCTTCCCGCCGACGCTCGAGACGCTGGTCGAGGCCAACATCGTGGAGGCGAAGGTGCTCCGCTCCCTTGGGCCGCCGGGCCGGCCATTCTCGTACATTGCCGGCCAGAGCGCCGATACGACCGACGCCCGCGACGTGCTGGCCTACGAGCTGCGGCCGGACGAGTACGGAGCCAGCGTGCTCTTCGCTGACGGCCACGTTGAGTGGCTCTCTTTGCCGGCTGCCCGCGGGGCGATCCGCGAGACGTACCGCAAGCTGGGGCGCGAGTCCGAGTTGCCGGCCGAACTTGACGACTAGGAGCCATCGCAGCACCTGTGGGGCATCCACTATCAGCGGGTGCTTGTCGCTTGGAGCCGAGTTGCAGACAGTATCTCACGCTGGTCTGCCGTCCGACTTGTGGATCACCCGCCAACAGCCGGTGCTCGACGTCATGCTCGTCTGGGTGCTGTGACAGGCTCCGGCGGTCGATCGGCGCGGCGTCGTATAATCGGAGCGCGAGTCAGGATCGGAGCGGAGGTGCACGATGTCGAAGAAGGTCGCGGTGGTGCTCTCGGGGTGCGGTTTCCTCGATGGAGCCGAGATTCACGAGTCCGTCCTGACGCTGCTGGCCCTGGACCAGCACGGGGCGAAGTACACGTGCTGCGCGCCGAACGTGCCGCAGGCCGGCGTAGTCGATCACGTCACCCACAAGCCCGCCGAGGGAACGCGCAACGTGCTGCACGAGGCTGCGCGCATCGCGCGCGGCGAGATCGTTGACGTCAAGTCCGTCCGCGCCGCGGACTTCGACGCGCTGATTCTGCCCGGCGGCTACGGCGCGGCCCTCAACCTGTGCGACTTTGCGAAGAAGGGCGCGAAGTGCAGCGTGAACCCGGAGATCGAGCGCGTGGTCGGCGAGTTTCTCGCGGCCCGCAAACCGATCGGTGCGATCTGCATCGCGCCGGCCGTGGTGGCCCGCGTCGCGGGCAAACGCGGCGTCCAGGCGAAGCTGACCATCGGGCACGATCGCGGCACGGCCGACGCGCTCGCGGCGATGGGCTGTGTCCACGAGAACCGGCCCGTCACGGAGATCGCGGTCGACAACGATCACCGAATCGTCTCGACGCCGGCGTACATGCTGGGACCTGGGCCGGCCCAGGTGTGGGAAGGCATCCGCAAGCTGGTCGAGAAGGTGCTTCAGATGTGCGCGTGACGCGCCCGCGCAGGCCGTCGAAAAAAAGAAGATGGAAGGTCTAGCCGTGGCGCGGGTTAAACCTTCCATCCGGGGTTGCAGCCCACGATGCGGGCTGCGGGACGTTCACTTGTCAACGGCCAATCGTCTTTCGCGACAGCATCTTGCGCGATCCGCCCGCCTCTTGGCAAGGGGGATTTGCAAAAAAATCGCTTGACGCCGACGGCGCGAACCGCACGCAACGCGTCGTTGCGCGACGCGAGCGGCGGCGCGTGCGACGACCACGCAACGCCGCGCGGCGCTTACGCTTCGCGCGGTGCGTCGACGAGCGCGCGTGCTTCGCCGAGTAACCGCTGGCCCGATGACGACGCCCGCGCGTTCGCGTTCGCATCGCTCATCCTGTGCTCGCGCAACGCCGAGCGCGCGGTCAGCGCAGTTCGACGTGCGCCGCGACGCCGGCACCTCGCCTCGACTTCGCAAGCGCTTCCCGTCAGCGTCGACGCGCTGCACATTCGGCGCGCCGCGCGCGACTGCCCATCGACGACCGTTGCGACGGACTGGTGATCACCACGCGTTGCGGCAGGGTCAGCGCGACGCCCGCGCCGCAGGGCGATCGTCTGCGGCGGGCGAGCGGTGGCCGTGCGGCCGCGCGGCGGTCGTGCGACCGGGGCCACGGAGTAACGCAGGGGGACGCGAGGGGGGAACAGCCGATGGTGGGAGTTGAACCCACAACCCCGGCTTTACGAAAGCCGTGCTCTACCATTGAGCTACATCGGCGACAACGGGGTCGAGAGAGGCACTCTAGATGCGATGGGAGCGGGAATCAAGGCGAAGCGGCCCGTGTCGCTTGGCTTGGCGGGCCGCTTGAGTGTGGAATTATTCGCACAACGGCGCGGAAATACGCGCTCCCACCGGGCCGTCTTTGGGGGCGCGATGCCCTTGTGGACCTCTGGAGGCCGATTTGCCTCTGGCACGCGGGTTGCATACCATTTAGCAAACGGAGCAGGCACTTAAGCGACGGCCTCCCTCCTCCCTTCGGCCCGAACACCCCGGTCGTCGCCGCTTGCTCCGTTTTCTTTTTTCCCCCTCGTATCACGTCGAACTCTAACTCGTTTAACGACATAGCCATACTGTGGCGACCCCGGCCGGACGCTCGGCGAGCACGTTGTTCCGTCGGAGTTCGGGGAATGAAACGTCCGGCCGCCCGACGGTGTCGCCTCGCCCTACGGCCACCCGCGGCTGCGCGAAATTCCATATCCCGCTGCGGGACTCCACCACTACGGCCCGAACCTGAGGTCGGCCCCACCTCAGCACACCCGGCGACGCCAGCGCGGGGTCGGCTCGGTGGCCGACCGCCCGTGCGGGTACGATGCTCCCGCGCCTCGGTGTATGGACTCCGGAGACTCTGGCACACGGGAGCTTCAGGCCGTGCCATCAGCACTCGCCATCGGTATCGACCTGGGTGGAACCAATATCAAGGGCGGGCTGTGTGACGCGGCGGGGCGGCTTGTGGCCCAGCGTGCCGTCCCGACGGAGGGGGAACACGGCCCCGATCACGTCATCGGCCGCATGGCAAGCATGGCACGCGATCTGCTCGCCGCCGCCGGTGGCCAGTCCGTTCGCGTCCTGGGCGTGGGCGCGCCAGGGCCGATCTCGCACGCCCGCGGCGTCATATTCCGCGCCCCAAATCTGCCGCAGTGGATCAACATTCCGCTGCGCGACCGCTTGAGTGACGCGTTGCCGGGCTTGGTGGTTGTCCTCGAGAACGACGCGAACGCGGCAGCCTACGGGGAGTTCGTGGCCGGCGCGGGCGCTGACGTGGAAGACATGGCGATGCTGACGCTGGGGACCGGTGTCGGCGGAGGCGTCGTGGTCGCCGGGCGGCTCGTTCGCGGGGCGTTCGACAACGCCGGCGAGATTGGACACATGATCATCGAGCCGGCGGGCAGGCCGTGTCCGTGCGGGCAACGCGGCTGCCTGGAGCGCTACGCTTCAGCGAACGCGATCGCAGAGCGAACGGCGGAGGCGATCGCGGGCGGGGCAAGATCGACGCTGGCAGCCCGGGTGAGCAGCGGAGAGCGGATCACGAGCGCGGACGTACTCGCCGCGGCGCGGGCCGGCGACACGCTCGCGGCGCAGGTGTGGGACAGCGCCTGCCGGTATCTCGCCTTGGCGGTGGTCAACATTCAGCACTTGTACAACCCGCAACTGGTCGTGTTCTCCGGGGGACTGATCCAGGCCGGCGCCGAGCACCTGCTCGTGCCCATTCAACGCCACTTCGACCTGCTGCGCTGGAAGATTGCCCCCGACGCGCCGCGCCTGGCGCTCGCTACGCTCGGCACCGACGCCGGCGTCATCGGCGCGGCCGCCCTCGCGCGCGAGACGTTGCCAGGCTGAGTGACGCCGCAGCGACGCTCTGTCCCCGTGATCGAACGCATTGTCAATCCGGACCGCAGTCGCCGTGCGTACCGATGGGACGAGTGCTCACCTAGGGGGCGACTCGATGTTGCCTCGCTCTCCTAGACTCGCGCCCGGCGCAGGCCGAGCCCCAGCACGGCGAGCAGCACGAGCGACGCCGGTTCCGGAATGACCGGGGGGGGCGGCGGCGGCGTCACCGGCGGCTTGGGCCGCTCGACGGTCGTCGATGACGTGTCGCGCGGCGGCGTGATTTGGTCGTTCGTGTCGGTTGACGAAACGGGCGTCCGATCGCGCACCGGGACCTGCGGATTGGAGCGCAGCCCCTCCGGCGGACTCTGAGCGGGTCGGTCGACCACGCCGGACGGGTTGTCCGGCAGGAACGGATTCGGCACATCGCCGACACCCGATCCGCCGCCACCACCGAGTCCGCCAGGGCTCCCGCTCACGCCGCCACCGCCTCCGCCAAAGGGAAGCCTGGAGCCGACGGCGCCGGCGTCGAAGCGCCCGCCCGCGTTGGACACGCCGACGTTCCGACCGTGGTTGAGCTCGATCTCGGGCCAGCTCTCGTTGGGGCACATGCGGAAGAGGGTGACCTGCTGGCAGGCGCCGTCGTCGCGGACGTCACGATCAATTCCGGGCCGCCACATCCAGGCGGCCGACTTGCTCAGGCCCACGACCAGGCCGCCAGGGCGCAGCCCGTTCAGCGCGAGCTTGATCGCACTCGTCCAAAGCGAGGCCTGCGTGGCGGCGAGAACCTCGTCCGCCAGTTCCAGTTCGTTGGGAGGTTCGTCACCGCAGCAGCGCCGCGCGCGGCAGGCGACGCTCTGCCACGCGGACTCGCCGCTGTAGACCGGGATGCCGCCCACGAGCACCTCGGCGATCACGCCACGCTGCGGGTCACCGACGCCCCAGACGGCGATGAAGACGCAGTATCCATCGGGCAAATCGAACTCGTGCCGCGCCGGCCGCAACCCGCCGAGTTCATCCTCCAGCGGCGATGAGGCCGAGAATGCGACCAGGCGAAGGTCGGCGCCGTTGGTGCGTCCGGTATACACCGCGTGGCAACCCTCGGACGCGACGAAGGCCGTGGCCGGCGTGCCGGCCGCCGCCATCGACGAGAGCGCGAGCGCGCAGATCAAGAGCGTGGCATGCAGGCGCATACCTTCCTTCCTCCGGTCGGCCGGGGCCGACCCTGGGGCAACAACGCGGGGAAGCGCGTCGGACCGGGATGCAGGTCGGCGCTACGGCGTGCCGACCCGTGGATGCGCTCTACTCTAGGATTCGTGGATCAGCGGGGGCAATCGTTGTCAAGCGCTTTTTGAGCTCTGAGCGAGGAACGGAGTCGCGGCTTGTGTCAAGTGGGGATTTATGGGAGACAGGAAGAAAGTGGCAGTCGGCCATGCCGCTGACGACCGGTAAAGCCGGCCGAATCGTCGGCGTCCGATCAGTGCGGCGCCCCGCGGCGGCGATCGATCAGCCAGTGAGGCAGGTACAGCAGGGCGAGCATCACGGTGCCGACCGCGAGCAACGTCAGCAGGTACCAGGGCCAGGGTCCGAAGAGATTGAAGAGCGTATCCGCCCGTGGCCGCGCGCAGAGATACATGTAGTTGGCGTCGATCCCTGCGGCGCGCAAGGCGGCATTGATCACGCCGACCAGCACCGCTGCTCCGAGCGTCACCACCCACGCGCGGCGAAAGGCTCCCGGGGCCGGCCGCAATCCCAACCCGAACATCATGACGAGCACCGACGTGATCATGCCGCAGTGGTGCACAAAGAAGCGGATGCAGGTCGCGTCCGGAAAACTCCCCACGACGTCGGGTGTGACCAGCGCCTGGAGCGTACCGCCGAGCACCCAGAAGTACGCCAGCTCGAAGCACCACTGCCACACGCCGATACCGCGGCTCCGCGAAGTTCCGTCGCCCGCCGCGGCCGCCCGCACGCGGTTCGCGCCGCGCAGCCGCTCCGCGCCGACCAGGGCGGCGACCGTGGCCAGCCCGGCCAGGTCGCACAGGTGCAGCGGCA
>CAADGM010000178.1 GCA_900696535.1 uncultured Planctomycetota bacterium
CTCACCAGTTCGAGCCGCGCATCACGATGGAGATGTCGAGCAACGAGACGATCAAGCAGGCGGTGATCGCGGGCATGGGCATCAGTTTCCTGTCGCTGCACACGATCGGCCTGGAGGTGCGCAGCGGGCTGATGCAGGTGCTGGCGGTGGAGGGCACTCCGGTGATGCGCAGCTGGAACGTGGTGCACCTGCTGTCGAAGGTGCTCTCGCCGGCTGCCGAGGCGTTCCGCTACTTCATCATCGAGGCCGCCGAGGAGTTCCTCGTGGCGCACGACACGCCGCTGCTGAAGGACATGAAATGAGCACTGCCGCGCGCTCGCCGAAGGTGCGCGAGGACGAGATCGAGTTCACCGCGATCCGTGCGCAAGGGGCCGGCGGCCAGAACATCAACAAGGTGTCCAATGCGGTGCAGATCCGCTTCGCGATCGGCGGCTCGTCGCTGCCGGCGCGCGTGAAGGAGCGCCTGCTCGCGCTCGACGACCGGCGCATCTCGGCCGGGGGCGTGGTGGTGATCAAGGCGCAGCGCTTCCGCAGCCTCGAGCGCAATCGCGAGGATGCGATTGCGCGCCTTCAGGCGCTGGTCGATCTGGCGGCGCACCAGCCCGCGGCGCGCGTGCAGACGCGGCCGAGTGCGGCGGCGCGGGCGAGGCGCATCGACGAGAAGGTTCGGCACGGCCAGGTCAAGGCGCTGCGGCGCCGGATCGTCGCGTAGCACCGGGCCTGCGGCGCGGCGCGCATCGGCGAATCCGGTGCGTCCGGCCGGCCGGGTGGCGCCGCGACCGAAGAGCCGCGACAATGCGGCTGGGAAACGCAACGTCACAACCCGCGGAGGGACCGCAGATTGGCAAAACCGAACTACGCATTCGCCAAGAGGCAGCGCGAGCTCGCCAAGAAGCAGAAGAAGGAAGAAAAGCTCAAACGCAGGGCCGAGCAGGCGGCGCTGGGGGAGGCGCCCGCGCAGGCCGATGCCGGTGAGCACGAGGCCGGAACCGAAGAGGCCGGCGCGCAGCAAGCCGGCGAAGACCAGCCCTAGGGCGCGGCGGCCCGCTTCGGGCCGCTACAGTCTGGCGAGGCGCCCGAGCGCCTCTCGCAGCGTCTCGTCGGCCTTGGCGAAGCAGAAGCGCACCGTGCGGTTCTCGGCCGGCTCGCCGTAGAACGCCGACAGCGGAATCGCCGCCACGCCGATCTCGGCGGTCAGCCATTTCGCGAATTCGACCTCGCTCAGGTCGGAGATCGCGCTGTAGTCGACCACCTGGAAGTAGGTGCCCTCGCAGGGCAGCAGCCGGAACCGCGTCGCAGCGAGTCCGGCACGGAACAGGTCGCGCTTGCGCTGGTAGAAGGCCGCGAGTCCGCGCCACGGCGCCGGATCGCGCATGTAGGCGGCCAGACCGTGCTGCATCGGCGTGTTCACCGAGAACACGTTGTACTGGTGGATCTTGCGGAACTCGGCGGTCAGCGGCGCCGGTGCCGCGCAGTACCCGACCTTCCAGCCGGTGACGTGGAACGTCTTGCCGAACGACGAGATGACGAAGGCGCGCTCCGCCAGCCGCGGATAGCGGCTGACCGACTGGTGCGGCTCGTCGTCGTACACCATGTGCTCGTAGACCTCGTCGGAGACGACGAACAGGCCGTGCTCGACCGCGATCGACTCGAGTTCGCGAAGATCGGGCTCGCGCAGGATCGTTCCGCTCGGGTTGTGCGGCGAGTTGACCAGGATCGCGCGGGTGCGCGGGCCGAGCGCTGCCCGCACCGCCTTCCAGGGCACGCGGAACTGCGCGTCCATCGGCACCGGGACCGCGCTCCCGCCGGCGAGTTCGATCGCCGGCACATAGCTGTCGTATGCCGGCTCGATCACGATCACTTCGTCGCCGGGCCTCACGATCGCCAGCACTGCGGTGAGGATCGCCTGCGTGGCGCCCGCCGTGATCGTGATCTCGTGGTTCCAGTCGTAGCGCGCGCCGCAGGTTTCGGCGATCTTCTGCGCCACCACCCGGCGCAGTTCGGGATTGCCCGCCATCGGGGCATATTGGTTCAGGCCGCTGCGCATCGCGTCGGCGACCGCGTCGGCCAGGCGTGGATCGCAGTCGAAGTCGGGGAACCCCTGGCCGAGGTTGACCGCGTTCTTCTCGACGGCCAGCGCCGACATGACCGTGAAGATCGTCGTGCCCACTTTCGGCAGCCGGGTTTCGATCGGGGGCGGGGCGAAGCTCTGCGCGGCGTCCATGGCGGGGTCGTTCCTCCGGTCCCCGATTATAGGTTCGCCTCGTGCGTCGACAGCGCGGCCAGCAGCGCCGCGGCGTCGGGCCGCACGATCGACAGCGCGTGCGCGCGCGCGGCCTGCCGGGCCAGTGCGAGAAGCGCCTTGTCGCGGGTGACCAGCCAGGTCGCGCGCTCGGCCACCGCCAGGTCGACGAACTTCTGGTCGTCGCGGTCGCGGCACGCCAGTGCGCAGCACGGCGCGCGCGCGCACCGGTGCACCCAGCGGTCCCAGGCCGCGCTCGCCGCGGCGCGCGCGCGCTCGCCCAGTCCGAAAGTCGGGCGCGCGATCACGTCGAGCCATTCGGCCCGGATTTCGTCGCTGCCCAGCACCGTGAGTGCGCCCGTCTCGATGCCGCGCGCGATCGGTGCGACCGCGGGCTCGGCAAACACCAGCCAGTCGAGCCAGACGTTCGTGTCGAGTACCGCCTTCATGGCCTCGCGGCGTGCCTCGCGCGCGAGGCCCCGGCGCGCGAGGCCGTCGCCGGGGGCGGGGCGGCGCCGCGCCTATTGCGCCGGATAGACGTCGACGCGTCGCGCCTCGCGGTCGTCGCCGCCACCGGTGGTTTCCTGCGGCCTGACCATCACGATGCGCTCGGCGGGCACGCCCGCGGCGAGCAGCGCTTCGCGTGTCGCGATCGCGCGATCGCGCGCAAGAACCGCGTTCGCTGCCGCATCGCCGTGCCGATCGTGAAAGCCCGAGATGCCGATCTTCGCCGACGCGTCGCCGCGCGCCCATTCGGCGATCGCCGCGAGTTGCGCGGCGGCATCGGACGGAAGTGCGGACTTCCCGGTCTCGAAGTGAAAGCGCACCTGCGCCGGATACCCGGCGCCGACTGCCGGGGCCGGGGCGACGTCGACCTCGGCGGCAGTGGGGCTGCCGCCGACGGCTGCCGCGCCGGCCTGCGCTGCTGCCGCGGCGCCCTCCTGTGAGGCCGCAGGGAGCGCGGCTTGCACCGGGGCGGATCCGCCC
>CAADGM010000179.1 GCA_900696535.1 uncultured Planctomycetota bacterium
CAGGGGTTCGCTGCCGCCACCGATCGCGCCCGCGAGATCTACGACCGCTACCAGTCCGACCAGTCCATGTGGATGCAGGCGTCCAAGCGACTTCCCCCCTTCATCGACATCCAAATCGACGTCGTCGGCCAGGTGCTCGCCGCGCCGCCCATTTCACACGTCGTGACGCTGAAGAAGGTCCGGCTGTGGCGCGCCTTGCCTCTGTTCCTGCGGCAACCAGTTTATGACGTTCTGCTCGACGTGTTCCGGTTTGAGTGCGAGCAGTTCGGATTCGATGTCGCGCGGGCCTTCCCAGAGCCGCCTGGCATGGACGCCTACCGCGCGGCCCACCCCTCGCGGCGAAGGCCGGACAGCGAGCCGCAGCCGCGTCCCGGCCAGCCCGACGAGGTCGAGACCCGCCCGCCCAAGTTCAGCGGGCAGTGACACACGCCGGCGTATTCGTTCGATCAGTCACGCGATCCGGCGCACGCTGAACGCTCCGGCGTGCGGCGGTGCCGCGCGTCGACGCAAGGCCGCGTCGGCAAGTCGTATCGCGGCTCGCCCGAGACCAGGAAATCCCTGATGGCCGGGAGGGTCACTCTTGGCTTGACTCTCACGAGGCGCGGTGTAACGTGAGTCGATCAGAGGGGAGGACAGGGAATACGAGAGGCGGGGTTCGCTCGGGTATCGCTGCGCGGCTGCGCGTAAGACCCATCCGGCCGTGGACGGCCCGGTGGTCATTGCGCGTCGAGTGCCGGAGTGGCTGCCTCCTGGCACCCCGGATGGCTGCGCTCCGAGGGACGGGCGGTCGGGCGAGACGCTGCTGCCAAGGAGACGTGCTATGACTCGTCGAGCACAGAGTGAACAGGCGATCGTCGGACTGAGTTTGCTGCTAGTCGTGTCCGCCGGATCGGTCCCGGTGCTGGGGAGTCGCTCCGTCGTGAACGTCGACGCGCAAGCGAACGCCGGGCCCGACATGTACGCCGTGGCGGTGCAGGTTCCCATTGCAGCCGGGACGTGGCAGGTCGCGCTGCGCGACGATCCTACCGACCAGTACGACGGCTGGAGTCCCTGGCCATCCGACGACGATCCCGCCGCCCAGGGGCGTCCGTGGAGGTGGGGCGTGCGGGTCGACGTGCCGGGCCAGTTCAGCACCAACGGCTACTGGGCACCAAATACGACGGAAGGATTTCCGACTCAGCAACAAGCCCTGGCGGCCAATCTTGGGGGCCCGCCGCTTACCTTCACCCTGAGCTCTGCTGGTACGGTGTACTTCTGGATGAGCGACGGATTCCCTTGGGACAATCGAGGTGGCGTCACCATCACCCTGGTCCCCGAACCGTCGTCGGTGGGCTTGAGCGTGGCGTTCGCCGCGCTTCTGCTCCGCCGTCGCTGCGCGTAGTCGACCGTGCTCGACCTTCGGTGCGGCCGCCGGCGCAAGCCGCGTCGGCCGCGGAGTGGACTCGCGGCGCTCGAACGGAGAGCGCCGCGGGCGGTCGCGCCTCGGAGGCAGTTCGATCCCAGTCTTGTGCCGATGGCGGAGGCCGATTCCGGTATCCGTTCGGCCGATGGCGCCCACCAGACACCATTCGCAACCCTCCGCGCGCGGCTAACGCCGCCCCTGCCCAACGGCTCCCTCCCGCGCCTTGACGTCGTCGACGCAGCTCGCGATCAGCAACGCTGCCGTCCGAGGCCTTCGCTCCCTGCTAATCCGTGAAGACCCCAAAAAAAGAGGGCACCAGGTGCCATGAGGCGTCCCGGTGCTCTCCGGAGGGGAAAGAAGCCGTTTTACTTCTGGCCCCGTCTCGGGGCCGCTTATGATGTCTCCGCTCAATAATACGCTGCTAACAAGCGTCCGTTCAGCGCATTGACGAAACTCCGCCGCACGTCGCTTGCGCCCGTTTCTATCGCATGTATAGACGGGGGGGCTTGAGTTCTTTCCACATTTTTCTACAGCCGCGCAACGCGTGCCCCGGGGAATGGGAGCGACCCACGCGTCTCGCCCCGACCACGCGTCCGTACGCGCTCCCGGGCTCCGGCCGACCCCGCGACGGCCCCTGCGACCGTTACTTTCCAATGCAGAAACGGGCGAAAATGCGGCCGAGAACGGCCTCGTCCACGGTCTCGCCGGCCGAGTTCCGCAGGCTCTCGATG
Organism: uncultured Planctomycetota bacterium; assembly: GCA_900696535.1. Classification (GTDB taxonomy): domain Bacteria; phylum Planctomycetota; class Phycisphaerae; order UBA1845; family Fen-1342; genus CAADGM01. The sequence continues at coordinate 2,134 of CAADGM010000179.1, forward strand.
GCTGCCCGTAGTTCCAACGCGATCAACTCCGGAGCCTCAAGCTGGTCCCCGGACGAGCGGGCGGCGTCAGCGGCCCGCTTCAGCGCCAGCGCCGCCGGCGCCAGGTCGACATCCCCGGCCCCGGCCGTGCTCGAAAAGCCGCTGGTGTCGAGTTGTCGGGCGACAAGGTCCTGTAACTCGGCGAGGCCCCGGCCCGTTTGCGCGCTGACGAGCACCGCCGCCGGAGGATCATTAGGCGATAATGCGATTCCCAAGTCCGCCTTGCTCCCGATGACCAACCGCCCCTCTGCCGGCAGTCGCGCGTACGCCGCCCGCTCGTTGTCGGTCCAGGGCGTGTCGACCGCGTGGACCCAGAGCACCAGGTCCGCCAGCTCCGCCGTCCGCTCGGTCGCACGGTGAGCGGCGAGCTCGAGTTCGTCCGGTGCATGCCCCAGCCCGGCACAATCCTGGAGCACGATCCGCCGTCCGCCGACGGTGATCTCGCACGAGAGCACGTCGCGCGTTGTTCCGATGACCGGCGACACGATCGCTCGGGCGTGGCCGCACAGGGCGTTGAAGAGGGCGCTCTTGCCCGCGTTGGGCAGGCCCACGAGGGCGACGTGCGCACGTCCTTCGCGGCGCTCGCTTCGACGCTGCCCGAGAGTCGCCTCGACCTGGACGAGCAGGCCTGCCAGTCGTTTCCGCACTTCCGGCGCCGACACGAACTGAACGTCCTCCTCGTCGGCAAAGTCAACACCGGCTTCGATGCGGGCCAGGAGGTCGGTGATCTCCTCGCGCCAGCGCTCGCGGTCCGCTTGCGTCTCACCCCGCAGCAGCCGCGCCGCCTGCCGCGCGGCCGACTCGCTCGCCGTGTTCAGCAGCGCCAGCACGCCCTCAACCTGCTCGCGAGCCAGCCGCCCGCACAGGAACGCCCGCGCCGTGAACTCTCCCGGCAACGCCCGCCGCGCCCCCCCCGCGATGAGGCGGGCACATACCTCACGGAGCAGCGGCAGGCAGCCGGGCAGGTGCAGCTCGGCCACGTCCTGCCCGGTGTAGCTCCGCGGCGCCGTGAAGCACACCAGGTGGCCGGGCCAGCCGCAGTCATCCTCAAGCCGCACGCGCACGGCGACGCACACGGGGCGAGGACTGGGCGGCGGGGCCTCTACACCCACGTTCACCAGCAGGCGCCGGCTCGCCGGCCCGCTCACGCGCACGATGCCCAACGGCGACGGCTCCCAGCCCGTCGCTACGGCGACAATCGTGTCCGCGGTCGTTGGGTACTGCATGGCGTTCGCCCGGTGCAACGGCAACGACAACCGGCGGCGCCGCGCTCGCGCCCCGGCCGACAAGCGGCGCTCCGCGCGAATCCTAGCCGCGCTCGGTCCTACCGCCCGCCGCGCTCCAGGCGTGCCACGCGCTCGGCCAGGGCGGCACGCAGCGGGTCGTCCGCTGGCAGGTCGCCCAGGAGCCGGCGGAAGACGGCGATGGATTCCCGCGTCCGGCCGACGAGCGCGAGCGCTTCTGCGTAATTGGTCTGCACGCGGACGTCGTCCGGCCGCAACAGCATCGCGCGCTCCGCATGCGCGAGTGTCGCGTTGGGGTCGCTCGGCGCCAGCAGTGTCGCCAGGTTGGCGTGCGATTCCCAGTCGTCGGGCTCCCGCACGAGCACCTGGCGGAAATACTCGATCGCTCCCGCCGTGTCTCCCGTGAGCGCGGCCGTCTTGCCGGCCAGGCGCAGCGCGTCCACGTGCTCCGGCTTTGCGGCGACGATAGCCGCCAGTTCGCGCCGCGCCGCGGCCGGGTCGCCAGTTTGAACGAGGCGCTCCGCAAGTCGCAGCCGCGGCGCCACGTCGGCCGGCTGGCTGGCCAGCGCTTCGCGCAGCGCGTCGGGGTCGTCGCCCGGCGTCACGTCGCTGGAAATCGCGTTGAGCACGCGACGGGCGTCACGCAGGTCGGGCCGCAGCAACAGGGCGCCCGCGAGTAACTGCCTGGCCAAGGGCAGGTCGCCCAGCAGGACGCGAATCTGCCCGCGAACGCTCAGCGCGTCGGCGTACCCGGGGTGAATCCGAAGCGCGGCGAGCGTATGCTGCTCGGCGTCTTCGAGAAGGCGCAGCGCCTCGCGTGGGTCGGTCTGCGCTCGGGCATCGTCAACCAGCGTGCGGGCGTAGCAGAGGTTGAGGTGGGCGCCCTGTGGGTATGTCTGTACATCGCGGCCGAAGAGCGTGCGGTTGTCGTGCCAATCGGTGCATCGGACGGCGGTGCGAATGCCCAGCGCCGCGACGAGCGCCACGCCGAGCACGCGCAGAAGCGCGGCCCGTTCGGCGAGCTTCGCGCCCGGCACGCAGTAGCGCCGCCAGAACGCGACGATCCCCAGCGCCGCCAGGACCAGGAGCGGCACCGACGGCCAGTACATGAGCCGCTCGGCCACTGCGACGCCGATGAGCAGCGCGGTGTTCGAGATGAGCGCGTAGCTGGCCACGAACAGGGCGACGAGGATGCCCACAACGCGAGCGGTCGCCGCGCGACCGCGCAGCGCGAGCAGCCCCGCGACCAGCCCCAGCGCCGCAAGTCCCCCGACGATCGCCATCGGATCGAAGCCGCGGCCCGGGTCGATGATCGCCCGGCCGTAGTCGGCACTGAGCGACGCGGGCACGACGAGGAGACGCGTGTAGTGCCCCAGCACGACCGACGACCCGACGAGGCGCTCCGCAGTGCCGCCCACCGCGATCGGATTCATCAGCATGTCGGCCGGCTCGCTGCGAAACAGCGTGCCCTCCAGCGCCACGTAGCGGAGCGGAAAGTAGACGGCCAGCGGCAGGAGCAGGATCCCGCCGCGCACCAGCCACCACGTCGCTGACTTTCGCGCGCCGTGTGCTGTCGCCAGGATCACCAGCAGCCCGACGGCCGGGAAGCTCACGGCCGTCTCCTTGGCCAGCAGCGCAGCCAGGAACAGCCCCGCGGCGGCGACGAGCCGGCCCAAGCCTGCCTCGCCTGAGCGCGGCATGAGCACCAGCGCTCCGCCCAGCAGCAATGCCGTGGTCAGGAGCTCGGCGCGCCCGACGACCCCGGCAACCGCCTCCGCATGCACGGGATGAACGGCGAACAGCACGGCCGCCACGCTCGCCACGAGCGGGTCGCCGGTGAGCCGCCGCGCGAATCGCCACACGAGCCAGCAGCACAGGCCGTGCAGCAGCACGTTCACGAGCCGGTAGCCGAGTGGCCGCAGGCCGCCGATCGCGTAGTCCAGCGCGAAGCTCTGGAGGGTCAGCGGTCGATAGAGCCGGTCGCGGCCTGCGTTGGCCGCGGCTCCGGTGCCCTCGACGTGCTTCCACCAATCGGACAGCCAGATAGCGGGCCACTGGTCGAGCGAGCGGATGCGGGGGTTCTCGACGATGAGGGGAACGTCATCGTAAACGAAGTCACCCGGCAGCGACGAGCTCGTGCAGGCAACCGCCGCGAAGACGGCGACCCAGCCGCCCCACTTCCCGCCCCGCAGTGTTTTGGTCGGCGGGGGCGGCGGATCAGCGGAGCGACTTGGCATCGACGACGGAGATGTTGTTGTAGTCGAGGAGCGTGCCCTTGGCCTTTTCGAGCTGGAGCATGCCGATGTTGTAGTCGGTCACGACCCGGAGCAGTGTCAGGCGGGCCTGGGCAAGCTGTTCGACCGCGCCCAGCTCAGTCTGGAGGTAGTTCGGGTCGATGCGCTGCGTCCGGGCCTGGAGTGAGCGCAGGTTGCGCTCGGAGGCGTTCACGGCGATCAGCGCCGGGGGAAGCTGCGCGTAGCGCACGATCAGCGTGCGCACCGCGACGTTGACCTCTTCGACGATCGCGTCCGTCACCTGGTTCAGGGCGACCACGGCCTGCGACTCCTGGAGCCGGGCCCGCGTCCACTGCGCCCGCCCGCGCCGCTCGCCGAAGTTGTACGAGAAGCTCGCCCCGATCGTGTACGAGATGAAGTTGTGCTGCGTGAGGTTGTCCCAGGAGTTGTCCGCGCTGCCGCCCTGGCCCTGCACCTCGTAGCGGAAGATCAGGTCGAACCGCGGGAGGATCTGATTCTTGGCCAAGTTCGTCCCGATGCGCGCCTGCGTGATCCGCTCCTTGGCCTGGCGGATCTCGGCCCGCTGGTCGAGCGCCGTCCGCACCTCGGCGAACTGGTCCAGGACGGTGGCCGCCGCGAAGGGCGTCTCGGTCGGAATGATCTCGAGATCCTCGGACAGCTTGAGCTCCGGATCGTTGATCAGGTTCTTGAGGCGGTCCTCCGCGTCCGCGACGATCTTGAGCGACTCGAGGAAGCCGACGAAGGCCGTCTGGTAGCGCGACTCGGCGTTGGCCACTTCGACCTGCGTCGCGTCGTGGTCGAGCCGCTCAATCATGTTCTGCCAGGTGACGAAGTTCTGCGCCGTCGCCTCGGCCCGGATGGCCACGCTCCGCCGCGCGTTGACCAGCGACCAGTAGGCCGTCTCCACCTCGAGCAGCGTGTCGCGTACACGGGCGATGAACTCGTCCACGCTGATGCGGTAATCGCTCTTGCGCAGCTCGATCTGCGCGCGGTTCACATCCAGCCCGAAGCCCCGCGCCAGCGGCTGGCGCAGCTCGGTAAAGAAGCTGGTCCCGTAGACCGGGTTGAGCGGCTGGATGTTGGACGGAAACCCGGTCTTGTTGCGAGCGTGATCGACGCCGACCGAGGCCTGCATGCCGCTGGGCAGCAACTGCCGAAAGCCCCCCGAGAAGCGCCGGTTGTCCGAGTAGCCGGCCTGAAACTGCGACTGCGTGGCCTGGTCCAGGTTCGCCCAGGTCCAGTCCAGGAAGAACTCGACGTCGAACGCGGCCTCGGCCTCAACAATCTGCGTCTGCGCGATGGCGGGGTTGTGCGCCTGGATACGGACCGTGTAGTTGTTCTCGATCGCCCGCTGCACACACTCGGCCAGCGACAGCCGCGTCTCGCGCGGACGTTTGCGCAGATGAATGAACTCCTCCGCCTTGTTGACGACGCGCTCGTAGTTGCGCACCACGCGGTCGTCCTGCGACCCGGCGGCCTTCTCGCGAAGCCAGGCCAGTCGCTGACGGAAGTTGGACACCGCGTCGGAGGGATCCGGCAGCTCGAACAGCACGTCCTTCGGCGCTGGCTGCGTCGTCGCCGCCGGCCGGGCCAGCAGCGCCGCCCGCGCGGGCAGGTCGCCGCGGTCCTCGGGCGGGAGGGCCATCGGCTCGGCCCGCAGGGCGAGTCGCCCCTGCACCGGGCGGTCGGCATCGCGCAGCGCCGGCTGGCCCTCTGAAAGCATCCGGTCCCGGTAGTCCGAGATCGACCGTTCCACGTCGGCGCCGGACGCCTGGCATGAGCCCATCAGCAGCAGCAGCGCGACGCTCCACGTCACGGTCATGTTGGCTTCCGTACTCGTCTCTCAGGAGGCGTGACGCCGCCCGTGACGCCGCGCAGCCACGCCGTTCGCAGCTGCACCCTTCCTCGCGGGACGATCGGGGGCGATGATAGGTAGCAAGCCGGGCAGGTGTCAAACGGCCCCGCCGTGTCACCGACGCGCGAGTTTCCGAGGAGTAACGCCCCATGCCGCCACGTGACTGGGCCAGCGAGCTGACCACCTACGCCGAGTCGAAGCTCGCACAGAATCTCGCACAGATTGCCCGCTGCACGGCAATGCTCACGCCAGCCGAGCTCTGGCACCGCGCCAGCCAGACCTGCAACAGCGTCGGAAACCTCCTGTTGCACCTGGAAGGGAACGTGCGGCAGTGGATCCTCGGTGGCGTCGGCGGCCAGCCCGTCACGCGCGATCGGCCGGCCGAGTTCAGCGCGCGCGGCGGGCCGTTCGGGGCCGAACTGCTGGCGAAGCTGGAGGGCACGACTCGCGCGGCGTGCGAGCTTCTGCGCAATCGCGGCCCGAACGAACTACTCGAGCGCCGCCTGATCCAGGGCTACGACGTGTCGGAACTCGTCGCCGTCACGCATGTCGTCGAACACTTCTCGTTTCACACCGGGCAGATCGTTCACATGACCAAAGCCTTGCGCGGCGTTGACCTGAGTCAGTACGACGCGCAGGGGCGGAACGTGCAGCCCGGTCTGCCCTGAAGTCGGAGGCGGCGGTCGTTGCGGGCGGCCGCGCGACGATGTCGGGGCGTGCAGCGACCGCTTCGTACGCCCCCGCCGGCACGACGCGTCACATCGGCGCGCGGCATCAAGCGCGGAGCCGAACTTGGCAAGACGGAGTAGCGTGTTGGGGAAAAAGAAGTGGGCCGGCGGTCGGGACGTGCGGGGGGGGACACGTGCGCCAACGCAGTCCGGCCCGGGGTTCGGGGCTTCTTACCTAATATATCCGGCCTGGCGCCGAATGCAAGCCGCAGGTCAGCGTTTGATAACCTGTCGCCGCGTCGCCGACCGGCCGTCGCAATGCACTGGGGATCCAGGATTCGAACCTGGACTAACTGATCCAGAGTCAGTCGTGCTACCGTTACACCAATCCCCAATACGCTCGTGAGCAGGTTACGCCGACCCGGCGTACTTTTCAACCGCTGACGGCGGCGGGAGCGTGCGCTTCATCGGCCGATATGCGCATCCGTTTGAATTGCCGGGGCGACGACCCTCCCCAAACGGTTGCCAGCTTTCGCCGCAGCCACCGGCTCACGCCTGACGGCTGGGCGTCGATTCGGCGCCGCGGACATCGAGCGCATCACGCAGCCCCTCCCCGACGAAGTTCAACGCCAGCAAAGCGACCGATAATGCGAGACACGGGAACGTTACCAGCCACCAACTCATCCGCACCGGGTTCAGCGATCGCACGCCGTCCGCCGCAAGCGATCCCCAGGTTGCCTGCGGCGGCTGGACGCCGATTCCCAGGAAGCTGAGGAACGACTCCTGGAGGATGGCGGTCGGCACGGTGAGCGTTCCGAAGACGGCGATCGTGCCGCCGAGGTTGGGCACGAGGTGCCGGACGACGATGCGGTTTGTCGAGAGCCCGAGCGCGCGGGCTGCCTGGATGAACGGGCGCTCGCGCAGGGAGAGCACCTGGCCACGCACGACGCGGGCCAGCGTCAGCCAACTCGTTCCGCCGATCGCCAGGGCCAGGACGATCGCCCGCGCCCACTCGATGCCAATGTGCGTGAGCCGTTCCAGCCAGCCCCCGACCGTCAGCGTGAAGAGCATGACCAGGAGCACGGACGGGAGCGCGAACAGCACGTCGACGAAGCGCATCATCACGTCGTCGATTCGCCCGCCGACGTACCCCGAAACGGCCCCGTACGCGGCCCCGATCGTGACCGCGATGGCGGCCGCCAGCAGCCCCAGGGAGAGGGAGATCGCCCCGCCGTACAAGGTCCGCCAGAGCACGCTTCGCCCGACCTCGTCCGTTCCCAGGGGGTGCGTTACCGAAGGAGGCTGCAGCGCGTTGGAGAGATCCTGCTGGCGCATCCGTGCGCTGGACACGCCGAGTGTGGCCACGCACGCGGCGAGCATGGCCGCAAGCACCCAGGCGCTCGCCATCGCGGGGCGGTGCGAGCGAAATCGGGCCCAAAACTGGGCGGAGGGCGCACCGGACACTTACTGGGTCTTGTTCGGGTCCGTGGCGTTGACCGCGGCCTGGAGGCCGATGTCAATCACCGCGCGAAGCATGGAGCTGATCAGCGCGGAGGAGGCCTGGATCGCGCCGGCCTCGATGGCCGCCTGCGTGGCCGGATTGCAGCCTACACCCACCGTGAGGCCGCTGGCCGCGACCAGACCCATCAGCGAGCACGTGATTCGACGTCGTGTCATCGGATGACTCCGTTGCCCCGCGCGGGGCTTGTCTCACTCATGCTACCGGCGTGCCGACTGTCCGCGGCCCGCGGGATCAAAGCGCGATCTTGACCCGCCCCTGCCGCCACTCGGCGATCAGCAGCCGGAGCTCCTCGATGGCCATGGCCATGCGGTCGGTCGTGATCAGCAGGCTGTCGTAGAGGCGCGCGTCCATGAACAGCCGGCCGAGATTGCCCTCGCCGCTGGTGACCGGCTTGCTCACGGTGTGCAGCTCGTCGAAGAAGTTGGACGCCTTCCCAAGCGCGTCGGTCGTTCCGCGGCCGATCTCGTTGACGCGCTGGTCGATGTTCTGTAGCGAGGTGTCGGCCCGGGCCACCAGGTTCTTCATGTCGGACATGAGCGCCTTGCCGTCGGTGGCGGCCGCTTCGACGTCGCCCATCACCTTCTTGCCGCGCTCCGTCATCTCATAGAGGTTCGACACCGTCTCGCGGAGCTGGCTCTTGACGGTCGGATCGCCCAGGACCTCGTTGAAGTGCTTGAGCGACGCGTCCAGCCGCGCGACCGCCGACGACACGTTGCCCTGCTCGGCGCCCGCGTCGACCACCGCCGGCGACCGCTGCCGCATCAGCGTCTCCATCTCGCGCAGCACCGGCGTGAGCGCCTCGGCGGCGCTGCCGATCTGCACGGCGGCCGTTTCGAGCGACTGCACGACGGCCCCCGGGAAGAGCGACTCGAGGCCGCCTCGGACCTTCCCCTGGATGGTCGCGCCGTCCTCAAGGGCGACCGCGTCCGCGGGGCCGGGGAGGATCTCGATCGGCGGGCGTCCCTGGCCGATCACCTTCTCGGTCGTCAGGGCACTGCTGCCGGTGGGAATGCGGTAGCGCTTGTCGATGGCCAGCGATACCTCGACGCCCGCGTCGAAGCGGCTCGGGTCTCGCAGGTCGACACTGCTCACCCGGCCGATGGTGATGCCGCGTGCAGTCACCAGGTTCCCGGGGCGGATGTCCGCGACCTGGTCGAAGTGCGCCTTGATCTCGTACGTTCGACCCTGGAAGAACGTGGTCGGCGCCTGCCCGAAGAGCAGGACCAGGGCACCCAGTGCGCCCACGCCCGCCAGCACGAATAACCCGACCCACACGTTCCGACGCGTTTCGTCCAACATGACTTCCGCTCCACGTCGCGCCAGCTTCCGGGTCCGGGCGCACCGCCGCCGGTACCCCGTCAGCGTGTATTACCTGCGGCGGCACCGATGGTTGCCACCTGGCCGCACGAATACTACACTCGCCGCTTCGTGAGGAGAACGCCGTGACGCGCAAGTTCGAAGGCAAGAAGATCCTGGTTGTCGACGACGACCCGGACATCCTGACGGCGATCACGGTCGGGCTGGCCGAGACCGGCGCCACGATCGAAACCGCGACCGACGGCAGCACCGCCGTCAGCCTGGCCGAGAAGTCCTCGCCCGACCTGGTCATCCTCGACATCATGCTCCCCCAGAAGAGCGGATTCCTCGTGCTCGAGCGGCTTCGCCAGATGAAGCCCCGGGCCGAGGGGCCGCGGGTCATCATGATCACCGGCAACCAGGGCAAGCGTCACAAGCAGTACGCCGAGGCACTGGGCGTCGACGACTACCTCAACAAGCCGTTCCGCATGGAGCGGCTGGTCGAGGCCACCGAGAAGCTGCTCTCGAAGTGACGATGGACACCGGGCGGCTGGTCGCGGCCCTGGACGCGTACGCCCTGCCGTTGCGCGCGGCACTCGAACGCGGGGCGTCGCAGGGATTTCGCCGCGTGGAGTTGAGCGCGCTCGCCCCGGAGCTGGACCCCGGCGCGTGCGGCGAGTCGGCCCGGCGGCATCTTCGCAAGTTTCTCGCGGATCTCGGGTTGGAACCGGCCGGGCTGTCTCTGCGCTTCCCCGGTGCGGGCCTGGCCGACCCCGCGTCGGCCGAGCAGCGGCTGGATCGGCTGCGGGCGGCGCTCGAGCTGGCCTCGAGCCTGGGCGCCAGGCAGGCCAGCGTGACCCTGTCTGGCTTCGATGACGCGCGCAGCGCCGGCCTGGCCGAGGAGGCGCTTCGTGCCACGGCCGAGCTAGCGGACCGCGTCGGCACGCCCGTCTGCGTGCTCGACCCGCGGGCGCCGCTGGACCAGTGCGCGCAGCGCGTGCGGGCTTGCCGCTGCCCCGCGCTGCTCGTGGCGATGGATACGGCGTGGCATGCAGACACGGGCGCCGCCGCCCGGCCCATCGGGGCGGCTTACCTGCGCGACGTTCGGCGGGTGGGTCCGCGACTCGAGGAAGTGGACTTCGGCGCCGGCGAGGTCGACTTCCACTCCGTGCTGGCCGGACTGGAAGGGGCAGGTGGCGGGGCGACGTTGATCTTGCGGCCGGAGGCGGGTGGGCGCGTTGACGCCCTCGTTCGAGGCCGCGAATATATCGCCTCTTTGAGCCGCCGGTGATCCCTGCTCCGCCTGCGGTGCGGGGCACCCGGACCGCGATCGACGGACGTTTGTCCACAGCGAACGATCGGAAGGGACCTCGACATGCTCGCAACTTCGCTCGTGACGTTTCTCGTGCTCTTCCAGGCCGCGCAGCCGGCTCCCGCGCCGCCGGCCCAGCCCGCTCCGCCCCCCGCGGCCGAGCAGCCGACCGACGCGCCCCCGCCGCCTCCGCCGCCGGCCTACGACACCGGCCCGATGCGGGCCGAGATCGTGGCCATGCGCGAGATTCGGCTGAAGTACATGGACTCCGACGAGAAGAGCAACGCCGAATCGAACTTCGCGATGCAGGTCCGCGTTGCCGGCGACAAGCTCGCCCGGATCAAGCGCTTCGGCAACCTGATCCTCAGCGACGTGGCCGACGACACGGGGAAGGCCATGATCACGAGCGACACGTACAGCGAGCAGGAGCGCACCACGATGCGGCCGCAGATGATGCCGCCGGAGCGGCTGCGCGACACGGGCCTGCTGATCGCGACGCGTGGGCTGGTCTCGGCCCGCGGGGCGCGGGAGATCGCGCGGCTGCGCGGCAGCGTGAAGCTGGTGCTCGCCGACGCAACCGATCGCATCACGATCCTGAATCCCGCCCAGTTCAGCGGCCGGTCGATCGAGGACGTGCGGCTGAAGGAGATGGGGATTGAGCTCAAGGTGCTCACCGCGGACGACATCGAGCAGCCGATGCAGGCCCAGCGCTGCATGCTGATCCAGGTGGTCTCGAAAGCGGACAACATTCAGAGCTTCGCGTTCTTTGACGGGTCGCTCAGCCCGATCCGCCACCGCGAGAACCCGGTCACGACCAAGTCGGGCGCGTCGGCGATGATGTACTGCTTCGACGGCGGCCAGTTCACGGACGAGACCATCCTGGTGCTCGAAGTCCACCCGCAGGTCGAGGTGCTCGAGCTGCCCGTCGTGGCCGACCACGTCGCGCTTCCCTGAGTCGGCCACGGCTCGCCGCGCGTGTCCGACGTGCGCGCGCCGGCCTTCCCCGGCGCCGCGTGGGTAATGGCTGCGCGCCGTGATCGCGAGAGCGCAGCGGGTGGCCGAGCGCGGAGTCGTCATTGAGCATGCCGCCGCGAGCCACCGTCGCCGCCGCTGCGCCCGGTGACGCGCCGCGCTCGCACGTGCACAGCACGCTGTTGATCGTCGCGGGGACGTCGGCCTTCCACCTCGCCCAGCTCGGCGTAGTGGTCTTCATCAACAAGTTCGCGACGCCCGACGTCGTCGGGCACTACTTCTTCGCGATGGCGATCGCTTTCCCCCTGCTGTTGCTGTGCGGGCTCGAGCTGCGCGCCGCGCTGGTCGCCGACGGGGCGCGCCAATTCACGGTCGGAACGTACCTGCGTCTGCGGTCGCTCGGCGTCACGGTCGCCGGGCTCGCCCTGGCGGCCGTCCTGGTCTGGCACTGGTCAGCTCACCGCGACCCGGCCGCGCTGCTCATCCTCGGTGGCGCCTTCGCCGCCCGGCTGGCCTGGTCGCTCGGAGAGGTCGGCTGGGGAACGTATCAGCTCCGCGAACGGCTGGACCTGATGGCCCTCTCGTACTTCCTGCGCGGGCTGGCGGTCATCGGCCCCTTCGCCGTTCTCCTGCCGCTGGCCGAGCCGCTCGGTCTTGCGACGCCCGAGCAGCGCGCTGCCGTCGCGATCGCCGCGCTCTGGCTCAACGCAACGGGGATGCTGGCCGTCCACGTGCTCTTCGACCGTCCGCGGATCGTGCGGCGCGGCGGCTGGGACCTGGGCCACACGTGGCGGGCGGTGCGGGGACTGGCGCTTCAAACGCTGCCGCTGGGGCTCGTGGCGCTGATCATCAACCTGTGCGACAGCCTGCCGCGGTGGCTCTTCGCCTCGCCGCTCGTCACAGACGGGCACGCACAGCTCGGCTACTTCGGCTCGCTGGTCTACGTGACGATCGCGGGGAACCTGCTGGTGACGCAGATCGCGACCGCGTCCGCGAACCGGCTGGCACGGTCATACGCGGAGAGCCTGCCGCGCTTCCTCCGCCTCACGATGCGGCTGGTCGTGGTAGCGCTGCTGATCGCGGCCGGGATGCTCGCGCTGGCGTTCTTCGTCCCCCGGACGCTGCTTCGCCTCCTTTACACGCCGGATTACGTGCAGTTCGCGCCCGAGTTCCGGCTGATCATCGCGGGCCACGCGCTGGCCCTGCTGACAAACATCCTGGGCATCGCCATCACACAGATGCGGCTGTACTGGGTGCAGGTGCCGGCACAGGTGGTGACGCTCGTCGCGACGGTCGTGGCGGCCCTGGTGCTCATCCCGGGTCCGCAACCGGTCCACGGCGCGGCGGCGACGACAGTCGTCCGCGCGGTCACGCAGTTCGCCGTATACGCACCGTGCTTCCTGCTGGGCGTCTACGCCCGCGCGCGGCGCGGTACCGCTTCGTGACGCTTCCAGCCAGCACAGCACGAATCGATGCCTGTCGCGGAACCAGTGGAGCACCCGCAATCAGCGGGGTGATCCTCGCGTGAACCCGAGTCGCTGGCTGTGACTCATGGCGAACTCTCGTCCAGTCCGTGGGCTGCCCGCTGAGAGCGGGTAATCCAAGTCGCGATCCTCCAAGTTATTGGATGGACCGTAGTTGCGAGCAGGTGGAGAACCGGTCCACACGGGGTGGCGGTGGCGTCTGGGGAAGGACGAGGCCGACGGGACTCGAACCCGCAACCTCTGCCGTGACAGGGCAGCGCTCTAACCAATTGAGCTACGGCCCCAGTCGCCGCTGCGTCCCTCGGCTATCGCCTCCGAGGGGGAAGCGGTAAGTATTGCACGCCCCCGGCCCGGTGTCAAACTGCCGCCGGCGCCGCGTAGTGGGCCACCGCCGGTCTCCCCCGCGCCGCCAGGCGGGCGGCGGCGCCCCTGGCCGCGAGCCGCTCTCTTCTGCTCTCGCCCGCGAACAAACTCGGGCCCGAATCGGGTCGATAGCACCCCAAGGCGGACAAGCTTGCCTCGGACGGTGCTGCGCCGCGCGCCGCATCGCCGGCTTGGTCCAGGAGGCGCCTTGTGAAACCGACAGGTCCGATCATCCGGGTTCTGATCGTCGACGACAGCGGCGTCATTCGCGCCTTCATTCGCGCGGCCCTGGCCCGGCATCCGCAGATCAACGTGGTTGGTGAAGCGGGGGACGGTGTCGAGGCACTTCGACAGATCGCCGCCCTGCGACCCGACGTCGTCACCCTTGACGTTGAGATGCCGAACCTCAACGGCATCGGCGTGCTCGAACGTGCCGCCGGCAAGGTGCCGGTCAGCTTCCTGATGGTCTCGACGCTCACCCAGGCTGGCGCGCGTGTGACCTTTGAGGCGCTCAGCAAAGGGGCCTTCGACTACGTCGCCAAGCCGCAACTGCCCACCGCCGCCAGCCGGCCCGAGTTTCAGCGCCATCTCGTGGAAAAGGTCCTCGCTGCGGCGCGGGCCAAGGGGCAGACGCGGCAGACGCTGCTGCGCTGCGCAGGCGGCAGCGCTCCCAGGCTGCCGCCCAATAGAGTCTCGGGCTGGGTCGTGGGGATCGGAATCAGTTGCGGCGGGCCGCAGACGCTGCACGAAGTGTTGCCGATGTTCCCGAGCGACTTCGTGCCGATCGTGGTCACGCAGCACATGCCGGCCCAGTTCACCGGGCCGTTCGCCAAGCACCTGGCCGCCGGATGCGCGATGCGCGTCAAGGAGGCCGTTGACGGCGAGCCGCTGGCGCAGGGCACGATCTACATCGCGCCGGGTAGCCATCATCTCAGGGTCGTGCGTCGGGGCATGCAGCTCGGTGTCCAGCTCGACGGCGGGCCGCTGGTCTCCGGACACCGCCCCTCCGTCGACGTGATGTTCTCGTCCCTGGCCTCGACGTGCCCGACGCGCACGATCGGCGTGATCATGACCGGCATGGGGCGCGACGGCGCCAACGGCATCGTCGAGCTGGCACGTGCGGGAGCGATCACCGTCGGGCAGGATGAGCGGAGCTGCTTCGTCTACGGGATGCCCAAGGCGGCTTATGAGACGGGCTGCGTTCAGCACGTGGCCTCGGCGACCGAAATCCCGGCCCGCGTGGCGAGCCTCCTCCAGCGGAGCCGCGTGGCCGCACCGGGAGCCCGGTAACGCGCGGGCGCCGCGGATCCATCCCCCGCGGCGTTCTCCGAAGATTGTGAGCGCCGCGGCGTTTCGAAACAGGAATCGGTGCCCGAATGAGACGATGAACCACGTGTTAACCCGGGATGGCACGTGGCCGGCCCGGGTTCGACGCACAGTTCGGTGCGCCGTCTTCAGCGCCGCGGTCCGCCCGACCTGGAGGGCCTGAATGTGGACGTGAACTACATCAACCCGTTCATCGAGGCCGTGGATAACGTGTTCTCGACAATGCTCAGCGTGCAGCCCAAGCGGGCCGGCATCAAGGTCAGTGCGGGCCAGAGCGACCAGCCGAGCATCACCTCGCTGGTCGGCATGAGCGGCCAGATCAGCGGAGTCGTCGCGCTGCGCTTTCCGCCACCTACGGCCCTCGAGCTCGCCAGCCGCATGACCGGCACGCAGATGCCGGAGATGAGCGGCGACGTGGTCGACGCGATATCGGAGCTGGTCAACATGGTCGCCGGCTCGGCCAAGGCCAAGCTGCGCTACGAGCCGCCGCTGCAGCTCGGGCTGCCGACCGTGGTCGAGGGGAACGGCTACAAGCTCAAGTATCCCAGCAAGTCGGTGTGGCTCGAGGTCAGCTTCTCCTCGGAGGCGGGCCCGTTCAGCATGGAAGTCACGTATCACCAGAACTAGAGGTGCGGAAGATGAAGGCGCTCGTAGTCGACGACTCACTGACCATCCGCCGCATCGTCATCAAGGCCCTGGGGTTGGTCGGGATCAACGAGACCGTGGAGGCCGCCGACGGCACTGAGGCCGTCAAGGCGGCCAGCGAAGGCAGCTTCGACCTCATCCTGCTCGACTGGAACATGCCCAAGATGACCGGCATTGATGCGCTGCGCACGCTCCGCCAGGCTGGCAACAAGACGCCCGTGGTCATGGTGACGACGGAAGCCGAGAAGTCGCGGGTCCTCGAAGCCATCAAGACCGGCGCGAACGACTACCTCATCAAGCCGTTCTCGCCCGAACAGCTCGCGGCCAAGGTCAAAAACGCTCTCGGCGTGCCGGCCAGCTAGTCGCCCGTCCATCCACGGCCCCCGCGAACCGACGCTGCCGCGCGCCCGCGCCGCGCTGGCCGCGCTCCGCTGCCCCGGATAGCATGATTGCCTGGACGGCACACCCTTTGCGCCGTCCCACCGGGCCCGCGCCCCGCCCCACGTCGCGCGGCAGCGAACGGAATCGGATTCGTCGCGGCGGCCGGGGCGGCGCCGACGCGAGGAGTTGCGGCACGGATGCGCCTCGTCGTCCTCTACAGCGGCGCGATGATCGCGGACGTCGTCTGCGGCCGGGAGGAAATCCTGGTCGGCTCGGACGAGGCGTGCCGCGTGCGCCTGCCGGACCCGCGCATCGCAGGCCGGCAAATCCTGATCGCGCCCGGAGAAAGCGGAGCCTGGCGCCTGCGGCAACTCGACTCATCCTGCCTGCTCAAGCTGAACGGCCGCACGATCGCCGGTGAGGCCGATCTGGGCGCCGGTGACGAGGTCCAGCTCCTGGACTTCTCCATCCGCGTCTATCCCGACTACGACGAGAAGGCCCCGGGCCGCGCGCCAACCGCGTACGTCCGCCAGTCGATGGAGCGCTTCGTCGCGACGCGGCTGCCGCCGTCCGCGACCGTGCGCCGCCCCGAAGATCCGGTGACGGTGCAGCCGGCGCACCTGGACCTGATCGGGCGCGCCGGGGTGGTGGCGGCCAACTGCGCCGCCATCGAGGAGATGATCGACGCCACGCTGCGTTTCATGCACACGGCGATGGGTGCGCAGCGCGCCTGGGTGGGCCTGCGACGCGTGAACTACGGGGCGATGGAGTACGAGGAAGGGCGCCACGTGGCCGGGCAGGCCGCGGACCTGCCGCCACTGGGCCACGACCTCAAGCCGCGCGTGCTCGACCGGGCCCAGTTCATCCTCGTCCCGTTCGTCAGCGCCGAGGAGCGATTCTCGGTGCTGTGCGGCCCGCTGAACGGCCCAGACGGCACGCTGGGCATGGTCTACATCGACACCGGCGAAAGCGATCGCCGCTACGACCAGAAGGACCTCGAGCTCTTCGTCATGCTCCTGGGCGCGTTCGCCTACCATCTCGACACCATCTTCAAGACCGTGGCCCGCAACCGCGCCGCCATGATCGAGGGACAGGTCAGCGTGACGCACGAGACCCAGATGCGGCTCACGCCCCGGAAGCTCCCCCAGTCCGACGAACTCCAGTTCGGTGCCTTTCGCGAGCCGGGCCGAGAACGCAGCGGCGACATCTACGACGTAGTCCGCATGGCCAACGGGCAGGTGGCCTTCTTTGTGGCCCAGACCGCGGCCGGTGGCTCGTTGCCGACCATCCTGATGGCCCAGTCCCAGTCAGCGTTCCGGTACGCCTGCATGCACCAGGATCTGCCGCACATCTTCCTCCAGGCGCTGAACGTCACCCTCTTTGACGGCCAGCGCGACCACGCCCTGCACTGCTTCTGTGGCGCGATCGAGCCGGCGATGGGGCAGCTCCGTTACTCGCTGGCCGGGCACGTGGGCGCGTTCATCATCAGCGCCCGCGGCGAGGAGCGCTCGCTCGCCCTGCCGGAGCCGCAGCCCGCGCTCTCCCTGGCCAAGGCGGCCCCCTACCCGCTCGCCGCCGAAACGCTCGAGCCGGGCGAGACGCTGGTCCTGTTTACCAGCGGCGTGACGACGGCTAAGAACCGCCGCGGCGAGACGTTCGGCGAGGAGCGGTTCGTCAACATCCTCTGCGACGGGTTCGGCCAGCCAGCTAGCGCGACACTCAAAGAGATGCTGACGGACCTGCGCAGCTTTACCGAGGGCGGCCAGCAACCGGACGACATCACGGTGCTGCTCGCGCACCGGGTGTGAGCGCGGCGAGGCGGCGGACGCGGAGGCTGTGGAGCGGTTGGAAGCGAAGCCTAGAGCCTAGACCCCATCCCAGAACTTCGGCCTCCTCAGCAGAATTCGTGGGGAGTTTGGGCTCGGGTAGTCGGCCGAGGGCGTGATAGAGGGCGATTCCGGCGGCTTCCAGGGTTCGGAAGCCGTAAGCCTCTCCGATGGTCAGCTTCACGCGGTAGTTCAAGCCCTCGACGATCCCGGCCGAGAACTCCTGTTTGGGCGCGAACCAGTTCAGGATCAGCGCCTGGTGCACACGGATGCTGCGGGCCACCTTCTTGAGCCCGGACTATTCACCGCCTTCATGAGCATTGACCCCAATCCGCTGCGTTTGGCCGCGTAGAAGATACGTACGGACGCGGATGACCCACGCAGCGGGAGCAGCACCTCATGGGTGAAGG
>CAADGM010000180.1 GCA_900696535.1 uncultured Planctomycetota bacterium
GCCATGAGCCTGCGCTCGCTGCTGTTCGTTCTCGTGTTCGGTGCCCTCGCCGCCTTCGTGCTGGTCAACTGGGCGGTGCTCAACGCGCCGACCACGCTGTCGCTGGCCTTTGCCGAAGTGCAGGCGCCGCTCGGCGTGGTGATGCTCGGCTTCATCGTCGCGGTCACGGTGCTCTTCCTGGGCTACATCGCCTACCTGCAGATGTCCGGACTGCTCGAGATGCGGCGCCACGGCAAGGAGCTGCAGGCGCAGCGCCAGCTCGCCGACCAGGCCGAGGCGTCACGCTTCACCGAGCTGCGCGGTTTCCTCGAAGCGGAGTTCGCGCGCCAGGCAACGCGACGCTCCGAGAGCGAAGCCACGTTGCGCGGCCGGCTCGACGCGCTCGAGCAGCAGCTGAGAGCGATCGCCGCGCGACAGGGCCAGCCGGCGCCGCCCTTCGGCACTGCGCCCGAGGGCCGCGACCTGCGCGGCGGCTGACGACCGGCCCGTTCAGACCAGTGCGAGCGGCCCGACGCCGCGCCTGAGCAGCCGCCCCAGCCGCTGGGGATCGGCGGCGCCCGACTCGCGCGTCATCAGCACCAGGTCGCCGGGAACCGACGGACCGCAGGAGGCGCGCGCGATCAGTTCCGACTCGCGCACGAGCTGCAGGCGCGTACCGGCGGCCTGTGAGGCCGCGCGCAGCCTGGCGGCGTGCGTCGCGTCCGGCGGCAGCACCACCCGGCGTTCGGCGCTGCGCTGCGGGTCGTAGCGGGTTGCCGCCGCGAGCAACGGCGACAGCGCCTCGACATCGTCGGGCAGCAGCCAGACGAGCGGCCGCGCGCGGGACGCCGCCTGCTGCAGCCGCAACCCGGTGGCCGCGCTCGCGAGGACGATCCAGTCGCCGCTGCCCGCCAGGTGCAGCGCCTGCTGCACCATCCTTCCGCGTGCGATGCGAAACGACGACGGCACGCCGATGTCGCGTGCCAGCGTGTCGAGGCGCCGGTGCAGCGCCAGTGCCTGGGCGCGCAGCGCCGCCTGCAGCTCCGCGCCCGCCACCGGCCGCAGCGTCGTCTCGAGCAGCCGTGTCTCGGTCGCACCCGGCCAGCCCGCGAGCCGCAGCAGGTCGGCATCCTCGACGAACAGGCCCGCCAGTTCGACCGCGCGGCCGGCGGCCAGCCGCATCGCGGCGCCGAGCACGTCGGCGCTGCGATCGAGCGCATCGACCACGATCCAGATCCGCAATTCGGTGGCGCTGGCGTTCATCGCGCTTGCCCCGTCCTCAGCGGCGCGGCTGCCGGTTGCGCTGCACCGGCGCGATGATCTTCTGGCGCAGCTTGCCGAGCTCGGCCAGCCGCGCCCGCACCACCGCTTCGACGTCGTCGCGGCCGGTGAGCAACCCGATCGCCTCGTCGACGCTGGCCACCGCGTGCACCGCGAAGCGCCCCTCGCGCACCGCCTGCACCACCTCGTCGCGCAGCATCAGGTGGCGCACGTTGCTTGCCGGAATCAGCACGCCCTGGCGGCCGTCGAGCCCGCGGGCCGCGCAGATCTCGAAGAAGCCTTCGATCTTCTCGTTGACCGCCCCGATTGCCTGCACGTTGCCCGACTGGTCGACCGAGCCGGTGACCGCCCAGGCCTGGCGGATCGGAATGCCGGCGAGCGAGGACAGGATCGCGCACAACTCGGCCAGGGACGCGCTGTCGCCGTCGACCGGACCGTAGGTCTGCTCGAACGCCAGGCTCGCGTTCAGCGCGAAGGCCTGGCGCGCCGCGTAGCGCGACGCGAGGAACGCCGACAGGATCATCACGCCCTTCGAGTGGATCGAGCCCGACAGCGAGGCCTCGCGCTGGATGTCGATCAGGTTCCCCTCGCCGATGCGCGTGGTCGCGGTGATGCGCGTGGGTTGCGCGAACGCGGTCTCGCCCATCAGGTAGACCGACAGCCCGTTGATCTGGCCGGGCTGCGCACCGGCAGTGTCGATCAGGATCGTGCCCTCGAGGATGCGCTCCTGCAGGCGCCGGCGCACCCGCCCGGTGCGCTCGCGGCGCGCATCGAGCGCGGCCTGCACGTCGCGCCGGCCGATGCGGTCGCGCCGCTCGCGCCCCGCGTGGTAAGCCGCCTCGGCGATGAGGTCGCGCAGCCGGTGCACGTGCAGCGTCACCCGGTCGCGGTCGCCGGCGTCGCGCGCGGCGTGCTCGATCATCCGCGCCACCGCGTCGGCCCCCAGAGGCGGCAGTTTCGCGTCGCGTGCCAGGCTGCCGATCAGCCGCGCGTAGGTGGGCAGCGACGTATCGTCGATCACGATGTCGTCTTCGAAGTCGGCGTCGACCTTGAAGAGCTCGACGAACTCCGGATCCCAGGCCTGCAGCAGCGCGTGCAGCATGCGGTCGCCGAACAGCACCACTTTCAGGTCGAGCGGAATCGGCTGCGGCTCGAGCGACACGGTGCTGATGAGCCCGTACTGCTGCGCCGGCGACTCGATGCGGATCTCGCGCGTGAGCAGCGTGCGCTTGAGCGCCTCCCACGCGAGCGGTTGCATCAGCAGCTTGCGCGCATCGAGCAGCAGGTAGCCGCCGTTGGCGCGGTGCATCGCCCCCGGACGGATCAGCCCGAAGTCGGTCATCAGCGCACCGAAGCGCGCCACGTGCTCGACCCGGCCGATCAGGTTCTGGAAAGTGGGATTCTCCTCGCTCACCACCGGAGCGCCCGCGGCCTCGTCCTCGACCAGCAGGTTCACCTGGTAGCGGCGCAGCGGCGGCA
>CAADGM010000181.1 GCA_900696535.1 uncultured Planctomycetota bacterium
ATGTGCAGGAGCGCCGCGAGCGTCATGTGGCGGATTCTCGGCGGGGCGCTCGCGGCGCCGCGGCGCGACCCGATGGGTGGCGTCGGGCGGCGGTTCCCCGGTTGACTGGCGCCGGGCGTCGCTGCCGGCGTGCAACGGCCGCGGCACGCCGCCGCGCGGCACGCCAGGCGATCAGAACCCGATCCGCACGCGCCGCGCCGAGCGCTCGTTGGCCAGGTCGTGCAGCCCGATCTCGCTGTGTCCGGCGAGTTTTGCGCTTCCGAAGGCGCCCACCAGTTGCCGGCGCATCTCGCGCGGCGCGCAGCGCGCCAGCCGGTCGGCCACCGCCTCGGCCAACTGCTCCGGGAACTGCGCACCCCACTCGTGCGAATCGCGGATCTCGCGGTACAGCCCCTGCGCGATGCGCCTGGCGCCGTCGCGGTCGGGGGGCGGAATCTCGTAGACGTTCATCCGGTTCAGGATCGGGTCGGGAATGCGCCCGATGTCGTTGGCGGTGGCCACCCAGACGATGTCGGAGCAGTCGACCGGCACCTCGGCGAACTCGTCGACGAACTCGGCGGCAGTGTCGGGTTCGAGCAGCGCGTAGAGCGCCCCGAGCGGGTCGTATTGCCCGTCGGCCGACGCCTTGTCGATCTCATCGACCACCATCACCGGGTTGGCGTAGTCGCCGTGCACCAGCGTGTCGAACACCTTGCCGGCGCGCGCGTTGCGCCACTGCGACGACGCGCCGGAGAGGATCCATCCGGCGGTGAGCGAGCCCATCGACACGAAGCCGTAGCCGGTGCCGAGCAACTGCGAGAGCCGGCGCGCGAACCGGGTCTTGCCGATGCCCGGCTCGCCGAGCAGCAGCAGCGGCGTGAGTTCCACCGGATCGGCCGTCTCCAGGCACAGCGCGAGCTGGCGGCGCAGGTCTTCGAGCACTTCGCCGAAGTTGGGCAGTTCATCGGCGAGCGCGTCGAAGTCGGGCATCGCTGCCGGCTTGACGCTGAACCGGTCGCCACCGGCCTTCAGCATTTTCTCGTAGGTGCCCTTGAGCGACTCGCTGGCGCCTGCCGGCAGCTTGTCGAGTGCAGCCTCGACCCGGGTCGTGGAATAGATCTGGCGGAAGCCGGCAATCGCGATCGGCGTTGCTCCCGGGCGCGGGTCGGTCGCGCTGCTGCGGCTCGTGACAGGCATGGCCCCGATCTCCAGTGCTGCGTTGCCTGATTCTTGTGCACCTCGGGCCCCCCGTTCAAGCCCCGGCGCCGCCATGCGACCCGCCGGCGGGCCCTTCGGTCCGCTGCGAGGCGTGCGGCGCGGCTCTCACGCCACGCCCGGTTCGGCGGGTTTTGCTGCAGCCGGCATGTGCGCTACAATTTCGGGTTCCATTGAAAGGGGGTGATCTTTAATGCCGACCGTCCGCGTCAAGGAGAACGAGCCCTTCGACGTCGCGCTGCGCCGCTTCAAGCGCACGATCGAGAAAGCCGGAATCATTACCGAGCTTCGAGCGCGCGAGTTCTACGAGAAGCCGACCGCCGAGCGCAAGCGCAAGAAGGCGGCCGCGGTCAAGCGCCACTACAAGCGCCTTCGCAGCCAGATGCTGCCGAAGAAGATGTACTGACGCCTGTCCGGCAACACACCCGGCGCCCAGAACCCGAACGACGGGCGGGCGCCGCCCCCGAAGGCCTGCCCGGCGATCAGCGCTGGCGGGCTTTCGTCCTTTTCCGGGGCACGAGATGAACCTGAAAGAGCGAATCGGCGAAGACATGAAGGCGGCGATGCGCGCCCGCGAAGCCGATCGCCTGTCGGCGATCCGCATGCTGCTGGCGGCGATCAAGCAGAAGGAAGTCGACGAGCGCATCACGGTCGACGACGCGCAGGTGGTGGCGATCGTCGATCGCCTGATCCGCCAGCGGCGTGACTCGATCGAGCAGTTCGAAAAGGCGGGCCGCACCGACCTCGTCGACCGCGAGAAGGCCGAGATCGAAGTGATCTCCGCTTACCTGCCGCAACAGGCCAGCCCCGCCGAAGTGGCCGCCGAGATCGACGCGGCGATCGCCGCCGCGGGCGCCACCGGGCCGCAGCAGATGGGCAAGGTGATGGCGGTGCTCAAGCAGCGACTGGCCGGGCGCACCGACCTCGCCGCCGTCTCGGCGCAGGTCAGGGCGCGGCTCGCCGGCGGCTGAGATTCAGGGCGCTGGCGCGCGCTACACTGGCCGCGTGATCCCCCAGAGCTTCATCCAGGATCTGCTGGCCCGCGTCGACATCGTCGAGGTCGTGGGGCGCCACGTCCAGCTGAAGAAAGCGGGCGCCAACTACCTGGGCCTGTGCCCGTTCCACGGCGAGAAGACGCCGTCGTTCACCGTCAGCCCGTCCAAGCAGTTCTATCACTGCTTCGGTTGCGGTGCGCACGGCTCGGCGATCGGCTTCCTGATGGAACACGGCGGCCTGGGTTACGTCGACGCGATCGGCGAACTCGCGCAGTCGATCGGGGTTGCGGTGCCGCAGGAAGCCGGTTCCGCCGGCCCGGCCGACCGACGTGCGCCGGCGCTGCTGGAGTTGCTCGCACAGGCCGCGAAGTTCTACCGCCGTCGCCTGAAGGAGGCGCCGCACGCGATCGAATACCTGAAGCGACGCGGGCTGGCCGGCGAGACCGCGGCGCGCTTCGGCATCGGCTACGCGCCCGACCAGTGGCGCGGCCTGGAAGCGGCGGTGGCCGACTACGAGATCGACGAGATGGTCGCCGCCGGCCTGGTCGTCGAGGCCGACAGCGAAGACGGCCGGCGCAAGCGGTACGACCGTTTCCGCGACCGGATCATGTTTCCGATTCGCAACCCGCGCGGCCAGGTCATCGGTTTTGGCGGACGGGTGCTCGAACGCGGCGAGCCCAAGTACCTCAACTCGCCCGAGACCCCGGTGTTCTCGAAGGGTCGCGAGCTCTACGGCTTGTACGAAGCTCGCGACGCGATGCGAGCAGAAGACTGCGTGATCGTGGTCGAAGGCTACATGGACGTGGTGATGCTGGCGCAGCACGGCGTGGCCAACGTGGTGGCGACGCTCGGCACGGCCACCACCGGCGATCACCTGCGCAAGCTGCTCAGGCTGGTCGATCGCGTCGTGTTCGCTTTCGACGGCGACGCGGCCGGGCGCAAGGCCGCCTGGCGGGCGCTCGAGGCCTCGCTCGCGCAGGCGAGCGACACCCGGCGCATCGATTTCCTCTTCCTGCCGCCCGAGCACGATCCCGACAGCTTCGTGCGCGAGCATGGCGCAGAAGGCTTTCGCGAAGCGCTGGCCGGCGCGCTGCCGCTGTCCGAACTGCTGCTGCGCGGGCTCGCCGAGCGCGTCGACCTCGCGACTCCCGAAGGCCGTGCCCGGCTGCTCGCAGAGGCGCGGCCGCTGCTGCAGCCGCTGGCGGCGCAGGCGCTGCGGATGCAGCTGATCCACCGGTTGGCGGAACTCGCCGGCGTGGG
>CAADGM010000182.1 GCA_900696535.1 uncultured Planctomycetota bacterium
CGGACATCGAGTCGCTGAACGCCGAGTTCACGAAGGAGTACCTCGAAGACAAGCGCAACCCGCGCTGGGTCGCCAAACCGACGGTCGCCTACCTCTGGGCGCGGACGGTGAAGTGCAAGAACTGCCGCGCGAGCGTGCCGCTGCTGAGAACCGTGTGGTTGTCCAAGAAGGATTCGAAGCGGATACTTGTGGCGTTAGAACCTCAGGCGGGAGGGGATGTCGTTTTCCACGTCAAACACCATGCGCCAGTTGTCGGCGGAAACGCTGCTCAGAAAAGAGAGCATGATCGGCGCATTGGCTTGGGCACGATGTCCAAGTCGGGTGCGCGCTGCGTCCACTGCTCCATGATAGAGACTCTTGAAGACATCCAGGTTGCGGCCACCTCGGGCGACTGGTCAAGCACAATGGTGGCTGTTGTTGTCGATGGACCGTCAGGTAAGGAGTATCGTGACGTGACTCCAGCGGAGCGTGAAGCCTTTCGCGCCGCTTCCGAGAGGAATGTTACCCCGCTTACTGAGCCAATCAGCTGCGTACGTCCGTCGCCCAATGCGCGCGGCTTGTCCGGCCTCACCCGCTACGGCATTACAACATTCGGTAAAGCGTTTAACTCCAGGCAACTCGCGGCACTCCAGGGATTCGTGGAAGCTACGCGCGCCGCGCGCGGCGCCTTGGCGGGAAATCGTGAATATGACCGTGACATCGACATCAATACGGTTGTGCCCTCCTACCTGGCGTTAGCCCTCGACCGACTCACAGACCGAAATAGCACGCTCTGCCACTGGAACAAAGACTACGAGAAGATCACAGGCACATTCCAAAGGTACGCCCTTCGCGTAAACTGGGACTACGCGGAGGTCAATCCCTTCGCACAGACGACAGGTAACTACCGCG
Organism: uncultured Planctomycetota bacterium; assembly: GCA_900696535.1. GTDB lineage: Bacteria > Planctomycetota > Phycisphaerae > UBA1845 > Fen-1342 > CAADGM01. The sequence goes on from CAADGM010000182.1 coordinate 892, forward strand.
ATTCAGTAGAGTGGATTGCCGAGTTTCTTGACCATGCTCTATCCGTCCCGCTTCCATCATCGCGGGCCAACGTCATCCTTGCCTCCGCAACCGACGTTCCCGTCGAGGAGCTCAAGGTTGATTTGATCTTGACTGATCCGCCTTACTACGATGCTATTCCATACGCCGATCTGAGCGACTACTACTACGTGTGGCTAAAGCGCACGGTTGGTGATTTCCATCCTGACGAATTTAGGTCTGAGACCACTCCTAAGGACGCCGAACTCACCCAGCACGCTGCCCGCGCAGGCGGGGACCACAGAGCTGCCAAGCAGTGGTACGAAGACGGAATGGCGCAGGCTTTCTCCGAGGCGTACCGATGTCTGTGTGAGAATGGACGACTGGTCATCGTCTTCGCTCACAAGCAGCCTGATGCATGGGAGACGCTGGTGTCGGCTATCATTCGTGCGGGTTTTGTTGTTGACGCGAGTTGGCCAATCGCCACGGAAATGCCACATAAGGCGGCTGCCGGTGCAAGGCTTGCATCTTCTGTCTGGCTCATCTGCAAGAAGCGCCGCGCCACGGCCCGCGCCGGCTGGGACAACAACGTCCTGGCGGAGATGCGTCAGAACATCACCACGCGGTTGCGTGAGTTCTGGGACGCGGGGATTCGCGGGCCGGACTTCGTCTGGGCGGCGACCGGCCCGGCGTTGGAAGCCTACAGCAAGCACCCCGTCGTCAAAAAGGCCGACAAGCCCGGCGAGATCATGACCGTTTCGGAGTTCCTCACGCACGTCCGGCGGATGGTCGTGGATTTCGTGGTCGGACGGATGCTGAGCGGAGATGACGCGGGTACGCGGGCTGCCGATGACGCGGTGACGCGGACTGGCGATGACGCGGTGACGCGGGGACACGGGGACACGGGGAGTGCCGCGTCTCCGCGTCTCCGCGTCTCCGCGTCCCCGAGTCAGGACATCGCGCTGGAGAGCCTCGACAACGTCACGACCTACTACCTGCTCCACCGCCACGACTTCGGCATGGAAGACGCCCCGGCCGGTGCGTGCATCCTTTACGCCACGGCGTGCGGCCTGTCGGACAGCGAACTGGCCGACACCTGGGACATCCTCGCCCGGACGGGCGGCGGGTCGGATGACGCGGAGACGCGCGGACGCGACGACGCGGAGACCGAAGACGTAGACCTGTCTGCGTGCGACGCACAGGCAGGCGCCGACGAGACCGACGAGGAAGAGACGGGGTCCGGCAGCAAGGTGAAGCTCAAGGCCTGGAACCAGCGGCGCGGGCGGTCGATGGGCTACGAGGCCCCCGGCGGCAAGCCGGTCCCTCTGATCGACCGGGTTCACCGGCTGATGCACCTGTGGAAGGCCGGGGACGTGCACAAGGTGGACGAGTACCTGGACGACAACGCCCTGCGGCGGAACGAGCTGTTCAAGCGGCTGCTCCAGTCGCTGATCGAGCTGTCGCCGCCCGGCAGCGACGAACGCTCGCTGCTGGAGAGCCTGAGCAACCACGTGGGGGCGAAGGGCGCGATTCGCGACGAGGGGCCGATGTTGTTTGCCGAGACTGACGCGGAGACGTGGGGACGAGGGGACGCGGAGACCAAAGAAGCGGAGACGCGGTGACACGGAGACGTGGCGATGGCGAACATTCGAGCATTCAAAGAACTGAGGGTGTGGCAGAACGCGATGGACGCGGCCATGCTCGTATTCGATATCACCCGGCGGTTTCCAGCCGCGGAGCGACACTCGCTTACGGATCAGTTTCGGCGCGCGTCGCGTTCCGTGGCTGCGAACATCGCGGAGGCGTGGCGAAAACGACGATATCCGGCCGCATTTGTCAGCAAGTTGAGTGACGCGGAAGGCGAAGCGTCCGAGACGCAGACATGGATCGAGTTCGCGCTGCGATGCGGATACATGAAGCCGGAACAGGCGGGTGACCTTGACCAGCGCTACGAACAGATACTGGGGCAACTGGTCACGATGATTGACAAGCCCGGCGATTGGACAGTCGGAGCGAAACGGAAAACGGACGCGTCGAGCGGGAAACGCGCCGGCATGGAGATGATTGACTCTCCGCGTCCCCGCGTCCCCGTGTCTCCGAGTCAGCTATCCGAATCGTCTCCGAGTCCCCGCGTCAGCAGCACCGAGAGGTGAGTCTATGGCGAAGCTACCCTGGAAACCCTGGCATGAAGTGGTGCGGCTGCGCGACGATCTGCGGTCGGGCGAACTGGCCCTGCACATGTTCGCCGCGGACCTGTACGAAGTCCTGATGCAGACCGGTAAGCGGCCGATCTACGAGAACCCGGCCGAGTTCTTCGCCCTGACGTTCCCGACGCACAACCTGCGCGGCCTCGTGCGGGATGTGGCGCTGCGCCTGGCCGGCAGGAACGACAAGGCCGTCCGGCAGCTTCAGTTGACGTACGGCGGCGGCAAAACGCACACGCTCATCACGCTGCGGCACCTGCACCACGACCCGGACGCATTGCCGGAGGTGCCGGCCGTGCAGGAGTTCATCCAGTCGATCGGCGAGCGGCCGACGAAGGCCCTCGTGGCCGGCCTGTGCTTCGACAAGCTGGACGTGGAAAAGGGGATGGAGGTCCGCTCGCCGCAGGGCCAGGTCCGCGTCCTCAAGCAGCCCTGGAGCGTGCTGGCGTACCAGATCGCGGGCGATGAGGGACTGAAGCTGCTGCACGCGGAGGACAAGGCCGAAGAACGCGAGAGCGCCCCGGCCGAGAACCTGCTCACCCGGCTGCTGGAGATTCCGGTCAAGGCCGGCCGCGGCGTGCTGGTGCTCATCGACGAAGTGCTGATGTACGCGCGGGAGAAGGTCGCGCAGGAGTTCCGCTGGAAGGACCGGCTGGTCAACTTCTTCCAGTACCTCACGCAGGCCGCCACGAAGGTTGACCGGTGCTGCGTCGTGGCTTCGCTGCTCGCGACCGACCCGGCCAAGAGCGACTCGACCGGCCGGCAACTGCTGAGCGAGTTGTACGCGATCTTCGAGCGCGAGCGGGAAGAGGCGGTCGAGCCGGTCGTCAAAGAAGACGTGGCCGAGGTGCTCCGGCGGCGGTTCTTCACGCCGGAGTCGATCGAGAACCGGGAGGTCTTCCGGCAGCATGTCATCGCGGCGCTCAAGGGCATCGCGGACGTGGACGAGCAGACCCGCAAGCAGGGCTCGCAGGCCGAGGAGCGGTTCCTGCGGAGCTATCCGTTTCACCCGGACCTCACGGAGGTGCTCTACGGCAAGTGGACGCAGCTCTCCCGGTTCCAGCGGACCCGGGGCGGCCTGCGCACGTTCGCACTGGCGCTCCGGTACGCGGAGAAGTGGGATACGAGCCCGCTGATCGGGCCGGCCGTATTTCTGCCCGAGCCCACCGAGAAGGGCCTGTCCGAGGCGGCCCGCGAGCTCGTCGCGGTCGCGGACACCGAGGAACACGAAGGCCGGGCGCAGGCCTGGACGGCGATCCTGACGACGGAGTTCGAGCACGCCCGGCGGATTCAGATCGAGTCTGTGGGCCTGAAGCACCGGGAGATCGAACAGGCGGTGCTGGCGACGTTCCTGCACTCGCAGCCGGTCGGGCAGAGCGCCCGCACGCGCGACCTGGAGGCGCTGCTTGCGGCCACGCGGCCGGACAAGATCGAGTTGGAGAAGGGGCTGGCGCGTTGGGCGCAGTCGAGCTTCTGGCTGGACGACAGCTTCACGCGCGACGCCGACAAAGCGCTGCCGGGCACGTGGCGTCTGGGCAATCGGCCCAACCTGGTCCAGATGCACGCGGTCGCCAGCAAGAGCATCAGCGAGGACGTCGTCCGGGCGCGCCTGCTGGATGAGATCGGCCGGACCAAGAAACTGACGGAGGGCGCTTCGGGCGCGGGCGTGAAGGTCCACACGTTGCCGACGCGGCCGCGCGACATCGAGGATGACGGCGCGTTTCACTATGCGATCCTCGGGCCGGCGGCGGCGTCCGAGTCGGGCAAGCCCAGCGCGGAAGCGTGCCGGTACCTCGACGAGACGACGGGCCCGGAGAAGCCCCGGGTCTACCGCAACGCCGTATTGTTGCTGGTGCCTTCGCGCGAGGGGTTGGACGTGGCGGAGACTCGTGTTCGCGACTACCTGGCCTGGGAGCAGGTGCGCGACGAGCTGAATCGTCAGCAGCAGGACGGCAATGTTGATGTGGCCCGGATGCAAACGCTCGCTGTCTACATGGACAAGGCCAAGGGGCGCATCCCGGAGTCCATCCGCCAGGCGTACTGCGTCGTCGTCACGGTCAACGAGGCGAATCAAGACCACGCGTTCAAGATCAACGTGTCGGACGATCCGCATTTCGCGACGATCAAGGCCGACAAACGCGCGCGGATTCAGGACACGGCGATCACGGCCGAGGCACTCCTGCCGGGCGGGCCTTACAACCTGTGGCGCCCGGGGGAAACGACGCGCCGGGTCAAGGACCTGGCCGGGGCGTTCGCCCAACTGCCGCACCTGCCCAAGATGCTCAAGGCGCAGGCGATACTGGATACGCTGGTTGACGGCTGCGAGCGCGGCTCGTTTGTCTTGAAGCTCACCCGGCCGGACCACACCTTCCGCACGTGGTGGAAGTCCCGCCCGGATGCGGACGCGCTGGCCGACCCGGCGCTGGAACTGGTTCTGCCCGATGCGGCCGAGCTTGGCGAAGTGGCTCCGTCGCTCGTGGCGCCGAAGGCACTGCCGGGTCTGTGGGCCGGTGAAGAAGTCAGCGTCGGCGAGGTGGTGAGGTACTTCGACGGCTCGAAGGTCGTACAAGTGCAGCGCGAGCAGTACGAGGAGCCGATGCAGATACCCAAGGCGTCGCCTGCGGTCGTGTACAAAGCGATCGAAGAGGCGGTGCAAGCTGGCTTGGTCTGGATGACTTCGGGGCCGACGAGCGTGCTGGCGGAGCCTGTACCGACCGGTACGCTAACCGATGCCGCGGTACTTCGCGTCCCGCCGAAGCCGATTGCCGCGCCGGAGATTCTCCCCGAGAACCTGCCCGACGCTTGGAGGGACGAATCGGCAACGGGCCTGTCCATCGCCACGGCGCTGTCACAGAAGGCCGGCCAGACGCTGCCCTGGAAGACGGTTCGCGACGCGATCGACGCAGCGCTGCGGGCTCGCTTCGTGGAACTGGCTTCGGACTCCGGACCTTGGCCGTGCGACTTCCCGGCTGCACAAACCGTCAAGATCAAGGTCGCCAGTCGTCGGGGTGCCGGTGGTGGTGGCGGCGGCGGTGGTGGAGGAGGCGGTGCGAAGGTATGGATCGCGGTCGCCGCCCTCGAAGCGGCGGAGCTTCAGGACCTCGCCGATGCGGTTCCGAAGCTGTTGGAGGTCAAGGCAAAGTCCAATGTGCCCATCGGCTTCCGGGTGGAGGTGAGCGTCGGCGATGGGAACGAACCACCGCCCCAAGAGGCGGTTGATGCGGTTAACGAGGTGCTGGGCAAGGTTAGGGATGGTTTCCTGCTGGCTTAGAGGCTGTTTCATAACCAGCGCACCGCGATCATTAGACAAGCCACATGCATGAACGCACGGTAGATGTTGAGGTTTCGCTCCCAGCGGATCAGCAGCCGGCGGTAGTACCCCAGCCAGGCGATTGTGCGTTCGATCTTCCAGCGCCGCTTGTAGCGCCGCAGCGGCCGGCCGTCCTGCAACGACGGGCGTTTGCGGCCCCGGCGGTGGGGGCAGATCAGCTCAATCCCCCGCGACCAGAGCAGGATTCGCAGCCAATCGGCATCGTAGCCCTTGTCCGCGATCAGGCGCTTGGGCTTGCGCCGTGGGGCACCGCCGCGCTTGCGCGGCACGCTCACCGTGTCGAGCGTCTGGCCGACGAGCGTGACTTCGGCCGGCGAGGCCGACGCCAGGGACACTCCCAGAGGAATACCCGCGCCGTCTGCCACCACCAGCCACTTTGTACCCTTTCCGCGTTTGGTCTTTCCGACTGCGTCGCCCCTTTTTTCGCTGGCGAAAAGCTCGCATCGGTGAAGCACTCTTCCCAGTCGAGCGCCTGCTGCGCGTCCAGTTCGCCCAGCAGCGCCCGCCAGGCCGCGAGCCACACGCCCTGCGCTTCCCAGTCGCGCAGTCGACGCCAACAGGTGCTCGGTGACGGGTATCGCTCCGGCAGGTCTTTCCACCGCGCGCCGCTGCGCAGCACCCACAAGATGCCTTCGAAGCACGGCCGATTCGGCTTGGGCTTGGGCCCGCCCTTCGGCGATGCTTTCGGCTCTGGCAACAGCGGCTCGATTCGTTCCCATTGCTCGTCCGTGATCAGACGCAGGTCTCGGGCCATGGCGACTCCTTTCGTCACCGGCCCGTATTACCATAAGTCTAGGATTGGCGCAACCTTATGTAATCCATTGCCATTGCAGGAGTTATGAAACAGCCTCTAAACCACTATTCACGCTCACGCGACAGCTCTGGTTGGGCGGCGTGAGCGGGTTTGGTTGCGGTACTTGAGGTAGTCGTCGACTTCGTACATCAGTTCGTCGATGGTGGCACAGCGATGATTGCGGGTGACGTCGGCATGCAGATCCAGCCAGATTCGCTCGATCGGATTGAAGGCCGGTGCATACGGCGGCAAGAAGTGCAGCTTGATCCGCGGCAACCCCGCCAACGCCAGCGTCGTCTGCCGGCTGCTGTGGATGCTGTAGTTGTCCACGATCACGTGGATCCGCCTCGCGCGGCGATAGGTGCGCGCAAGATGCTTCAACAAGTCGATGAACAATCCGCTGCGTTTGTGCGTCGCCGCCACCCAGCGCACCCGCTGCGTGCGCACGTCGAGCGCGCCGGCCAGATACCGCTTCACGTTCTGGCCGGGTGTCACCACCGTCTTCTGCTGTCCGCGGAGCATCCAGTCCGCCCCGATCTTCGGGTTCAGATGGATGTCGACCTCGTCGGCGTAGACCGCCACTTCGTTCTTGGGCAGGTGCTCGATCAATCGCCGGATCTTGCGAATACGCCGATTTCGTCGGCCTTGGGACCACGGACAACGCAGAATCGGCCGCGGCCGACCGAGTCGGGCGCCGATGCGTCGCAGACAGCGGCTCATGGTCGGCTGCGAGACGGCGTGGCCGGTTTGCTGTTCCATCACGACGCACAGCAGCTCCTGTGTCCAGGTGGGCCGCGCCCAGCCGTAGTCCTGCGGCGCGGCGGCGACAACCTGCCGCAAGACGAGCAGGAACAGCGGGTCGACGCCCGGCGCGCCGTTGTCCTCGCGGCGGTCGGCCAGCCCGGCCAAGCCCCAGGTCTGGAAGCGCTCGGCGACGCGGTAGACCGTCGAGCGCGCGACGTGGGCGTAGGCGGCGACGTCGGTCGGGGGGTGACCCTTGGCCAGATGGAGAATGATCAGCATGCGCGTGCGGACGGCGGCGTGCCGCTCGCGCTGGACCAAAACTCGCAGGCGGCGCTTTTCGTAACGCGTGAGATCGACAATCATGTGCATGGGGCATCCTTGCCAAAAACAGGTTGTGGTGAACCAATGGCATCCGATGCCCCTTTATACACATGCACTTATTACCCCGGCCACTAAACATTGGACTGTCTACCCTGCGGCATAGCGAACGGATTCGGCGTGGAAGTAGCTCTTGACGATGGCGGGTTGGCGTTGCGTGCTACGCAGGTAGGAGCGCACATTGGCGATCATCTCGCTGCGTGTTGCAGGCCGCCGGCGGCCCAGGGCGTTGCTCTTCACGTCCTGGTTCAGGAACTCGTCCGGGTTCAGGTCCGGGCTGTAGCCCGGCAGGAAGAAGAGCTCGATCTGCGCGGCGTGCCGGGCCAGCCAGCGCCGCACGGGGGCCGAGCGGTGCACCGGGTGCCGGTCGAGGACCAGCAGCACCTTGCGCTGCCGCAGTCGCAGCAGGCGCGTGGCGAACTTGATGAACACCGCCGCGGTGAAGTTCTCCTTGAAGACCATGAAGCTCAGCTCGCCGCGGTTCGTGATCGTCGACATCAGGTTGCAGCGGAAACGCTGCCCCGTGCCGGGGATCACCGGCGTCACGCCTCGCCGGCCGTAGCTCGTGCCGGTCTGATGGTCGCTGCGCAGGCCCATCTGATCGCCCCAGTGAATCTCGGCATCTTCGGCCTTGGCCTGCCTTTCGATGGCCGGGTATTCCTCGTCCAGCCAGCGCTGCACCGCGATCGGGTCGCGCTCGTACGCCCGCCGCAGCGGCTTCTGCGGCGTCAGGCCCCACCGGGCCAGGTAGAGCCCGACCGTGCGGACCGAGACCTGCACACCGAAGCGCTGCGCGAGCAGGTCGCGCACGGCCTCGCGCGTCCACAACGCAAACGGCAACTTGAGTTGGTCGGGGCAGCGGTCGGTGATCAGCCGGACCGTCGTGGCAGCCTGGTGCGGGGCCAGTCGGGTCCCCTTCGGCCGACCGCGCTTCCTGGAGCACAGCGAACTGATGTTGCCCAGGGCGACCCTGCGACGCCAGTTCCAGACGCTGCTGCGCGAGACGCCGAAGGTGCGGGCCGCGACGGCGGGCCTCATCCCGCCGCGCAGCGCCGCCATCACACGCGTCCGCAGAGCTTCCTGGGCGCCCGGCGAGAGAAAACGGGCATCCTTGCTCGACATGAGCACAGTATACCAGATTTCTCAGTAAGTGCAACCGTTTATGGCCGGATTAGTAACTGCTTCCGCCGGCTGGCCGAGAAACTCACAGTTTTCCGCCGCGAACCATAGGGCGTCGCTTGCAGCGCGCGAGCCGCGCGCTTCCGTCGCGCAGCGCTCCCAAGCCGCTGTCGCCGCCGGCCAGTCGTTCAAGGCCCGTTGAATCCACCCCATCCGCAGAAGCGCCTGCGCCTTCCCCGCAGGAGAACTCGCGATTCCGGCGGCATACTCGCAGGCCATTACGGCTTGGCGCAGCCGCTGCTCGCTGACTGCCTTGCCCATCCGCCACGTGGGCTCGAAGCGCGGGCCCGCTGGGGTGTGCAGGATGTCGACCGTATCAAGGTTGAGCGGCGCCAGGCTGTCGATCAGGAGGGACGCAATCCGTTCACTGTAAGGGTGCTCCGAACCGAATTCGTGCAGGAACAACACGTACGCGGCCGCGCTCAGCTCGAAGTTCCCGCTTGCGGCACTGGATCGGCCCAACATGGCCAGCAGATCGGCCCGCGTGAACCGCCCGCTCTGGTCCTTGGCCAGCTCTGCTTCGACCATCGCCCGCTGCGGAGCAAACGTGCTCAGGTCGATCGCCAGCTCGCCACCCTTCGCGCCTCTACGCTCATCCGCGCGTGACGAAGCCCCCGTCACCCCCAACCCAACCACTACCACCCACAGGGTCGTTGCACTCGGCCAAGATTTGCATCTCATCGCGCCACCTCCGCTTGATCTTGCGCCAGCGTTGCCTTGCGGCGGGGACGCTGGCAGGCAGGTTCGGCTCGGACGCCCGATAGTCTACCGCGATCCAGCAAGCCATCCAAGCCAGGATCGCGTTGGTGTTTCGTTACGTCGCTGCGAAGCGGGCCCTGTCAGCAGCCGGCGCAACCGGGCACGGTTGGCCGCTCGCTGCCGCCCGCAGACTTTGAACCGGTTCATAAAACATGACGGGCCGCCATCGCGCCCCAACTCCCGCCCGGCGCCCCGCTACCGCTAACTCGGGAGCGCCCCGACGGTGCCAAGCGTGATCCACGGACGCCCTGACCATTCTACCGTCTGACACGCAACTCGTGTCAAGGCGGCCTGACCCCAAGATCGGGTCAGAATGGCCACCAAGTCCCAGCACGCCACCGCTTACCGCTCGCTGCCCGCGTTCCTGCGAACGCTGCGGGAAGAGGCGGGCCTGACGCAGCGGGCGCTGGGCCAGCGGCTCCGCAAGCCGCAGAGCTACGTCTACAATTGCGAGACCGCCAACCGGCGGGTCGACGTGGCTGAGTTCATCGCCTGGGTCAAGGCGTGCCGGACTGATCCACTGGTCGCCCTCGACCGCTTCATCCGCCGGCGGTTTTGAACGTTCGCGGAGAGCCGAACGCGGCCCCCCGGACTTTGCGGGCGACCCTGCGGGCGGTCCACATGCCGGAACGGCGGCCCGGCCGTGCGTCGCTGCGCTGAGCGACCCGCCCCCAGCGGACCTGCCAGCGGCCGCGTTGACTCTTCGATCAACACCCGGTACAAGCGCCCCCTATGGAACTCGGCTCCTTCATCCGCGAACGACGGCAGGCTGCGGCGGTGTCCCTTCGCGCCCTGGCGCAGGCGGTCGGTTGCGACGTGGCGTACCTGTCGCGCGTGGAGACGGGCAAGATCGCACCGTCGGACGAGATCCTGGGCAGACTCGCCACCACCCTGTCCTGCGATGATGCCGAGCTTCGGCTGCTGGCAGGCCGGCTGCCCGACCAGCTTCGGGAGGCGCTGGCCAAGCGGCCGCACGCCGCCGCGATCGCGCTGCGCGAGCAGCTCGGCTGGGCGGCGGATGACACCATCTCGATCGTGCGACCCCCGATGGCGAGGGCCGGCCAGCCCCGTGCGATCGACGACGGCTTCCCGTTCGAGGAGGTCAGCGTCATCGCCGAAGCCGAAAGCTGGCGCAAGGAGGTGTACCGGCCGGTTTACCATCTGCACAAGTGGTGGGCGCAGCGGCTGGGATCGGTGTTCCGCGCGGCGATCCTCGCCGCGGCACTGCCGCGCGGCGAGTCGGTGCTGGACTACTTCTATCGCCCGGTGCGGCTCGATGGCCTGACCGTATTCGACCCCTTCATGGGCAGCGGCACCACCGTCGGCGAGGCGCACAAGCTTGGATGCACGGCGATCGGTCGCGACATCAACCCGGTCGCCTACCATCTGGTGCGCACGGCGCTGGGGCCGATCGACCGGGAGCAGCTCGCCCGGCACTTCGACTGCCTCAGTCGGACGGTGGCTCCGAAGTTACAGCGTCTATATCGCAGCACCGATCGACGCGGTCAGCCGTGCGACGTGCTGTACTACTTCTGGGTCAAGGTGCTGGACTGCCCGGCGTGCGGGACGGGCGTGGACCTGTTTCCGCGGTACGTGTTCACGCGGCATGCCATGTCACGCACTGCGCCGGTGCATTGCCTGTGCCCAGATTGCGGCGCGGTGTTCGCGATCGGGGCACAAGATCAGCGGGCACACTGTCCGAAGTGCAAACAGGCGTTCGACCCGCTCGCCGGCCCGGCGCGCCGTACGACGGCGGTCTGCCGCGCCTGCGCGCACGAATTCCCCCTGGCCGCCACGGCTCGGGCGGCGGGACGACCTCCCGCCCATCGTCTCTACGCGAAGCTGGTCCTGCGGCAAAGCGGCGAAAAGGAGTACCTGCCAGCCACGCCCGACGACCTTGCGACTTACGAGCGTGCGTCCGCGCAACTGCGTTCGTCGGGTCTGCCGATCCCGCGCGTACCGATTGAAGCGGGCTACAACACCAAGCAGATTCTCAACTACGGGTATCGCTACTGGCACGAGCTGTTCAACGATCGGCAGCTCGTGGCACTGGGCACGCTGGCACAGGGCATTCGCGAGTTGCCGGCGGGGCCGGAACGCGACGTGCTGGCTCTTCTGTTTTCCGGCGTGCTCGAGTTCAACAACATGTTCGCCTCCTACAAGGGCGAGGGGACGGGGGCCGTCCGGCACATGTTCTCGCACCACGTGCTCAAGCCCGAGCGCATGCCGATCGAGGCGAACGTCTGGGGCACGCCGGCCAGTTCCGGGGCGTTTTCGACGCTGTATCGCTCGCGGGTGCTGCGGGCTATCCACGACCGCGAAGCCCCGTTCGAGGTCGCGGTGGCGCACGACGGCCGTGCCGCTCGAGGCTTGAAAGTCTTCCGTCTCAGCCCACCCATGGGCGGACGCGTGTACGACCGCTGGCCGTCGGCTGGCTTGCCGCCCGGCGCTCTCTATCTCTCCTGTGGCGACTCCGCGCAGACCGACTTGCCGGATGCAAGTGTTGACCTCGTCGTGACCGACCCGCCGTTCTTCGACAACGTACACTACTCAGAGCTGGCTGACTTCTTCCATGTATGGCAGGAAACACTGTTCGATCGGCGCGGGGGCAAGTGCAGCGGCTCAACGCGGGCCGCGGCGGAGGTACAGGACACCGACCCCGCCGCCTTCGCGATCAAGCTGCGGGCCGTCTTCGCGGAGTGCTGCCGCGTGCTGCGCGACGATGGACGGCTCGTATTCAGCTACCACCACTCGCGGGAGGAGGGCTGGACCGCGCTGGCCAATGCGATTGCCGGCGCTGGTTTCGCGCTGATCCAGAGCCAACCGGTGAAGGCCGAGATGTCGGTGGCCGCACCGAAGAGCCAGGCGAAGGAGCCGATCGATCTCGATGTGCTGCTGGTCTGCGTGAAACGCGCCCGGGACACGCGCCAGCGAGCGAAGCCGGCCGCGGCGCTTGCCGCGGCACAACGCAGCACCGCCGAGCGCGTCGCGCGGTTCAACATCGCAGGTCGGCGGCTCTCGCGGGGAGACGTGCGCATCGTCCTGCTGAGCCAACTGCTGGTCGAGCTGTCGGCGGGCCGGGATGCACGGGATTTGGAGGACAGCTTCGCAGCCCTCGCCTCCGGCGCGCAGGCGGTCATCGAGACGGTCTGGGAGTCGCAGGCTGTGGACACGAAACCCGCCGCCTCGTCTCGACAAGAAGGCCGGCAACTCGCGTTGTTCAGCGATACCGAGCAGTCGTAGCGGCTACGCCGCCTCGAACACGTCGAATTCCAGCACGCGCCCAGCGCTTGGCGCGGGGGTCTTCTTTACTTCCGCTTCGCCGCGCCCGCGCAGCCGGATGCTGTAGCGGTCGATCGTCTCGGCGGCAATCCGGCGCGAGATCCGATGGGCCCGCCGGAGGCGAGAATCCGCAAGCTCCCAACCAGCCGGCACGATCAGTCGCTGGCGGCCGAGCCCGCTCTCGTCAATCGCGATCGGGTGCGGGAAGACGTACATTTTGCGGTTGCGGATGAAACCGTCCGCGAACGACCCGAAATCGTGAACGGCGACGTTCAGGTGCTCGTCGGCGAGTTCGTGGTCGCAGTTGATCAGATCGCCGTGCGCCAGGCTCAGGCTGTGAACGGGCCGATCCTGCCCCCGGCCCTCGTACAGGAAGAAAACGAGGAACACGTCCCGTCCGAGCTTGCGGCCGGATGGGATCGTGCTGTTGAAGTCGATCGTCGTGCGCGCGGGGCGGCCATTCGCAAAGGCGAGGGACTTGATCTCGTACCCGGCGATTTCCGGCTCCGCCCCCACCCAGAAGTCTGGGTAGCTGTTGCGGCCCTGCTGCTCGAACGAGACGCGGAGTGCGTTGAGCCGGTCGATGAACCAGTCCTGAGCGAAGTATTCCTTGTCGTTCGCGCTCCGCGGCCGCATGCAGGCGCCGGCACGGCAAGCGCGGACCATCTCGCAGAAGACGTCAACGACAGCGGAACCCATGGCCGAAACGTAGCAGAACCGATGGGCTCGCACAATGCTCGCGCCGGGCTGTCACACGGCCGCGGTGCCGGAGGAGCAGCGTGCTCGGCGCGGGACCGGACCACCAGGAAACGTGGCCGCCGGATAGCGGGCGGCGATGCAGTGGGCGGTAAGCGCTCGACCGAGGGCAGGTTGACAGCGGTGGGCGGGCGTGGGGCCGGCGGCCAGCAGCAACGGCAGCGGCTTGACGCTCGCCGGGTGAGCCGCACCCTCGAACCGCCGCCTGTAAAACGGCTGGAAGCCGGCGCTCTCACTCTCGGCGGCGGAGAAGGTTCGTATAAGGGTTGCGGTCGGGGAGATCAACGATCGGTCGCGAGTCTGGCGACCGACGAGTTAACGCGAAACCCCGGGCCACAGAGCGCTCGGGGTTGTTCGTTTTAACGCGAGGATTCGCAAGGGTTTACGGATGTGGCCGGAACGGCCCGGGCGGCGTGAGAGCGCCTATTCGGGCCGCTCCCGCGCCGCCGGGCCGTTCGGGGCGCCGTTTTGGCCCCCGCGCTCTCCGTTTCTCTCGTTAACAGCCGACCGCCCAGTTAACGCGCACCGAACGGTTAACTGGATGTCGCCGCCCGGAAGGCACCATCCTGCCCGCTCTGGCGCAGCGTGAAAAGCCCCTCGGAACCGAGTTTTTGTGCGCCGATGAACGCATCCCGGCGCATAAACCGATGGCGGACGCGACCGATGGTCGGCCGAGGTGAGCGAGGCTGCTGCCAGCACGTCGCTTGACGAACGGGATACGGGCTAGGACAATCGCCGAAGAGTCGGCGGTACGCGGTTGCGCCGGCCCCCGAGCAACGTCGTGCTTGGCACGCGCGGCGCGGCATGGGCCGGATTCCCTTCATGGGCGAGCTTTCGAATGGCCCTGATTGACCGTCTCAAGTTTGATGCTCCGTCGGATGATTGGGTTGTGTGGAAGCATCCGAGCGAAGAACTTCGCTTGGGGGCGCAGGTTGTCGTGAACGAGAGTCAGGACGCGCTTTTCCTGAAAGGCGGCCAGGCGCTCGACGTACTCGGCCCCGGAACCCACACGCTGGCGACGGGTAACATTCCGCTGCTATCCCGGCTCATTAACCTGCCCTTCGGCGGAAAGACTCCCTTCACCGCTGAAGTTTGGTATGTAAACAAGCACGCCCGACGCGACCTTCGCTGGGGAACCAAGACACCCATTCCTCTGCTTGACCCGATTTACAACTACCCGATCAACGCTCGCGCCTACGGCCGCTGGGGAATGCGCGTCCAAGATGCGCGGTTATTCGTCGGGCAGCTCGTAGGAACGCTGAAGACCTACACAACCGACCAAGTCTACGAGCATTTCATCGCTCTCGTCATACAGAACCTATCGGATCGACTCGCGAAATACCTCGTTGATCAGCAGGTTTCGATACTACAGGTCAACGCGAAATTGAACGAGCTTTCTGCGTTTGTCTTGGAGGGCATCCGTGCTGAATTCAGTCGCTTTGGACTAGAGGCAATCTCATTCAATGTCGAGTCCATTTCTTTGCCAGAGGCAGAACAGCAACGGTTGCAGGAAATCCTCGGCAAGCGGCTGGAAATTGACCAGATTGGCCAAGCCCGCGTTGGGCAGGCATATGTGACGATGCGTTCGTTCGACGCTCTCGACAAGGCGGCGACGAACCCTGGTGTTGGTGGAACGACGCTTAATGCGGCCTTGGGCCTCGGACTCGGCGCGGCTGCCGGCGTCGAAGCGGGTAAGCGACTTGGCGAAGCAATCTCGCAGGGCGTCAATCCTGCGAATCCTGCTCCTGCGACTGACGCTCTTTCAGCCAAACTCGCGAAGCTGAAGCAATTGCTCGACAACGGGCTGATCACACAACAGGACTACGACGCCAAGAAAGCTGAGCTTCTCAAGAGCATGTGAGTCACCTTTGTGATGGGCCCACCGAGACACCATTCTGCGTCACTCCCGCTCGCGCTAATGTTTCTGGCGCTCGCGGCGGCCGTGGTGGGCGTGCCACTGCTCCTGTCTGATGCGGCGGCTAGAACCTCCGCGTTCTGGATGCGTATTGGATGGACGTTGGTTCTGCTCGCGATGATCTGGGGTGTGCTCTCAGGCTTCGTGACGAGGATTGTAAGAGTGGCCACACGCGCCCCGTCAGCGCAGGGAGCTGCTCCGTCCGGCTTTTTCGTGATCGGATCGTACGCCGCGGCGAGCTTTGCCGCCATGATCGGCCATGCAGCTCTGGGTGGCTCGCCCCTCGCAAACCGGCTACACTTGGCCATCCAGCTTGTCCTTGGTGTAGCTGCGGTTGGATTGCTCGCAGCGCTATCAACTGCCCAACGCCTTCAACGCAGCGGTTCTCCGAGTCGCACGGACGTGCACTCCCGAGATGCGATTGTTCAACGTGTGCGTGTCACCGAGTCTCGCTTGGAGGCGATGCATCAAGTCTCGCCACGAGTCGAACTGACTTCGTTGCTCCAAGCGTTGCGGGGGTTGCGGGACAGACTGGATCGTGGGCTCCGTCCCCGCACCGCGTCAGACCAGCATGAGAACTTTGGCTGGCTGGCAGGACGGGTCGATAGCGTTTGTCGGAAGTTTGACGGAGTTGGAACAACACCGCTCTCGGCCGACGCGGCGGCAGATATGATGGCCGACCTTGAGAGATTGTACCACTTCACCCGTCTGCAAGGTTTTTCTGAGTTTCTGCCCGAAACCCCTTGCGCCGGGAGCGCGCCCGCGCGTATATGCTCGCCATGCGTCGGACGGCGAAGCGCGTGGCAGCGCTCGACAAGC